>NZ_CP122537.1:1031250-1375000 GCF_029853695.1 Jannaschia sp. GRR-S6-38
CGCGCCATCGCTGAAGGCGGCTGGCTCGGCATGTCGGCCGATCCCGAATATGGCGGCATGGGCCTGCCCATCGCGCTGACCATGGCGGTCAACGAGATGATGGGCTCGGCCTGCCTGTCGCTGCAGCTCAACCCGCTGATGACGCAGGGCCAGATCGAGGCGCTGGAGGCGCATGCCTCCGACGAGATCCGCGAGCTCTACATCCCCAAGCTCGTCTCGGGCGAATGGTGCGGCACGATGAACCTGACCGAGCCGCAGGCGGGCTCCGACGTGGGTGCGCTGAAATCGAAGGCCGTGCCCAATGGCGACGGCAGCTACGCGGTGACGGGTCAGAAGATCTACATCTCCTGGGGCGACAACGACTTTTCCGAGAATGTCTGCCACCTCGTGCTGGCGCGGCTGCCCGACGGGGTCGAGGGCACGAAGGGCATCAGCCTCTTCATGGTGCCGAAGCGGATTCCGAACGAAGACGGCAGCCTGGGGCGGGCCAACGACCTGAAGGTCGTCTCGCTGGAGCACAAGCTGGGCCTGCACGGTTCGCCCACCGCGGTGATGCAATATGACGGCGCGACCGGCTGGCTGATCGGCGAGCCGCACAAGGGCATGGCCGCGATGTTCACCATGATGAACAATGCTCGCCTCGGCGTCGGCGTGCAGGGCCTGTCGGTGGCCGAGGCGGCGATGCAGCACGCCATCGGCTACGCGCTCGACCGCAAGCAGGGCCGGACGCCCAAGGGCGACGGCTCGATCCTCGACCATGCCGACGTGCGGCGCATGGTGCTGTCGATGAAGGCCGATACCTTCGCGGTGCGGGCGCTGGCGATGGATTGCGCGGTCGCGCTCGACATGGCCAAGGCCACCGGCGATGCGGGCTGGCGCGCGCGGGGCGCGTTCCTGACGCCGATCGCCAAGGCTTTCGGCACCGATATCGGCATCCGCGTGGCCGGCGAGGGCATCCAGGTCCATGGCGGCATGGGCTTCGTCGAGGAGACGGGCGCCGCGCAATACCTGCGCGATGTGCGCGTCACCGCGATCTACGAGGGCACCAACGGCATCCAGGCGATGGACCTCGTGGGCCGCAAGCTGATGGATGGCGGCGCCGCGGCCTTCGCGCTGCTCGACGAGCTGGCCGAAATCGACCACGCGGGACTGAAGGCCGCGGTGGCCGATCTGCGCATGCTGACCGAATGGATGCTGGAGCAGGACATGCAGGACCGCTTCGCCGGCGCGGTGGCCTATCTGAACGCCTTCGCCCGCGTGCTGGGCGCGGCCTATCACCTGCGCGCGGCCGGGGCCGATCCCGACCGGGCAGGCCTCGCGCGCTTCGCCGGCGGCCGGATGCTGCCCGAGGCGCTGGCCGAGATGGCCAAGGCGCGGACCGGCGCGGAAGAGCTCTACGCGGTGTCGACCGAGACCATCGCGGCCTGACGGCCGCGACCGGGCGGGGGGCTCCGCCCCTCTCGTCCCCCGAGGTATTTCCGGCCAGAGGAAGGATCGCCCCCCGTGAAGGATGTCGAGATCCCCGACGGCTATGCCGGGCTGGACTTCCCCTGGGAAGCGCCGCCGCCCGAGGGCGAAGCGATCGAGGTGGCCGAGGGCGTGCTCTGGGCGCGCCTGCCGCTGCCGATGGCACTGGATCACGTCAATATCTACTTCCTGCGCGAGCCGGGCGGCTGGACGATGGTCGATACCGGCTTCGACACGAGGCGGACGCGGGCCATCGTCGGGGCGCTGGAAGCCGGGCCGCTGGGCGGCTTGCCCATCCAGCGCGTGCTGGTCACGCATCACCACCCCGACCATATCGGCCTCGCCGGCTTGCTGCAGGCGCGCGGGGCCGAGCTTCTGGCCACGCGCACCGCCTGGCTGATGGCGCGGATGCTGGTGCTGGACGAACAGCCCCTGCCGACGTCCGAGACGCTGGATTACTGCCGCCGCTGGGGGATGGACCCGGAGGTCCTGGCCCGCCGCGCGGCCGAGCGGCCCTTCAACTTCGCCGATGTCGTGGCGCCGCTGCCCGTGGGCTTCACCCGGATCGCGGAGGACGAAACGCTGGAGCTGGGCGGCCGCTGCTGGCGCGTGGCGCGCGGCGACGGGCACGCGCCGGAACACGCGGTCCTCTTCGAGACGGAGGGCGACCTGGTGCTGGGGGGCGACCAGCTCCTGCCCGGCATCTCGCCCAATCTCGGGCTCTACCCGACCGAGGCGAATGGCGATCCGGTGGGCGACTGGCTGGCGGCCTGCGCGCGCCTGGCGCCGCTGGCGCGCGCCGATCAGCTGGTGCTGCCGGGCCACAAGACGCCCTATCGCGGCCTGCCGACCCGGCTGGCCTCGCTCCGCGACAACCACGTCACCGCGCTCAACCGGCTGGAGGACCACCTCGCCACGCCGCGCACCGGGGGCGAATGCTTCGCGCCGCTCTTCAAGCGCCGGGTGGATGACGGGATGTACGGGCTGGCCTTCTTCGAGGCCATCGCCCACCTGCGCCACCTGCATCTGCAGGGCCGCGCCATCCGCGAGACGCGCGCCGACGGGGTCTGGACCTTCCGCGCGGCCTGAGCCGCGGCTTGACCCCCGCTGCGGGCGCGTCATGCTGGCGGCGATGCAGGACACCGACATCGCCACCTCCGCCGAGGCCATGGAGGCGCACGCCCTGCCGCGCTGCGTCGAGACCCATGCCGACGGCACCGACCACGCGCCCGCCCTGCCCGCGGGCGTCGCGCGCGGGGCCGGCGCGCGCAGCCCAGCGGAATGGGGCTACCAGCGGGTGATCCTCTACCTGAAGGCCTTCGAGGAATCGCTCGACGACGATCACGAGGCGGCGATGGGCTTCACCGGCGGCGCGGCGGGCATCCTGCGCATCCAGGGCATCGGCTTCTCCGCCCCCGACATGCTGACCTTCAGCGGCGTCGACGACGAGGGCGACCGCTGCCAGCTGATCCAGCATGTGAGCCAGCTCAACGTGCTGCTGCGCGCCGTGCGCAAGCCGCCCGACCGCCCCGAGCCGCTGCGCATCGGCTTCCGCCTCGCGCGCGCTTTGGAAACCGAAACCGATCCCGACGATCCGGCCGACGGGGAGCCTGCGCAACAGGACGCGCCGGTCGATCCCGCCGAAGCCCCGGATCGCGCAACAGGCGCGTGACACCGCCCGCGCGACCCGCTAGAGGGGCGTCGAGACGAAGCACGACCGGAGCGACCCGATGGCCGACGACCACAAGCGCGGAGAGATGGACATCACCGAGCAGGAGAAGACCTTCGCGGGCTTCATGACCTTCACCAAGTGGACGGTCATCGCGATCATCGTTCTTCTCATCCTGCTGGCGATCTTCCGGGCCTGATCCCTTGCTGAGGGCCGCCCTGCTTGCGCTGACGCTGCCGCTGCTGGCCGCCTGCGGCGCCGACGACATCTACGCCCCGATGGAGGAGGTCTCGCGCCACGCCTATGTCGCGCCGGGACCCGCCAAGCTGACGCTGCTGACGGCGATCAACAACCGCTCCGGCGCGGGCGGTCATTCGGCGCTGATGGTCTCGGGCTCGCAGCGGGTGATCTTCGATCCCGCCGGCACCTGGTGGCATCCGAACGCGCCCGAGCGCGGCGACGTGCTCTACGGCATCGATCCGACGATGCTGGAATTCTACCTCGATTACCACGCGCGCCCCACCTACCACATGGTGATCCAGGAGATCCCGGTGGACGCCGCCACCGCCGAGCGCGCGCTACAGATGGTCCAGAGCCACGGGCCCGCGGGCAAGGCCACCTGCGGCCAGAGCGTGTCGGGGATCCTGCGCGAGCTGGGCTTCTCCACCGTCGGGCGCAGCTGGTATCCGGACCGGATCATGAAGGACTTCGCCACCGTCCCCGGGGTGATCCAGCACAAGCTCTTCGACGACACGGTCGATCCGCACTCGCCCGAGCGGCGCGCGGTCGAGTTCGACGCCGACGGCAACGTCATCCAGCCGGGCGCGACACGGATCACCGATACCGGATTCGAGCGCTAGTGCGGCCACCATGCGGCGTCAGCAGGCTGCCGATCCAGATCTTTGAGGGCAGCGCATCGACAGACGTCGACGAAGTTGCCAGCGGGATGGTTTGATGGCGCCAATGATATGGCGGGTCGGATTGCCGGCTTTCCTGCTTGTCGCGGGGCTCATCGGCGTCTGGCTGCACGATCCGAATGCCATCTGCCGCGAGACGCCTTCGGCAGCCTGTCTGTCGGATCGAGCTGTCGAGGTGGTGGACCGTGATCGTGCCTTTGCTCTAATCGGCGATCTCTACGCCCTTGATCGGCCCGAGATGCGCCTGCGTCGGAAGTTCGGCCCGGCCATCGATACCGAGTGGCGGTCCAAATTGATTGCACAGGGCTCTATCGCCTACGATCTTCGGCAGGGCCGGACCCTCGACGAGGCGATTGCCGCGGTCCGCAATTTCGAGCCGAGTTTTCTTTACATTCCGGGACTTGAAGTGGCTGGCCTGTCGGTTTGGCTCGCCAACCACCCCGCGCCGCCCGCGCGCCATCCGCGCGCAGAAAGCCTGCTGCGCGACATGGCCGGGCGCATCCTGGACGGGCGCAGGGCTTCGCCGCAGACCGATCGCGAGAAACGCATCTTCGATGGCGATACGCAAAATGCGGCCCATCTGTTGTTTCTGGCAGGCGATCTGACCGAGGCTCATACGGTCTTGGAACAGTCCCACGAAGTTCCGAAGCTTCTGCCCCACCGTCCCTGGCTTCGCGCCGTCTATGCCGAACACCCCGAGATCATTCGGGCCGTATTGGTCGACGCCTTCGAGGCGGAAATAAAGGCCGTCGGTATCCCCGATATCACGAGCATGGTCCTGCTGGTCCGGCGGGCGGTCGAAGCTGGCTTCGGGGATCTTGCCGGTGATCTTGTTCTTCGGACACGCGAGGCAGGAGAGGCTAACCCGGGTGTCTTCCCCGTCCGAACCTTGCTGGAGATCGCACGGGCTCTTCATGCCGCCGGGCGGCCACGATCCGAGGTGGTCGATATGCTGGACAAGGCGGCGGCCAAGCTCGCGAAGCTCGACGACCGGGTGATCGGCGTGTCAATGCATGTCGGCCCGATACGTGGAACCGACTTCGCAAAGGATTGGCGGGACGAACTGACGGGACTGCGCGCGACGTCCGACGACGTGGAAGGGACGCTCGCGCTTCTCGACATGACACAGACGCCCTTCGAAACCTGGGAAGCCATTCTATCCGCAGACCTGCCGCCGGATGAATTGCGCTCGTGGATGGGCCGCGCCTCGAACCGGTTGGCGGCTGCGACATTGGCTCGCCTCAAGGCGAACTTGGCGGAGCGCCTGAGCCGCAGCCTGCAGATGCGATCCCAGAGCGTCTGGATCGAAGAGCTGGTCGCCGATGCCTACAATCAGCCCCTGCCCGAGCTCACGCCGGAGGCGCGATGGGCCCGTGCCTGGGCTTCCGCGCAAGCTCTGCTCCGGCTCGATCCGGACAACGTCCCGCCCTGGCTCTTTCAAGATCTCGCCGAGGCGGCGCTCGACCTCGACAGGAGCTACGAGTTGATCCGGGCGGCACATCTACTGCATTCGGCCCGCTGACCCCCCGAAACGAAGAACCCCCCGGCGCCGCGCGGGGCACCGGGGGGTTCGATCTGGCGGCTTTCGCCGAACGGGTGCTCTCAGAGCATCCCTTCGCGCTGGGCCTTCTTCCGAGCGAGCTTGCGGGCACGCCGGATCGCTTCGGCCTTCTGCCGCGCCTTCTTCTCGGAGGGCTTCTCGAAATGCTGCTTGAGCTTCATCTCGCGAAACACGCCCTCGCGCTGCAGCTTCTTTTTCAGGGCCCGGAGGGCCTGATCGACATTGTTGTCGCGAACGCTGACCTGCATGTGGTTGTCACCACCTTTCTAGGTTCAAGTTGTCCGATCAATCGGTGCAGGAAGTGGCGATATAGGCGGGCCCGCCTATCTTGTCCAGCAACCGCAACCCGGAGGCCGCCATGACCCCCCTGAAGGACAGGATCCTCGACGCCGCCCTGATGCACGTCCCCTTCGACGGCTGGTCGTCCGAGACGTTCCGCGCCGCGATCCGCGATGCGGGCGTCACCCCCGCGCAGGGCCGCGCGGCCTTTCCGCGCGGCGCGGTGGACCTCGCGCTGGCCTTCCACGCGCGCGGCGACGACCGGATGATCGCGGCGCTGAACGCGGCCGACACAGACGAGATGCGCTACCGCGACCGGGTGGCCCATGCCGTCCGCACCCGGATCGAGATCGCCGACGAGAACCGCGAGGCCGTGCGTCGCGGCATGACGCTCTTCGCGCTCCCGATCCATGCCGCCGACGGGCTGAAGGCGATGTGGGGGACCGTCGACGCGATCTGGGACGCGCTGGGCGACACCAGCACCGACGTGAACTGGTACACCAAGCGCGCCACGCTCTCGGGCGTCTACTCGGCCACCGTGCTCTACTGGCTGGGCGACCAGTCCGAGGGCTACCGCGAAACCTGGGACTTCCTCGACCGCCGCATCGACGACGTCATGCAGATCGAGAAGGTGAAGGGGCGCGCGCGCCAGTCGCCGGTGATCTCGCGGCTGATGGAGGGACCGAACCGGCTGCTCTCGCGCATCCGGGCGCCCGCGAAGATGCCGCGCGGCGACCTGCCGGGCTACTGGGCCGAGCCGCCGCGCGGCGAGTGAGCCCCGCGCCGCTTGGATCGCCCCGCCCGCGCCGCTAAGACGGGTCGACCCGAGCCACGGAGCCGCCCCATGCCCCTTCCCCAGACGATGCGCGCCGTCGAGATCGCCCAGCCCGGCGGGCCCGAGGTGCTGCGCGCGGTCGAGCGGCCGGTGCCGCAGCCCGGCGCGGGCCAGATCCTGATCGCCGTCGACCATGCCGGGGTGAACCGTCCGGACGCTTTGCAGCGCGCGGGCGCCTACGACCCGCCCAAGGGGGCCTCGGACCTGCCCGGCCTTGAATGCGCGGGCACCGTCGCCGCGACCGCCCCGGGCGTCACCCGCTGGAGCGTCGGCGACCATGTCTGCGCGCTCCTGCCCGGCGGCGGCTATGCCGAATACGTCACGACGCCCGCCGATCACGCGCTGCGCATCCCCGAGGGGCTGTCGATGGCGCAGGCGGCCGCCCTGCCCGAGACCCATTTCACCGTCTGGACCAACGTCTTCGACCGGGGCCGGCTGCGCGGCGGCGAGCGCTTCCTCGTCCATGGCGGCTCGTCGGGCATCGGGACCACCGCGATCCAGCTCGCCCGGGCCCGCGGCGCGCGGGTCTTCGCGACCGCCGGGTCGGCGGAAAAGGTCGCGACCTGCGCGGAACTCGGGGCCGAGGCGATCAACTATCGCGAGGCGGATTTCGTCGAGGTGGTGAAGGCCGCGGGCGGCGCGGACCTGATCCTCGACATGGTGGGCGGCGACTATCTGCCCCGCAACATCCGCGCGCTGGCCGATGACGGACGGCTGGTCCAGATCGCCTTCCTGCAGGGCCCGAAGGTCGAACTGAACTTCGCGCAGGTCATGGTGCGGCGGCTGACGATCACCGGCTCGACCCTGCGGCCGCAAAGCGACCTCGCCAAGGCGCGCATCGCCGAGGCCCTGCGCGCCGAGGTCTGGCCGCTGCTCGACGCCGGGACCATCGCGCCCGTCATGGACGAGGTCTTCGCGCTGGAGGACGCGGCCAAGGCCCATGCCCGGATGGAAGCGGGCGACCATATCGGGAAGATCGTCCTGAAGGTCCGCTAGGCGGCGATCTTTCGTCCGAAAGATCGTGCCCGGCTACCGCGTCAGCGTCCGCCGCACCGCGTCCTGCCAACCGCCATAGCGCGTCTCGCGCTGCGCCGCGTCCATCTGCGGCTCGAAGCGGCGGTCCAGCGCCCAGCTGCGGCTGAACTCCTCAATCCCCGGGCAGGCAGACCCCGGCCTTCATCCCCGCCAGCCAGGCCGCGCCCAGCGCCGTGGTTTCCAGCACCTCGGGGCGGTCCACCGGCGCGCCGATGATGTCCGACAGGAACTGCATCGCCCAGTCCGACGCGCTCATGCCGCCATCGACGCGCAGCACCGTCTCGCCAAGCCCGCCCATGTCGGCCGACATCGCCTCCAGCAGGTCGCGCGTCTGGTAGCCCACCGATTCCAGCGCCGCGCGGGCGAATTCCGCCGGGCCCGACCCGCGGGTCAGCCCGAAGATCGCGCCGCGCGCGTCCGGGTCCCAATGCGGCGCGCCCAGCCCGGTGAAGGCCGGAACGAGGTAGAGGCGCTGCTGCGGGTCGGCCTTCTCGGCCAGCGGCTGCGTGTCCGAGGCCTTGCCGATGATCCCCAGCCCGTCGCGCAGCCATTGCACCACCGCGCCCGCGATGAAGATCGACCCCTCCAGCGCGTAGGTGGCCTTGCCGTCGAGCTGATAGGCCACCGTGGTCAGGAGCCGGTGGCTCGAGGCCACGGGCGTGTCCCCGGTGTTGAGCAGCGCGAAGCAGCCCGTGCCGTAGGTCGATTTCATCATGCCCTCGCCGAAGCAGGCCTGCCCGATCGTCGCCGCCTGCTGATCGCCCGCCACGCCCAGCACAGGGATCGCCGGCCCCAGGATGTCGGTCGTGCCGTAATCGGCGGCGCAGTCCCGGATCTCGGGCAGCATGGTCATCGGGATGTCCAGGAGGCCGCAGACATGGTCGTCCCAGCGCCGCTCGTGGATGTTGTAGAGCATCGTGCGGCAGGCATTGGTGGCATCGGTCGCATGGGTCGCCCCGCCGGTCAGCTTCCAGATCAGGAAGCTGTCGATCGTGCCGAACAGCGCGCGCCCCGCCTCGGCCCGGGCGCGCAGCCCGTCCACGTTCTCCAGAAGCCAGCGCAGCTTGGTGCCCGAAAAATACGGATCCATCAGCAGGCCCGTGCGCCGCGTCACCTCGGCCTCGTGCTCCGCCATCTCGCGGCAGAAGGCGGCGGTGCGCCGGTCCTGCCAGACGATCGCGCGATGCGCAGGCGCGCCGGTCTCGGCATCCCAGACGGCGGTGGTCTCGCGCTGGTTGGTGATGCCGATCGCCGCGATGTCGGAGGCGGCGATGCCCGCCTTCTCGACGACGGCGCGACAGGTCTCGACCACGCTCGTCCAGATCTCGTCGAGATCGTGCTCGACCCAACCGCTATCGGGGAAGTGCTGGCCGAATTCCCGCTGGGCGGTGGCCACGATCTTCAGCGTCGCGTCGAACAGGATCGCGCGGCTGGAGGTCGTCCCCTGGTCGATGGCGAGGATATGGGTCATGGCGGCCTCCCTTTTCGTATCGGCGCCGCAGGTGTCGCCCGAGCGGCCGGCGGGGGGCAAGGGGGCGATTCCGTTTCAGATCGGGCGGCTTTCGTCACGCGCCCGTGCGCGGCGCGGGCCCGTCCGTGAGGTCGGTGCAGGAAGGCATCCGGATATGTGCGCACACGAGCCGACATCTCGCAATTCTCACGCCGCTGTGCATTGCGAGCGAGCGCCGCGACCGCCAGATTGATCCCCAGACGCCGGGCGCAGTGCCACGGCGAAACCAAACCCGGATCCAACGCCCCGGGGCCATTCTTGAAAGGACCATTGCCATGAAAACGCTCATCGCCACTGCCCTGATCGCCACCGCCGGCCTCGCCGCCCCCGCCGCCGCGCAGGTCGCGCCGGGCGCCGCCGCCGCCCTCGCCCATTTCAACCAGTCCCGCGAAGTCGGCGATCGGACGGTGCTGCCCGCCGCGGATAACGACTACGTCACCGTCTCGACCCGCTCGGCCCGCTACGCGGCGATCTACGATCACTTCAACCGCAGCGCCGAGAACCGCGGCGACCTGATCGGCCAGGGCGCGAACCTGACCGTGGCCTCGGGCAGCCCGGCCTACGGCGCCGATATCCTCGCCCGCATCGCGGCGGAGCGTCAGGAAGACCAGTAAATCAGACCCGTCCCGGGCGCGCGCCTGTCTCTCCCATCTGCCCCCCAAGGCGCGCGTCCCGGCCTCTCGGCCCCGTCCGGAATTGTCCCGGCGGGGCCGCTTTTCGTTCACGATCAAGCTATGCGGCCCTTGTGCGCTCCCCGCGACCGGGCGCCCGTCACTCCGCCGCGACGCGCGCCACAAGCTCGGCCACCCGCGGCCCCAGCGTCTCGACGATGACCTTCACGCCCTCGCGGTTGGGGTGGATGCCGTCGCCCTGCATGTAGCGGCCCCGGGCGGTGCGCGCATCCAGCTCGGCCGTCAGCGGGCCGAGGAAGCTCTCCTCCAGAAGCGCGTCGTATTTGGCCGCGAGTTCGGGATACATCGCGTCGAAGGCCTGCTGGAAGGCGGGGCCGTAATTGGCGGGCGCGGGCAGCCCCACGAGGAGCACCGGCCGCTCGCCCGCCCCTTCCAGGATCGCGGCCAGGTTCGCGCGGCTGGTGGCCGGATCGATGCCGCGCAGAAGGTCGTTGCCGCCCAGCGCGACCATCAGCGCGTCCACCTCGGGCGTCAGCGTCCAGTCCAGCCGGGCCAGCCCGCCCGCCGTCGTGTCGCCCGACACACCGGCGTTCAGCACCTCGGCATCGACGCCGTTGGCGTCCAGCCAGGCCTGCAGTTGCGGCACGAAGCCCTGCCCGTCGGGCAGGCCGTAGCCCGCGGTCAGGCTGTCGCCCAGCGCCGCCACCGTCACCGTCTCGGCCCCGGCCGGCCCGGCCGCCAGCGCGGCGACGAGCCCCACCTGAACCGCCTTGTTCACCCGCGCCCAAGCCCCATATCCAAAGCCACGCATCCACCCCACGAGGTTCCCCATGGTCCTGTCTTTGCGCGACGTCTCGCTGTCGCTGCCCGGTAATGCGGGCATCGTCGACATCCTGCACGACATCACGCTGGACGTGGGCGCGAAGGACAGCGTGGGGCTGGTGGGTCCGTCGGGTTCGGGCAAATCGTCTCTCCTGATGCTCATGGGCGGGCTCGAACGCGCCTCCTCCGGGCAGGTTGAGGCGCTGGGCCATGACCTGACGGCGATGGACGAGGACGCGCTGGCCCGCTTCCGCAGGCAGCATATGGGGGTGGTTTTCCAGTCCTTCCACCTGATCCCGACGATGACGGCGCTGGAAAACGTCGCCACGCCGCTGGAACTGGCCGGGGTGGCCGACGCCTTCGACCGCGCCGCCGAGGAGCTCGAGGCCGTCGGGCTCGGCCATCGCACCGGCCATTACCCGTCGCAGATGTCCGGCGGCGAGCAGCAGCGCGTCGCGCTGGCCCGCGCCGCCGCGCCGCGGCCCGACATCCTTCTGGCGGACGAGCCGACGGGCAATCTCGACCAGTCGACCGGCGCCGCGATCATGGAGCTGCTCTTCGGGCTGCGCGACCGCCACGGCGCGACGCTGGTGCTGGTGACGCATTCCACGGATCTCGCCGCGCGCTGCGACCGCACGATCCGGCTGGTGGATGGCCGGCTCGAATCCGAGACGCGCCGCCGGGACGCCGCGGAATGAGCGCCGCCTCCGACGTGACGCCCGCGCGCGGGTCCTCCGGCGGCCGGGGATGGCTGGGACAGGCCGCCCGCATCGCCCGGCGCGAGCTGCGCGGCGGCATTCGCGGCTTTCGCATCTTCCTCGCCTGCCTCGCGCTGGGCGTCGCGGCCATCGCCGCCGTGGGCTCGGTCCGCGTCTCGATCACCGAAGGGCTCGAGCGCGAGGGCCGCAACATCCTGGGCGGCGACGCCGAGGTCGATATCGCCTTCCGCTTCGCCACACCCGAGGAACGCGCCTGGCTCGACGCGCTGGGCCAGGTGTCCGAGATCGTCGATTTCCGCTCCATGGCCGCCACGGGCGACGGGCTCGAGGCCGACCGCGCGCTCACCCAGGTGAAGGCCGTCGACGGCGCCTACCCGCTGGTGGGCGAGGTCGAGCTGGAGCCCGCGATCCCGCTCTCCGTGGCGCTGGCCGGCAACGGCGTCGTCGTCCACCCGGTGCTGGCCGACCGGCTGGGGCTGGAGATCGGCGATCCGCTGTTTCTCGGCACCGCCGAGCTGACGGTGACCGCGCGGCTCCTGCGCGAACCCGATGCCGGGGCGGACGGCTTCGGCCTCGGCCCCCGCACGCTGGTGCGCAGTGCGGCGCTGGAGGGGTCGGGCCTGCTGACCGAAGGCAGCCTCTTCGACAGCGAATACCGAATCGTCCTGCCGCCCGAGACCGACGATGCCCGGCTCGACGCGCTGGAGGCCGAGACCGAGGCCTATTTCGCCGATAGCGGCGCGCGCTGGCGCGACCGGCGCAACGCCGCCCCGCAGATCGAGCGGTTCGTCGACCGCATCGGCAGCTTCCTTGTGCTCGTGGGCCTGGCCGGGCTGGCCGTGGGCGGCGTCGGCGTCTCGGCGGCGGTCCGCGCCTATCTCGACCGCAAGACCGGCGTGATCGCGACGCTCAAGACGCTGGGCGCGGAAGGCCGCGTGATCTTCGCGGCCTACCTGATCCAGATTGCCGCGCTGGCCGCCGTGGGCATCGCACTGGGCCTCGTCCTCGGCGCGCTGATCCCGCTGGCCGCGGGTCCCTTCATCCAGGCGCAGCTGCCGGTGCCGGTGGCCCTCGGCGTGCATCCCGGCCCGCTGGCCGAGGCCGCGCTCTACGGCGCGCTGACAGCGCTGATCTTCACGCTCTGGCCGCTGGCACGAACCGAGCAGGTGCGCGCGGCCTCGCTCTTCCGCGACGGCTCGGGCCCGGTCCGGGCCTGGCCGCGCAAGCGCTACCTCGCGGCGCTGGCCGTCTCGGCGCTGCTTCTCGTCGGCATTTCGGCCTGGCTGTCGGGCATCCCGACGCTTGCGCTCTACTCGGCGGGCGGCATCGCCGTCGCGCTGGCCGTGCTGGTCGCCGCCGCCTGGGGCGTGCGCCGCCTGTCGCGCCGCCTGGCGCGGACGCGCTTCGTGCGCGGCCGCCCGGCGCTGCGGCTGGCGCTGGGCTCGGTCGGCGGGCCGGGCGGCGAGGCGACGGCCGTGGTGCTCAGCCTCGGGCTCGGCCTGACGGTGCTGGCCGCCGTGGGCCAGATCGACGCAAACATGCGCGCCGCCATCGACCGCGACCTGCCCGAGGTCGCGCCCAGCTATTTCTTCATCGACATCCAGCCCGCCCAGTTGCAGCCCTTCCTCGACCGGGTGCAGAACGACCCCGCCGTCAGCCGCGTCGACTACGCGCCAATGCTGGGCGGCGTGGTGCAGTCCATCGGCGGGCGCGACGCCTCCGAGATCGACCATTGGGTGACCCGGGGCGACCGGCGCATCAGCTTCGCCGACACGCCCGGCGAGGGCACGCGCGTCGTCGCCGGCGAATGGTGGCCCGCGGAATACGCCGGGGCGCCGCAGGTCTCGATGGCGCGCGAGGAGGCCGAGGAGATCGGCGTGTCCTTGGGCGACGAGATCACCATGAAAGTGCTGGGCCGCAGCCTGACCGCGACGGTGACCAATTTCCGCGAGGTCGATTTCTCCTCGGGCGGGATCGGCTTCGTGCTGGTCTTCAACACCGCCGCGCTGGAAGGCGCGCCGCATACCTGGCTCTCGACCGTCTATGCCGAGGAGGCCGCCGAGGCCGCGATCCTGCGCGACGTGGCGGGCGACGCGCCCAACATCACCGCCATCCGGGTGCGCGACGCCATCGGCCTCGTCACCGAGGCGCTGTCGGCCCTGGCCGCCGCGACCTCCTGGGGGGCGGGCGCGACGCTGCTCACCGGGTTCGTCGTGCTGATCGGCGCGGCCGCGGCGGGCGAGCGGGCGCGCGTTTTCGAGGCGGCGGTGCTGAAGACCGTGGGCGCCACGCGGGCCACGATCCTCGCCAGCTTCGCGCTGCGCTCGGCCCTGCTGGGTGCGGCAGCCGGGGCGGTCGCGATCCTCGGCGGCGCGATCGCGGGCTGGGGCATCATGCGCTTCGTGATGGAGGCGCCCTATGCCTTCGAGCCGGTCTCGGCCACGGCCATCGTGCTGGGCGGCGCGCTCGCCACGCTGCTGGCGGGGCTGGCCTTCGCCTGGCGCCCGCTGAGCACGCGCCCGGCAAGCGTGCTGCGCGCGCAAGACTGACCGATGGCTGCGGCTCGGTAGGCGGCGGGGGCGCTGCCCCCGCGCCTGCGGCGCCCCCGAAGTATTTCCGGCCAGAGGAAGCGGCCCTTCTGCGGGCGCTTTAACGATCCGTTCACCGCGCGGGTCCAGAACCGGTCCCGCTGCAGCAACCGGGCCGGGTCTGACACCCCGGTCCACCCGACGCGATCCGGGGGCCCCAAGGGGCGGCCGGATCGGGCCCGATCCGCCTCCGGCCCGACAAGCCGGACCCCGGTTCCGTCCCGCCCCCCGCGCGACGGCACCCCTTTCCCCCAGTGAGCCCGCCGCCCCGTGGCCCGGACGACCGGACCGCGCCGTTCGCCGTGGCGCGCCGCCTCGCGCAGCCTTCCCCCGCCCGGGCCCAGCCGCTAGCGTCGCGACCATGTTGCGCGCGCTGGGGCGGAGAGCCCTCTCCCTGATCCTCTCGCTGGCCGTGGCCAGCCTCGTCATCTTCGTGATGTTGCAGGCCGTGCCCGGCGACCCGGCGGCCTTCATGCTGGGGCTGAACGCGCAGCCCGAAACCGTCGCCGCGCTGCGCGCCGAGCTGGGCCTCGAAGGGCCGCTGCCCGCCCGCTACCTCGACTGGGTCGGGGGCATGCTGACCGGCGATTTCGGCCAGAGCTACACCTACCGCGTGCCCGTCGCCCGGCTGGTCGCCGACCGGATCGGCGTCTCGGCCCCGCTGGCGGCCTACGCGCTGGCGCTGACGGTGCTGATCGCCCTGCCGGTGGGCCTGATCGCGGCGGCGAAGCGCGGCGGGCCCGCGGATTGGGGGATCATGGGCGCGACCCAGCTCGGCATCGCGATCCCGAATTTCTGGTTCGCGATGCTGCTGGTCTTCGTCTTCGCGGTCACGCTGCGCTGGGTGGGTGCGGGTGGCTTTCCGGGCTGGGACGACCCGCTGGCGGCCCTCGGCGCGCTGACCCTGCCCGCCATCGCGCTGGCGCTGCCGCAGGCCTCGATCCTGGCGCGGGTCCTGCGCTCGGCGCTGCTCGACGTGCTGGACCAGGATTACATCCGCACCGCCCGCGCCAAGGGGCTCAGCCGCCGCGCGACGGTGATCCGCCACGCGCTGCGCAACGCGCTGATCCCGGTGCTGACGATCCTGGGGCTGCAATTCAGCTTCCTGCTGGCCGGCGCCATCATCATCGAGAACGTGTTCTTCCTGCCCGGGCTGGGCCGGCTCATCTTCCAGGGCATCACCCAGCGCGACCTGATCGTGGTGCAATCGGTGACCATGCTGCTGGTCGCCGCCGTGATCCTGGTCACCTTCCTGGTCGAGCTCGCCTACACGCTGGCCGACCCGAGGCTGCGCCGATGAGGGGCGCGCTCTGGGTCGGCGGCGCGATCACCGCCCTCTTCGCGCTGATGGCGGCGGTCAGCCTCCTCTGGGTGCCGCATGACGTCTCCGCGCTCGACATCGCGGGCCGGCTGCAGGGCCCCTCGCCCCTCCACCCGCTGGGCACCGACCATTTCGGCCGCGACGTGCTGTCGATGCTGATGGAGGGCGCGCGCACCTCCATCGCCGTCGCGCTGGTGGCGGTGGGCATCGGCATCGCGGCGGGCGTGCCCCTGGGGCTGGCGGCGGCGGCGATGCGCGGCGGGCTGGCCGACGAGCTGATCATGCGCGGCAACGACCTCGTCTTCGCCTTCCCCTCGCTGGTCATCGCCATCCTCATCACCGCCGTCTTCGGCCCCTCGGCCGTCAACGCGATCCTCGCCATCGGCATCTTCAACATCCCCGTCTTCGCCCGCGTGGCCCGCGGCGGGGCGCTGCCGATCTGGACGCTGGACTACGTCATGGCGGCGCGGGTGGCGGGCAAGGGGCGCTGGCTGATCTCGGCGCAGCACGTGCTGCCCAACATCGCGAACCTGCTGATCGTGCAGGCGACGATCCAGTTCAGCCTCGGCATCTTGGCCGAGGCCGCGCTGGCCTATGTCGGCCTCGGCGCGCAGCCCCCGGTGGCCAGCTGGGGCCGGATGCTCGCCGATGCCCAGACCATGATCTACACCGAGCCGCAGCTCGCCGTGCTGCCCGGCCTCGCCATCGTGGCGCTGGTGCTCGGGCTGAACCTGCTGGGCGACGGGCTGCGCGACCTGCTCGATCCCCGGTTGCGGCGGATGCGGATATGAGCGCGGTGCGGACGGCGCGACGGGCGCGGGGGCCGGCATGAGCGGCAGCCCCCTCATCCGGATCCGCGACCTGTCGCTCGCGATCCACGGCACGCCGATCCTGCGCGACCTGTCGCTCGACGTGGCCGAAGGCGCGGTCACCGGCCTGGTGGGCGAAAGCGGCTCGGGCAAGTCGATGACCGCGCTGGCGCTGATGGGCCTTCTGCCCCGCGGCAGCACCACCGCGGGCGAAATCGCGATGGACGGCCGCAACCTGCTGGCCGGGCGCGAGCGGGACTGGCTGAAGATCCGCGGCGACGACATCGCGATGATCTTCCAGGAGCCGATGACCGCCCTGAACCCCGTCCATACGATCGGCGCGCAAATCGCCGAGGCGCTGCGCCTGCGCGGCATGTCCCGCGGCGAGGCCGCGCGGATCGCCCGCGACCGGCTGGATCGCGTCGGGCTCGAGCGGATCCCGCTCGGGCGCTACCCGCACGAATTGTCCGGCGGCCAGCGCCAGCGCGTCTGCATCGCCATGGCCATCGCGCGCCGTCCGCGCCTGCTGATCGCCGACGAGCCGACGACCGCGCTCGACGTCACGACGCAGGCGCAGATCCTCGACCTGCTGGGCGGTCTGGTGGCCGACGAGGGAATGGGCCTTCTGCTCATCACCCACGACTTGGGCGTCGTCGCCCGCACCGCCGATCACGTCGCGGTCATGAAGCGGGGCGAAATCGTCGAGCAGGGCGCGACCGAGCCGCTGTTCCGGGCCCACGCGCATCCCTATACGACCGAGCTTTTGCGCGCCTCGCGCCCGGCCGCGCGCACGGCCCGCGAGGTCGCCGCGGCCCCGGTGCTGGAGGCCGAGGGCGTCATCCGCGCCTATGGCGGCCACCGCGCCGTGGACGACGTGTCGCTGCGCCTCAACCGCGGCGAAAGCCTCGGCCTGGTGGGCGAGTCCGGCTGCGGGAAATCCACCCTGACCCGCGCGCTTC
This sequence comes from Jannaschia sp. GRR-S6-38, assembly GCF_029853695.1. NCBI lineage: Bacteria > Pseudomonadati > Pseudomonadota > Alphaproteobacteria > Rhodobacterales > Roseobacteraceae > Jannaschia > Jannaschia ovalis. The sequence goes on from NZ_CP122537.1 coordinate 1,048,374, forward strand.
TCGGGCTCGAGCCGGTGCAGGGCGGCACGATCCGCCTGCACGGCCAGCCGGGTGGCACGGCCATGAGCTTCGCCGACCGCGCGCGCATCAGCGTCGTCTTCCAGGATCCCTATGGCAGCTTCGATCCCCGCTGGCCGGTCCGCCGCCTCGTGACCGAGCCCTTCCACCTGACCGGCCGCCCCAGGGACGCCGCCACGCGCGCCGCCGAGGCGCTGGAGCAGGTCGGGCTCGGCGCCGCCGATCTGGAGAAATACCCGCATGAGTTCTCGGGCGGCCAGCGGCAGCGCATCGCCATCGCCCGCGCGCTCATCACCCGGCCGGACGTGCTGGTGCTGGACGAGGCGGTCTCGGCGCTCGATGTCCGCGTCCGCGCGCAGGTTCTGGCGCTTCTCGACGACCTGCAGGCGCGGCTGGGCCTCGCCTATCTGTTTATCAGCCACGACCTGACCGTGGTGCGCGCGATCTGCGACCGCGTGCTGGTCATGCAGGCCGGCCGCATCGTCGAGGACGGGCCCATCGACCGCGTCTTCCACGCGCCGCGCTCGGATTATACGCGCAGCCTGATCGCGGCCGCGCCGACCATCCCCGAAGGCTGGCTCGCCGCCTGACCGCACGGCCCCGGCCGGACCGCCCACCCCCCGGCGAAACGGGCTGGCCCCCCGCCCCGCCGCGTGCCACCAATTCCGCGGCCGGCAGGGAGGGCAGCGCCATGGATATCTGGTTCGACACCGAAGAGATGCTGATCGGGGGCCGCTGGATCCGCGGGGCCGAGACGCTGGCGGTCGAGAACCCCTCGACCGGCGAGACCATGGCCGCCATCGCCCGCGGCCAATCGCGCGAGATCGACGATGCCGTCGCCGCCGCCCATGACGCGCTAGCCGGCGAATGGGGCCGGATGCCCGCCGTCGAACGCGGCCGCATCCTGACCCGCATCGGCCGGCTCGTCGCCGAACGCGTCGACGACCTCGCCCGGATCGAGGCGATGGACGTGGGCAAACCACTCGGCCAGGCGCGGGCCGACGCGCTGGCGCTGGCGCGCTACTGCGAATTCTACGGCGGCGCGGCCGACAAGGTGCACGGGCAGACCATCCCCTATCTCGACGGCTACACCGTCTACACACTGCGCCAGCCGCATGGCGTCACCGGCCACATCGTGCCCTGGAATTACCCGATGCAGATCATCGGCCGCTCGGTCGGGGCGGCGCTGGCGATGGGCAATGCCTGCGTGTTGAAACCCGCCGAGGAGGCGTGCCTCACTGCGCTGGCCTTCGCGCGGCTGGCCGAGGATGCGGGGCTGCCGCCCGGCGCGCTCAACGTCGTGCCGGGCCTGGGCGAGGAGGCGGGCGCCGCGCTGTCGGCCCATCCGGGCATCCATCATATCAGCTTCACCGGCTCGGTCGCGACGGGCGCCAAGGTCCAGCAGGCGGCGGGCGCGAACGTGATCCCGGTCACGCTGGAACTCGGTGGCAAGTCGCCCCAGCTCGTCTTCGAGGATGCCGATCTCGACGCCGCGCTGCCCTTCCTCGTGGGCGCGGGCGTCCAGAACGCCGGCCAGACCTGCTCCGCCGCCTCGCGCATCCTCGTGCATGCGTCGCGCCACGACGAGGTGGTCGCGCAGATGACCGCCCGCTACCGGGCGCTGCGCGTGGGCGACGCGCTCGACGACCTCGAGGTCGGGCCGCTGATCTCGGCCCGCCAGAAGGAGATCGTCGAAGGCTTCCTCGGGCGCGCCGACGGGCTGGAGATCGCCGCCACGGGCCAGCTTGAGGCCGCCGCCGCCGCGTCGGGCGGCCATTTCGTCGCCCCGCACCTGCTGACCGGCGCGACCGGCGACCACCCGCTGGCACAGGCCGAGATCTTCGGCCCCGTGCAGGTCGTCATCCCCTTCGAGACCGAGGCCGAGGCGCTGCGCATTGCCAACGGCACCGATTACGGCCTCGTCGCCGGGGTCTGGACGCGCGACGGCGCCAGACAGATGCGCATGGCCCGCGATTTGCGCGCGGGTCAGGTCTTTCTCAACAATTACGGCGCGGGCGGCGGGGTCGAGCTGCCCTTCGGCGGCGTCGGCAAGTCCGGCCACGGCCGCGAAAAGGGGTTCGAGGCGCTCTACGGCTTCAGCCAACTCAAGACCGTCGCCGCGCGGCACGGCTGACGCGCAGGGCGGCGGTGGCCGGCTAGCGCCCCGCGCGCCCTCAGCCCGTCGGGTAGAAGAATTCTTCGCGCACGATCTTGCCGTCGGCCACGTGGTAGACGCCGACCTCCTTCATGTCGTCGACATCGCCGCTCTCGCGGTTCTTCGTCTTGACCTCGAAGATGACGGCGAAGCGGTCGTCGCCATGCGGCATCGGGTCGGAGACGTCGTTCTTCAGCACCTCGAAATTGCTCTCCCACCACTGGTGCTTGCCCCGGATGCCCTCGAGGCCCCGCGTCTCGCGCCCCTGCTCGCCCATATCCACCGCCTCGACGCTGACCGCGTCGGGCGCATAGAGCTTCTCCAGGTTCGCCGTCTCGCGCCCCTCGCGGCAGCCCGCGACCAATTCGCGGGCGATCTCTCGCATGTCCATATCCCATCCTCCTGCAAAACCTCACCATAACACGGATGCGCCTCCGCCGCCTCTGGCCAGACGCCCCCGCGCGTGGCATCGACGGATCCGAGGGAGGGCTCGGGCCATGAGACTGGACGGGAAATGCGCGATCGTCACCGGGGGCGCGTCGGGCTTCGGCAAGGGCATCGTCGAGAAATTCGCGGCCGAGGGCGCGCGCGTCATCGTCGCCGACCGCGATGCCGAGGGGGCGGAGCGGGTCGCGAAATCGGTGCTGGGGCTGGCCGTGGCCATGGACGTGTCGAAGGGCGACGACTGGGCGGCGCTGGCCCATCAGGCCCGCGACGAATGGGGCCGCGTCGACATCCTCGTGAACAATGCGGGCATCACCCACCTGCCTCAGCCGATGGAGGCCGTGGAGGAAGCCGAGTTCGACCGCGTCCTCGCCGTCAACGCCAAGTCGGTCTATCTCTCGGCCTGCCATATCGTGCCGATGATGAAGGCCCGGGCCGCGGGTGCGATCCTGAACGTGGCCTCGACGGCGGGCGTGTCGCCCCGGCCCCGGCTCAACTGGTACAACGCCTCGAAGGGCTGGATGATCACCGCCACCAAGGCGATGGCGGTCGAGCTGGCGCCCGACGGCATCCGCGTCAACGCGCTGAACCCGGTCGCGGGCGACACCCCGCTCCTGGCCAGCTTCATGGGCGAGGACACGCCCGAGATGCGCGCCAAGTTCCTCGCCACCATCCCGCTGGGCCGCTTCTCGACGCCCGAGGACATGGGCAACGCGGCCTGTTTCCTCTGCTCCGACGAAGCATCGATGATCACCGGCGTCGCGATGGAAGTCGATGGCGGGCGCTGCATCTGAGAGGGGGCAAGATGAAGGTCGATCTGAACGCCGCTTTGGCGGATGTCACGGCCCATTGGCGCCCGCTGCGCGTCGCCGGCTACAATGGCAATGACGTGATGGTGGTGAAGGTGAAGGGCGCGTTTCCCTTTCACCTGCACGAGGATAGCGACGATTTCTTCCTGGTTCTGAAGGGCGAGATCCTGATGGATATCGAGGACGGCCCGACCGAGACGCTGCGCGCCGGTGATCTCTTCGTGGTGCCCGCGGGCGTCACCCACCGGCCCCGCGCGCCCGAGGAGGCCGAAATCCTGCTGATCGAGCCCGCCGGGCTGGTGGCCACGAACGAGCCCCAGCGGCGCGAGATCGGCGCGCGGTGAAGCTCGAGGCGCAGATCCACGTCCTGGCCGGGGCATTCGCCTCGCAGCAGCTGGCCTATGCGCATCTGCTCGACGAGGCGCAGGCCCGTGGGCTGTCGCCCGATTTCGACCATGTCGAGGTGCTGACCGGCGACCCGGGCCGCAGGCTGGCCCACTACTTCGCCGCGCCCCTGGCCGCCGAGCTCGCCCGCGCCGCGCGCGGCGACACGCTGGTGCTGGTCCTGCCCGGCGCGCTGATCACCGGCGCCTTCGCGGAGAGCGCGCTTCTGCGCGATCTCGGCCGGCATCCGGGCACCGTCACGCGGGCCCCGCTGGCATGAGGCCCGGGCCCCGCAACCTGATCACCGACGTGGCCGGCCTGCGCGTGGGCAACGCCCATGACGCGGGCCTGCGGTCGGGCGCGACGGTCTTGGTGGGGGACGCGCCCTTCACCGCCGGGGTCCATGTGATGGGCGGCGCGCCCGGCACGCGCGAGACGGATCTGCTGGCGCCCGACAAGCTGGTGCAGGAGGTCGACGCGCTCGTGCTCTCGGGCGGCTCGGCCTTCGGGCTCGACGCGGCCTCGGGCGTGGCCGAAGGGCTGCGGGCGATGGGCCGCGGCTTCGCCGTGGGCGATGTCCGCGTCCCGATCGTGCCCGGCGCGATCCTGTTCGACCTGCTCAACGGCGGCGACAAGGGCTGGGCGGCCAATCCCTACGGCCCGCTCGGCCGCGCGGCCTTGGACGCCGCGGACGCGGATTTCGAACTGGGCAGCCAGGGCGCGGGCTTCGGCGCGACCACGATGGACCTGCGCGGCGGGCTGGGCAGCGCCTCGGCCGTGCTCGAAAGCGGGGTGACCGTCGGCGCGCTGGTCGCGGTGAACGCGCTGGGCCGGGTCTGCGACGATGCGGGGCGCTTCCACGCCGCGCCGTGGGAGCTGGCGGATGAATTCGGCGCCCGGGGCGCGCCCGATTTCGCCCCGGATTGGGAGCCCTATGGCGACCGCCCGCCCGGCAGCGCCACGACCATCGCCATCATCGCCACCGACGCCGCGCTGACGCAGGCGCAGGCCACGCGGCTCGCCGTGGCCGCGCATGACGGCATGGCCCGCGCGATCCAGCCCAGCCACACGCCGCTCGACGGCGACCTGGTCTTCGCCGCCGCGACCGGCGCGCGGCCGCTCGCCGACCCGGTCTGGGACGCGCTGCGGCTGGGCCATGCCGCCGCCGCCTGCCTCGCCCGCGCCATCGCGCGCGGCGTCCATGCCGCGGCGCCCGGCGGCCCGCCGCCCGCCTGGGCCGAGCGCTTCGGCAGCGGCTGAGCCGGGCCCGCCCCGGAACGGGCGCGCAGCCCGCGGCGTTCTCGTCTATACTCGAAGCGGAAAGGCCGCCCGATGATCCGTTTCGTGACCCTCGCCCTTATGATCGCCGCCGCCCCCGCCGGGGCGCAGTCGATCCGCGCGGGCGTGCCCGGGACCGATCTCTCGACGATCCGCCAGCTCGATATTCCCGGCGCCCCGCCGCGCCGCCCGCTGGTCGTGATCCCGAAGACCAACCGGGGCACCCCGATCCATGACGGCGAAACCGACAGCCCCTACGGCACTGGCTATGACGGGACCGGCGAGGAGGGTTCGCCCGTGGTCGAACACTACACCGGCGACACCGAACCGGTCTTTCCCGGGTTCCGCGGCGGGGCCAATACGGGCCGCTGCCCCGCGGGCCGCACAATCACGCCGGCGGGCGCTTGCCGGGTGACGAACTAGCGCCGCCCCGAGAAGAATTCGCGCAGAAGCGCTGCGCTGGCCGCGGCCTCCAGCCCCTCGTGGATCTCGGGCACGTGATGCGTCTGCGGATGCGCGAAGACCCGCGCGCCGTGGATCGTGCCGCCCGATTTCGGGTCCTCCGCACCGAAATGCAGCCGCGCCAGCCGCGCATGCGCGATGGCCTGGGCGCACATCGCGCAGGGCTCCAGCGTGACCCAGATCGCGCAGCCCTCCAGCCGCTCCTGGCCCAGCGCGGCGCAGGCCGCGCGGATGGCCAGCATCTCGGCATGGGCGGTGGGGTCGCGCAGCTCGCGCGTGCGGTTGCCGGCGGCGGCGAGGATCTGCGACCCTTGGGTGATGACGGCCCCCACCGGCACCTCGCCGCGGAGCGCGGCGGCGCGGGCCTCGCCAAGGGCCTCGGGCATGAACGAGCGGAACATGCCGGACCAACTGCCCGGCCCGGGCGCGCCGCGCAAGCCGCTTCCCATGGCCCGGGGATGGGCGTAAGGGCCGGGCCATGAGCGAGAGCGAAGGCAGGGACGGCGACCGGATCGCCAAGGTGATCGCGCGCGCGGGGCTGGCCTCGCGGCGCGACGCGGAAGGCATGGTCGCCGACCTGCGCGTCAAGGTGAACGGCCGGACCGTCTCGAACGTCGCCCATAACGTGCTGCCCGGCGACCGCGTCACCATCGACGGCAAGCCCCTGCCCCGCCCCGAAGGCGCGCGGCTGTGGCTCTATCACAAGCCCGAGGGGCTGGTGACGACCGAACGCGACGAGAAGGGGCGCCAGACGGTGTTCGACGCGCTGCCCGATGAGCTGGGCCGCGTGCTGTCGGTCGGGCGGCTGGACCTCAATTCCGAGGGACTCCTGCTCCTGACCAATGACGGCGAGCTCAAGCGCCAGCTCGAACTGCCGGCGACCGGCTGGCTGCGCCGCTACCGCGTGCGCGTCAACGGCACCCCCGACGAGGCGGTGCTGGACCGGCTGCGCGCCGGGATCGAGGTCGAGGGCGAGCAATTCGGCGCGATGCAGGTCACGCTCGACCGCCAGCAAGGGGCGAATGCCTGGCTGACCGTGGGCCTGCGCGAGGGCCGCAACCGCGAGATCCGCCGCGCGATGAGCGCCGTGGACCTGCATGTGAACCGGTTGATCCGGGTCAGCTACGGGCCGTTCCAGCTGGGCAACCTCGCCCCCGGCGCGGTCGAGGAGGTGCGGCCGCGCGTCCTCAAGGACCAGCTGGGCGGGATCTTCGCCGGCGAATTGGCCGAGGGCCGCAAGGAGCTGCCGATGGACGACGAGACACCGGCCGGCAAGGGCCAGCGCAAGGACCGCCGCGCCGGACAGGGCGGCGAGGGCGAGACCCGGGGCCGCAAGCCGCGCCCGGCGGGCGACCGCCTGGTCGATAAGGGCCACGGCAAGCCCGGCGCCGACCGGCCGCGTGCCGGCGGCAAGCCGGGCGGGCCCCGCCGCGACGCCAAGCCCGGCGCGGACCGCGCGGACCGGGCCGCGCGGCCCGACCGGCCCCGGACGGGCAAGCCGCCCGTGACCCGCAACGATGGCCCCGCGCTGGGCCGCGACGGCGAGCGCCCTGAGCGCGGCCGCGGCGGCAAGCCCGGGGGCAAGCCGTTCCGCAAGGCGGGCGACCGGCCCGACCGAGGCCCCCGCCGCGACGCGCCCGGCACCGACCGCCCGGAACGCGCGGCCTTCCGCAAGGATGGCAGCCGCCCGACCCGCGGCGGCCCGGGCTCGGGCGGCAAGCCCGGCGGCGGCGCGCGCCCGGCGCAGCCCGAGAAAGAGACGAAGGCCGAGCGCACGACGCGGCTGCGCCAGGACAGCGCGATCAGCCTGCGCAAGGGCGGCCAGCGCGGCCGCGGCATCGCCAAGCCGAAGAAGCCGGCCAGCACCAAGCGGATGAAGAAGCCCGACGCGCCCGAGGAGTGAGGCTCAGGCCTCATCCTTGCGCTCGTGTTCCTTGAATAGCCCGGCTTGGGCGATGAAGAAGCCGATCATCGCCACCGGCAGGCCGAAGGTTTTGAAATTGACCCAGGCGTCGGTGGACATCAGCCGCCAGATGCCCTCGTTCGCCACGGCGAGCGCGACGAAGAACCAGGCCATGCGGCGCGTCAGGATCAGCCAGCCCGCGTCATCGAGCGGCAGCGCTTCGGACAGCACCATCGACAAGAGGCTGCGGCCCCGCCACAGCCCCACGAACATCACGCCCGCGAAGAGCGCGTAGATCAGCGTGGGCTTCATCTTGAAGAAGCGCTCGTCGTTGAGCCAGACCGACAGCCCGCCGAACACCGTGACCAGCACCGCGGTCATCACCTGCATCACGCTCAGCTTGCCCGTCAGCGCCCAAAGCGTCGCGGTCGAGGCCAGGATCAGCGGCACGAACAGCGCCGTGACGATGATGAAGCCGCCATATTCGGTGCCGAAGACGGCGTAGCGCCCGTCCTTGAGCCAGAGATAGGCGAGGAAGAACAGAGCCACCGGGCCCAGCTCGAGCGTGGTCTTCAGCCATCCGGGAATGCTGCGTTCGGCCATCGGCTCCTCCTGCCAGTCCGCCTCAGATAGGACGTCGCGCGCCGCGGGGCCAGCCCTGCCCGGTCGTGTCTTCGCCCGAAACACCTCCGACGAGTCCGAAAGGCGCGGTCGGCGGACTCCGTCGCGCCGCTCAGCCGAACTCCACCACCGCCGCGCCCAGCGCGATCAGGCTCATCAGCGCCAGGCGGCGCGGGCCCACCGGCTCCTTCAGCCAGACCCAGCCGATCACCGCGGCGAAGACGGTCGAGGTCTCGCGCAGGATCGCCGCCTCGCCCACGCTGTCGAGCCGCGTGGCCAGCATCACGCAGCCGAAGGAGCCGAAGGCCACGAAGGCGCCGATCACCGCCAGCCGCAGGAGCGCGGGCGACGGGCGGCGCCATTTGCCCCGCGCCAGCGCGATCAGCGGAAAGTCGAACCCCGTCAAAAAGAAGAACCAGGCGAGGAAGGTGAAGGGATCGGGGGTGGCGCGGATACCGTAGGCGTCCCAGGTCGTGTAGACGGCCACCATCAGCCCGGTCGCCACCGCGAGGCCCAGCGCCGGCACCAGCGTCGCGCGGTTCAGCGTCACCTTGGCCATGTTATAGGCCGACAGCCCGAAGAGCCCTGCGAGCAGCAGCCCCACGCCGACCCATTGCACGGACGAGAAGGTCTCGCCGAAGATGGCCATCGCGCCCAGCACGGTGAAGAGCGGCGCGGTGCCGCGCACCACCGGGTAGACCACCGTATAGGCCCCCCGGTCGTAGGTCAGCGCCATCAGCACCTTGTAGGCGAAATGGATCGCCACCATCCCCGCCAGCACCCACCACAGCTCCAGCGGCGGCCAGGGCACGACGAAGAGCGCCACCGGGGCCGAGATCACGACCAGCGCCGCGTCGATCGCGGTGCGCGAGGTCCAGGGGTCGAAGCGGCCCTTCTGCATCGCGCCGAACAGCGCGTGCAGCAGCGCCGCCGACAGCGCGAGGATCATCGCCGCGCGTGTGCCCGCGGCGGTGCCCTCGACGGACAGCACCCATTCGGTCAGCATGGCGGAACCGGGACCGCGCGCGGCGCGGGACATTTCGAACGGTGAAGCGGCAGGGAGAGCCCCATGTTGCAGATCATCTGGGACGAGCTGAACGGCTCCTTCACCGTGGTCTCGCCCCTCGTGGCGGGCACGCGGCTTTCCGCGGCCCTGTTCCTGGGCGGCATCATCGGTTTCGAGCGCGAACGCAAGCGCAAGCCCGCCGGTCTGCGCACCCATATGCTGGTCGCGATGGCGGCCTGCCTTTTCATCGTCGTGGGCCAGCAACTGGGCGAGGTGGGATTCGGCTCCGATGTCGAGAAGCGCGTGGACCCGCTGCGCCTGATCGAGGCGGTGACGCAGGGCGTGGCCTTCCTGGCGGCGGGGATCATCTTCACCGCGCGCGGTCGGGTGCGGCACGTGACCACCGGCGCGTCGATGTGGCTGGCCGGCGCGGTCGGGCTGGGCTGCGGCGCGGGGCAGGTGCCGCTGGCGGCGATGGCGACGCTGATCGTCGTCGCGGTGCTGGTCATCATCCGCGCGATCGAGCGGCGGATGGGCTGGCACGACGGCGAGGACGAGCCCACCTAGCGCAGCAGCGGGTCCAGCGTCCTGGGCGACAGCGCCAGCAGCGTCGACAGCATCACCGGCGCATGGGCTTCGCCCACGTAGATCAACGCGTCGCGGGCGGGCACGCGGGCGTGAAACAGGTGGCCCAACCCGCGCAGGATCCGCTCCTCCAGACCGATCCAGCGATATTCCGGCCTCACGCAGAGCAGCTCGACCAGCCCGACGGGATGGGACGGATCCCAGCCGACGGGGACCAGCGTCTCTCGGGCGGGCGCGTTGCGCTTCAGCTCCAGCACCACGCCCTGCCCGACCAGCATGTCCCGGTCCCGCGCCCAGAGCGCGGCCACGCCGCGGAACCCGTCGGGCGCGGCGTCCTTGCCGGGATGGGCGGCGGCGCGCAGGAGCGCGTCGCGGGCCGCGTCGCTGGGCGGGACCTGGCTGAGATGGATGCCGTCGGCGCCGCTGTCGGGGGTCACGTGTCGAGGCCCACCAGCGCGGCGGCGAATTCCTCGGGGTCGAAGGCGGCGAGGTCGTCGATCTGCTCGCCCACCCCGATGGCGTGGATGGGCAGGCCGAAGCGGTCGGCCAGCGCCACCAGCACCCCGCCCCGCGCCGTGCCGTCGAGCTTGGTCATCACCAGCCCCGAGACGTCGGCGAGCTTCTGGAAGATCTCGACCTGGCTCAGCGCGTTCTGTCCGGTGGTGGCGTCCAGCACCAAGAGCGTGTTGTGCGGCGCGGAGGGGTCCTTCTTGCGGATCACCCGGACGATCTTCGACAGCTCCTCCATCAGATCGGCGCGGTTCTGCAGCCGCCCGGCGGTGTCGATCATCAGAAGGTCCGCCCCCTCGGCCTCGGCCCGGCCCATCGCGTCGAAGGCGAGGCTCGCGGGGTCCGAGCCCTCGGGGGCGGTCATCACCGGCACGCCCGCGCGGTCGCCCCAGACCTGCAATTGCTCCACGGCGGCGGCGCGGAACGTGTCGCCGGCGGCGATCACCACGGTCTTGCCCGCCGCCTTGAACTGGCTGGCGAGCTTGCCGATCGTCGTGGTCTTGCCCGAGCCGTTGACGCCCACGACCAGCACCACCTGCGGGCGCTTGGGCATCAGCGGCATGGGGCGGGCCACCGGCTCCATGATGCGCGCGATCTCGGCGGCGAGCAGGCCCTTGATCTCGGGCACCGAGAGGCGGCGGCCCATCCGGCCCTCGGCCAGGTTCGCGGTGACGCGCAGCGCGGTGTCGACCCCCATATCCGAGGCGATCAGCAGCTCCTCGAGCTGCTCAAGCATCTCGTCGTCGAGCACGCGGCGCGGTGCGGCGGCGGGGACCGCGCGGCCCAGCAGACGGCCGAGCAGGCCGGGCGTCTCGGTCCGGGTCTCGGGTTCGGGTTCAGGTTCGGGCGCGGCGGGGGCCGCCGGGGCGGGCGCGGCGCGTTCGGGCTCCGGCGCGGTCTCGGGCCGGGCGGGCGGCACGGGCGCGGCCGGGCTGTCGAGCGGCGGGACGCGGGGCACGGGCGTGGCCGGGGCCTCCGGTGCGCGCGCAGTCGCGGGGGCGGGCTGGGGCGCGGGCTCCGGCGCGGGCGGGGCCTCCGCCTCGGCGCCCTCCTCCACGATGGCGTCCAGCCCGTCCTCCAGTTTCGAGGACGAACGGGTCAGACGATCCTTGAGCTTGCGGAAGAACGACATGGGCCACCTCTCTGGGCCCTCCACCTATTGCGTCGCGGGGCCCGAATAAAGGGCGGTTGACTCGTGCGCCGCGGGGCCGACCCTAGGGGGATGCTGCGCCTCGTGCTGATCCTGATCCTGCTGGCCGCGCCGCTGCGCGCCGACCCGCCCCCGGCGATCCATTGCTCCGAGGGGCGCGACGGCCCGCGCCACTGCATCCGCGCCGACCGCTTCGCCGCCGATCTCTGCCGCCAAATCGAGGCCGAGGCCAAGCGCAACCGCCTGCCGCCCGCCTTCCTCGCGCGGCTGCTCTGGCAGGAAAGCCGCTTCGATCCGCGCGCCGTCAGCCCCAAGCGCGCCATGGGGATCGCGCAGTTCATCGCCTCGACCGCGCGGCTGCGGGGGCTCGAAAACCCGTTCAACCCGGCCGAGGCGATCGAGAAATCCGCCGACTACCTGGGCGAGATGACGCGCCGCTACGGCAATGTCGGGCTCGCCGCCATCGGCTACAATGGCGGCGAGCGGCGGGTGGAGGGCTTCATCCGCGGCACCGGCGGGCTGGCGCGCGAGACCATCGACTACGTCGCCATCATCACCGGCCACCGCGCCGAGGATTGGCGCGACGCCCCGCCCCAGACGCCCGATTTCGCGCTGAACGGCCGGGCGGAATTCCAGCCCGCCTGCCGCGCCATGGCCGCCAACCGCCGGGTCACGCCGATGACCCCGCCGCCGCCCCGCATCTCGCCCTGGGGCGTGCAGGTGGCCTGGGGCCGCTCGGACGGCGCGGCCCGCGCCGCCCATGACCGCCTGCGCCGCTCCTGCCGCAGCATCGTCCCCGAGCGGCGCGTTGAGCTGGTCCCGGTCGCCGGGCGCGGCCCGGGGCGGCCCGACATCGTCGCCGTGCGCCTGGGCGCGGGGACGCAGCTCGCCGCGGCCGAGATCTGCCGCCGCGTGGCGAATGCCGGCTGTCCCTGCCGGGTCTTCCGGAACTGACGGGGGCGCCGTCGCGCTAGCCGCCGCCGATCTCCTCGGGGAAATGCTTCATCACCAGCCGGATCGGGTTCGGCGCGGCCTGGCCCAGCCCGCAGATCGAGGCGTCGACCATGGCCTGGCTCACCTCCTCCAGCAGCCCGGTATCCCAGGCGGGCGCCTGCATCAGCTTGACCGCCTTCTCGCAGCCGACCCGGCAGGGCGTGCACTGCCCGCAGCTCTCGCTCTCGAAGAAGCGCAGCATGTTGAGCGCCGCGTCCCGCGCGCTGTCGCGATCCGACAGGACCACCACCGCGGCCGAGCCGATGAAGCTGCCATGCGGCTGCAGCGTGCCGAAATCGAGCGGGACGTCGTCGAGCGACGCGGGCAGCAGCCCCGAGGACGGCCCGCCCGGCTGGTAGGCCTTGAAGGCATGCCCCTCGGCCATGCCGCCGGCCGCCGCGATGATGTCGGTGATGGTCGAGCCACAGTGCAAAAGGTAGATCCCCGGCGCCGCCACCCGGCCCGAGACCGAATAGCTGCGCAGGCCGGTGCGCCCGTTGCGCTCATGCGCCGACAGCACCTCGGGGCCCTCGCGCACGACCCGCGCGACCCAATGCAGCGTCTCGACATTGTGGACCAGCGTCGGCCGCCCCCAGAGCCCGACCTGCGCGACATAGGGCGGGCGGTGGCGCGGCAGACCGCGCTTGCCCTCGATCGACTCGATCATCGCGCTCTCTTCGCCGCAGATATAGGCGCCCGCGCCGCGGCGCAGCTCCAGGAAGCCGGGCGCGGCGATCCCCGCCGCCTCCAGCGCGGCGATCTCGGTGGCGAGGATCTCCAGAACCGCCGGATACTCGTCGCGCATGTAGATGTAGACCCGCTCCGCCTCGACCGCCCAGGCGGCGATCAGCGTGCCTTCGAGGAACAGGTGCGGCACCCGTTCGAGGTAATGGCGGTCCTTGAAGGTGCCCGGCTCGCCCTCGTCGCCATTGACGGCCATCAGCCGCGGGCCCGGATTGGCGCGCACGAAGCCCCACTTCTTTCCCGACGGGAAGCCCGCGCCGCCCAGCCCCCGCAGACCGCTCGCCGCGACCGCCTCCTGCACCGCTTCCCAGTCGCCGCCCGCGCGCAGCTCGGCCAGCCGGGCGTAGCCGCCGCCGGCGCGATAGGCTTCGAGGGTTTCGTAGGCCGGAATCTCGGCGTGGAAATCGCCCGCTTCGATCGTGGCGGCCACCGCCTCGGGCGTGGCACGGTCGACGTGGCGATGCCCGATCTCCAGCGTGGGCGCGGTGTCGCAGCGGCCCATGCAGGGCGCGCGCAGAACGCGGACGCGCGCCGGGTCGTGCCCGGCCTCCAGCGCGTCGATCAGCGCCTCCGACCCCGACAGTTCGCAGGACAGCGAGTCGCAGACCCGGATCGTCAGCGCGGGCGGCGGCGCCTCGTCCTCGCGGCGGGGGTCGAAATGCGCATAGAAGGTCGCCACCTCCCAGATCTCGGCCATCGACAGGCGCATCTCCTCGGCCAGCGCGCGCAGATGCGGGGCCGAGAGGTAGCCATGCGCATCTTGGATCAGGTGCAGATGCTCGATCAGCAGGTCGCGGCGGCGCGGCCGGTCGCCCAGCAGGCGCTGCACCTCGGCCAGGGCCGCGTCGTCATATTGCCGGCCCTTGGGCGTGGTCCGGCCCTTGCCGCGGCCGGATTTCCAGATGCCCTTCGGCCCGTCCTTGCCGTAATCCAGCATGATCGTCCCTCCGTCGGACCTGCCCTAGCCGCGCCCGGCGGGCGGCGATGGCCCATGCGCGACTTGTGACGGCCCGTTCGCGGACAGTGGGATAGCCCGCGGGCGATCGCAAGCCGGGCGGGGCGCGCTCAGCCCGGCTTGGTGGCGCGTGTGACGAATTGCGTCAGCGAGAAGAAGAACCGCCCCGCGCGGGCCAGCGCCTCCTGCTCGGCGGCCCAGGCGCGCGCCTCCGCTTCCTCGACCAGGCCCTCGTTGACGGCGAAGGGCACGATCAGCCGGATCATGATCTGCGCCAGACCGTCGGGCCGCAGGACGGGGTCGCAGATCGTCACCGGCGTCACGTCGCGCGGCACGAAGCCGGCCCGCGCCATTTCGCCGGGCAGCCGCGCGGGCGCGTCGCGTAGCGCCAGATGCGCGTCCCAGGCGCGCAGCATCCGGGCCATGCGCCCGGGCGCGTCGGTGGCCCAGATCAGGCTGTCGAAATGGATGTCCGACACCACGAGCCGCCCGCCGGGCCGCAGCGCGCGGAACGCCTCGGCCAGCGCCGGGGCCAGGTCGGGCAGGTATTCGAAGACCTGCATCGCGACCGCCCCGTCGGCGGCGCCGTCCTCCAGCGGGATCGCGTCGGCCAGCCCGTGGCGCAGCACGGCCGCCGGCACGTCGCGGCAGCGCGCGACGGCGACCGCGCGCATGTCCGCGCTGGGATCGAGGCCGATCACCTGCCCCGCCGGCCCCACCGCCCGGGCCAGCTCGGCGGTGAGCAGCCCGTTGCCGCAGCCGATATCCACGAGCGTCTCGCCCGGCCGCGGATCCAGCGCGTCGAAGGAGGCGCGGCGGCGGCGCACCACGTCCGCGCCCATGTAGCCGATCTCCAGCTGTCGGGCCGTCTCGGCGTCGAAGGCCAGCATCGCAAGCTCCCGTGGGTTCGGAGGAACCATAGCACATCCGGCCTCCAACCGCCGCGGCGCGCGCCCCGGGGGGCTGGACGCCGCCGCCCCGGCGCGCGACGCTGGCGACGAAGGAGACCCCACATGCGCCTGACTGCCTTGCTGATCCTCGCCACCGCGACCCCCGCCCTCGCCGAGCGCGCCGTCTCGGCCGCGGAATTCGCCGAGATGGTGACCGGCCGGACGCTCTATTTCGACCGCTTCGGCCAGGCCTTCGGGGCCGAGCAGTATTTCGAGGACAGCCGCGTGATCTGGGCCTTCGAGAGCGGCCAGTGCCAGCGCGGCATCTGGTTCGAGAACGCGGCGGGCCAGATCTGCTTCGTCTACGAAAGCGAAGCCGTGCCGCAATGCTGGCAGTTCTTGCAGATGCCCGACGGCGCCTTCCACGCCCGCAGCGTCGGCGCCGACCCGGCCGAGGACCTGGTGACGCGCGATGTCAGCCGCGATCCGCTGGATTGCCCGCTGCCCGATCTGGGCGTCTGAGGGTCAGAACAGGCTGCCCTGGTCCTTGGGCGGCGGCTTGGGCTTCGCACGGACCTTCGGGGCGGGGCTGCCATCGGTGACGGCGGCGACGCGTCCGTCGCGGAACTGGATCTCGATCCGGCCCGCGGCGCGCGCGGCCTCGGCCTCCGACAGGATCGCGTCGCCCGCGCGGATGACCGCGAAGCCGCGCTCCAGCGTGCGCTCGTAGCCCAGCGACTGGCGCAGCCGCTCCAGCGCGGCCAGCCGTGCGGTCCGATCCGCCTGGGCGCCGCGCGCGGCGCGGGCGAGCCGGCCGAGAAGCGCCGACAGCCGGTCGCGATCCTGCGCGGCCCGGCGGCCCAGCGCGGCGGGTCGCAGCCGCGCCGCCAGCGGGTCCAGCCGCTCGCGCGCGCGCGCTATCCGGCGCGGCAGCGCCGCGTCGAGCCGGCCCGAGAGCTGGTCCAACCGCCGCCGCTCGCCCGCGATGCGCGCCGACAGAAGGCGCGGCGTGATCCGCCCGTCCAGCCGCGAGAAGGCGACCCGCGCCCCGCCCGCCCGGGCGCGCAGCGCCGCCGGCAGGCGGCCCGACAAGCTATCCAGACGCTGGCGCGGCCCCGCCAGCAGCGCATCGGGCCGCGGCAGCCCGCGCGACAGGTCGGCCAGCCGCTGCCGCCGCGCCGCGACCTGGGCGCGCGCCGCGCGGGTCTGGCGCGCGCCCAGCTGCGCGACATGCGCCAGCAGGTCCAGCCGCACCGGCACCGCCATCTCGGCCGCCGCGGTGGGCGTGGGCGCGCGCCGGTCGGCGGCATGGTCGATCAGCGTCGTGTCCGTCTCGTGGCCCACGGCCGAGATCAGCGGGATGTCGCTATCGGCGGCGGCGCGAACGACGATTTCCTCGTTGAAGCCCCACAGATCCTCGATCGAGCCGCCGCCGCGCGCCACGATCAGCAGGTCGGGCCGCGGGATCTGACCACCGGGCGCCAGCGCGTTGAAGCCGCGGATTGCGTTGGCGACCTCGGGCGCGCAGGCGCGGCCCTGCACGGCGACCGGCCAGACCAGAACGTGGCGTGGGAAGCGGTCGGCCAGCCGGTGCAGTATGTCGCGGATCACCGCGCCCTGCGGGCTGGTCACCACGCCGATCACCTCCGGCAGGAAGGGAAGCTTGCGCTTGCGCGCGGCCTCGAACAGCCCCTCGGCGGCCAGCGCCGCGCGGCGCTTCTCCAGCATGGCCATCAGCGCGCCCGCGCCCGCCACCTCCATCGCGTCGACATTGAGGTTGTATTTCGACTGCGCCCCGAAGGCCGACAGGCGCCCGGTGACGACGACTTCCATCCCCTCCTCGGGCGCGACCGAGAGCTGCGCGACCTGCCCCTTCCAGGTGGTGCAGGCCAGCACGTTCCGGTCGTCCTTGATGTCGTAATAGAGATGCCCCGAGCGGGCCCGGAAGATGCGCCCGATCTCGCCCTTCACGCGGATCCGCCCGAAGGCGTCCTCCAGCGCGCGCTTCACCGCGCCCGAGATCTCGGAGACGGTGTACTCGCCCTCGTTGCGCCCGCGCGGGCTCGCATCGTCGATCAGGTCGTCCATGCGCCCCGTCTAGCGTGCGGCGGATGCGGGGGCCAGATGCGGGGGCCGCCTCGCACCGCCCGCCCCGGCGCCGCGTCGCTCAGGCGCAGTCGGGACAGCAGGTCTGGCAGCCCTTCACGCTGTCGAACTCGTCCTTGGCGCGGCCGATGGCGGTCTCGCATTTCGCCGCGTCGCCCAGCGCCTTGCGGCCGTCCTCGTTGGGCAGGAATTGGCAATCCTCGCGGTGGACGACATGGTCGCCGCGGTCGTTGGCCTCGGTCTTGACGTAGTATTTCATCTCGGTCTCCTTCGCCGCCTCCCAACCGGGAGGCGCGCCGGAGGTTCCCGCCTCAGTCGCCGCAGCCGCCGCCGCAATCGCCGCAATCGCCGCCCTCGCTATCCGCCCAGATATCGAACTCGTAACCGACTTCGAACCCGGCGCGGTCAAGGATCGGACGGGACACCGCGGCCAGCGCCATGACCCCGATCGCGAAGCTCACCACGATCAACTCGCGAGGCGCGTCGCCCAGAAGCACGATGGACATCCAGGCGGAGACGAACAGGGCCACGAAGACCAGCGGGACGATCTCGCCGATGAGGCTGCGGCGCTTCCACATGCCCTTGGGCGGCGGCGCCCCGAACTCGGCCTCGTAGCGCGCGCGCGTGGCGGCGAAATCGGCGCGGTGGCCGTCGGGCGCGCCCGGTTCGTGATGGATGGCGCGGCCCTTCAGGGCGAGGGGCACGAGGCCCTGCCAATAATCGCGCGTATGGCTCAGGTGCAGATGCCACACGGCATCCACCGCCTGCGTGGGCACGCAGCGCCCCTGGTCCAGCGCGCAGAGATAGAGAAACCGGCGGTAATCCATGATCGCGCGCTCCGCCGTCAGGCCCGAGATGCCGTGCTCGGCGCGAAGCTGGTCTTTGAAGGACCGGCCAGCGCTGTCATCCGGCAGGGGATAGGCCTCGATGCGGGCCCAGAGGGCCGGGTCGGTCAGCGGCATGGTGCGCTCCGCTTGCGTGGTTGTCGGGCGCATCCTAGACGGCCCGTGCGGCAGAAATGTGGGGGCACCATGAACATCCTGATCCTCGGCTCCGGCGGGCGGGAGCACGCGCTGGCCTGGGCGGTGCTGCAGAACCCCAAATGCGACCGGCTGGTGGTGGCGCCCGGGAATGCCGGCATCGCCGAGATCGCGGAATGCGCGGCGCTCGACATCCTCGACGGCGGGGCGCTGGCCGAATGGGCCTGCGAGGAGAGCATCGACCTCGTCATCATCGGCCCCGAGGCGCCGCTGGTGGCGGGCGTGGCCGACGTACTGGCGGAGGCGGGGCTCGCCGTGCTCGGCCCCTCGGCCGCGGCGGCGCGGCTCGAGGGCTCGAAGGCCTTCACCAAGGAGATCTGCGCGGCCGTCGGCGCGCCCACCGCGCGCTACGCCCGTTTCGACGCGCTGGACGCCGCGCGCGCCCATGTCGCCCGCCACCCGCTGCCCGTGGTCGTGAAGGCCGACGGGCTGGCCGCCGGCAAGGGCGTGACCGTGGCCGAGACCCGCGCGGCGGCCGAGGCGGCGCTCGCGGATATCTTCGACGGCGCCCATGGCCGGGCCGAGGTCGTGATCGAGGAGTTCCTGCCCGGCGAGGAGGCGAGCTTCTTCTGCCTCGTCGACGGCGAGACCGTCCTGCCCATCGGCACCGCGCAGGACCACAAGCGCGTGGGCGAGGGCGACACCGGCCCGAATACCGGCGGCATGGGCGCCTATTCGCCCGCCCCGGTGATGACCCCCGAGGTCGAGGCCCGCGCCCTGGAGCAGATCGTGCGCCCCACCATGGCCGAGATGGTTCGCCGCGGGACGCCGTTCCGCGGCGTGCTCTTCGTGGGGCTGATGATCGCGGACGGCGCGCCCAGCCTCGTAGAATACAACACCCGCTTCGGCGACCCGGAATGCCAATGCCTGATGATGCGGCTGGGCGGGCAGGCGCTGGACCTGATGCAGGCCTGTGCCGAGGGCCGGCTGGCGGAGGCGCGCGTCAACTGGGCCGACGATCACGCGATGTGCGTGGTGATGGCCGCCCGTGGCTATCCCGGCGCCTATGCCAAGGGCGCGGTCATCGGCGGGCTCGACGCGCTGCCGCAGGACAGCCGCCGCATGGCCTTCCATGCCGGCACGGCGCGCGAGGCGGGCCGCTACGTCGCCGCGGGCGGCCGCGTGCTGGGCCTGTGCGCGCGCGGCGGCTCGCTGCGGGAGGCGCGGGACGCGGCCTACGATCTGGTCGAGGCGATCGACTGGCCGGAGGGGTTCTGCCGCCGCGATATCGGCTGGCGCGCGCTCTGAGCGGACACGGCCCGAACCCGACGCGGCACCATCCGTCGCTCAGGACAGGGGCTCGCCGTCGCAGCCGACATAGCTGTCGTCGATCCGCGAGATCCGCTGCACCTCGCCCGAGCTCAGCGAACGGACATGAGTCTCCCCGTCGCGAAAGGGCAGCCAGCAATGGCTGACCCCCGGGTCGTCATCATAGGTGAAACAGACCTGCGGCCCGCGCAGCATAATCGTGCCATAGGCGCAGCTGCCGTCGGCATGGGCCCAGACGGTGCGCGCGCGATCGAGGAACCGCTCGATCCCCACCAAGTCGCCCCCGTCGCGCATCACGAAGGTGGCGGTGCGGCCCTCCAGCGCGTCGAGGAAGGCCGCGGGGCTCATCGGCTCCTGCGCCGCGGCGGGCGCGGCGAGGCCTGCGAGCGCGGCGAGGATCAGCCACCGCATCGCAGCGCCGCCCCGTCCCGCCAGGGCCCGATGTCGCGGGGGGCAATGGCCCGCCCGTCGAAGCGCAGCGCGAGGGTCCGCGTCCAGTCGGCCGAGGCCAGCACGATCTCGGGCCCCGTGCCGCAATCCAGAAGACCGCCGCGGATCACCGGCTCGCCGATGCGGTGATTGGTGACGCCGTCGAAGCGGGCCAGCTCGGTCAGCGCGCCGTCCGCGAAGCGCCAGATGCGCAGCACGCGGGCCAGATGCGGGCGGTCGACATAGGCGATCTCGACCGCGCCGTCGCCGTCCAGATCGGCGATGGCGGCGGGGGCCAGCCAGCGGTGGCGGCGCCCGATCGGCGGCGTGGCCGCGATCAGCGCCAGCCCGTCGCCCCGCGCGGCGTAGATTGCGAGCTGCGCGCCCTCGGTCAGCGAGGATCGGACGGCGATCACCTCGGGCCGATGGTCGCCGTCGAGATCGTGGAGCCGCGGCGCGATATCCTCGAACACGTGGCCCGGTCCGGCCGCGAGGCGGCGGACGGCGCAGGGCACGGTGTCGGGATAGAGGATGGCGGCCAGCGTCGCGGCATCCGCGACCTCGCCCATGATGCCGTGGCCCAGGATCGCGGTCGGGTCCTCGTACCAGGCGGCGCTGGCCCCGGTCGCGTCGAGCGTGTGGCTGCCCGGCAAGGCGGCATCCATCGCCGCGGGCAGGCAGGCGGCGGCCGGGGCCGCCGCGAAGACGGTCAGGGTGGCACAGAGGGCGGCAGCGGCGGCCGCCCGGCGCATCAGATCTGCTTCTCCGGCATCTGCACGACGAGCCCGTCCAGATCGTCGGTCACCTTCAGCTGGCAGGTCAGGCGCGACCGGACGGGATCGGGCTCGTAGGCGAAATCGAGCATGTCCTCCTCCATCGCGTCCTTGGCGGGCAGCTTCTCGACCCAGCCCTCGGCCACGTAGACATGGCAGGTCGAACAAGCGCAGGCGCCACCGCAATCGGCCTCGATGCCGGGGATGCCATTGTCGCGCGCGCCCTCCATCACGGTCATGCCGTTCGACACGTCGACGACATGCTCTTTCCCGCCATGTTCGATATAGGTGATCTTCGCCATTTCGGCTCCTCTTGCTCGGTCGGCCCTGACCTAGCGGCGCGGTGGCGCAGGCGCAACATTCCCCCGGCGGATCGGGACCGATCGGGGCCGCCGGGCCCTGTGCCATTGGGCCGCAGGCGGTGATGGGCTAGGGTCCCGGCGATGGAAGCGGCGGCACGAAAGACCGCCGCCTGACCACCCGAGGCGCATGATCAGACCCCTCCCCCTCGTCCTGCTGCTGGCCGCCGCCTGCGCGCCCGCGCCGCCCGTGCCGGTGGCGCGCGGCCTGGGCCCGCCCGACGCGCGGCCCGGCGCCTGCTATGCGCGCGGCCTGACGCCCGCGGTGATCGAGACGGTGACCGAGCAGGTGCAGGAAGCCCCCGAGCGGCGCGACGCCGCGGGCCGGGTCGTCGCGCCCGCGCGCTTCGTCACCCAGACCTCGAC
This sequence comes from Jannaschia sp. GRR-S6-38, assembly GCF_029853695.1. NCBI lineage: Bacteria > Pseudomonadati > Pseudomonadota > Alphaproteobacteria > Rhodobacterales > Roseobacteraceae > Jannaschia > Jannaschia ovalis. Next base: position 1,069,623 of record NZ_CP122537.1, read on the forward strand.
CCGCATCCTCCGCGCCCGCGGCGAGAACTGGTTCGAGACGCCCTGCGCCCTGCGGGCCGGATCGGCGGATTTCATCGCCCAGGTGCAGCGCGCCCTGGCCGCGCGCGCGCTCTATGGCGGCGCGATCACCGGCGTCTACGACGCGGCCACGCGGCGGGCGGTGCGCGCCTATCAGACGCCGCGCGGGCTCGACAGCGGCACGCTGTCGCTGGAGGCGGCCAAATCGCTGGGGCTGGTGGCGCTGGGGCGCGACGGGGTGTGAGTTTCGTTCCGGCGGCAAGCGGCGCACGGCTCATCGCGGTCGACTGGCTGCGGGGTTTCGCGCTGGCGCATATGGTGGCGTTCCACTTCCTCTACGATTTGCGGCTCTACGGCCTCGCCCCGGACTGGATGCGCTACGGCGCGCCGTTTCAGGCCTGGGCCGCCAGCATCGCCGGCAGCTTCATCTTCCTCGCGGGGCTATCGCTCTGGCTGGCGCATGGCCGGGGCTTCCGCGCCCGCGGCTATCTCAGGCGGCTGGGGATGCTCGTTCTCGCGGCACTGGCGGTCAGCGTCGCGACGCGGATCGCGGTGCCGGGGGCCTGGGTGCGCTTCGGCATCCTGCATTCCATCGCGCTGTCGAGCCTTCTGGGCCTCGCCTTCCTGCGCGCGCCGGCCTGGGCGACGGCGGCGGCGGGACTGGCGGTGCTCTTCGCGCTCCCGGCGCTGCGCGACCCGGCCTTCGACGGCCTGTGGTGGCTCTGGTCGGGGCTGGGCACCGCACGGCCGCCGATGATCGATTACGAACCCATGGTGCCCTGGTTCGGGCCGTTCCTTTTGGGACTGGCCTTCGGGCAGGCCGGCGGCGCGGCGCTGCTCCGCTGGGGACCCGCGGCGCCCGGCCGGCTGGCCGCGGCGCTGGCCTGGCCGGGGCGGCACGCGCTGACGGTGTACCTGCTGCACCAGCCGATCCTGATCGGCGCGATCCTGGGCTGGTCCCGCCTCACGGGCTGAGCCGACGGGGCGGGCGTCTGGACAGAAAGGCCCCGCGGCGCGAAGCTCCGGGCTATGCCGATGCCATGGACCTATCGCCATGCCAGCCGCGAATTCGCGGCCTTTCTCGACGACGCGAAGGACGGCATGGGGCTCGTCTCGGACAACATGGCCTATACCGCCATCGACGGCGTCTTCCGCGCCTTCCGCCGGCGGCTCACGGCCGCGCAGGGGCTGGCCTTCGCCACGGTCCTGCCGGCGGTGCCGCGCGCGATCTTCGTGGCCGGCTGGGTCCCCGAAGATCCGCCGCCGCCCTTCCCTGACCGCGCCGCGCTCACCCGCGAAGCGCAGGCCCTGCGGCGGCATCACAACCTGACGCCCGACAATGCGATCGCGGCCACGGCGCGGGCCCTGCGCCGATCCGTGGACCAGGCCGCGCTGGACCGCGTCCTCGCGGAGCTGCCCGCGGGGGCGGCGGAGTTCTGGCGGGTCGAGGGCGCGGACCCGACCGATCTGGCGCGCCGGATTATCTGACACCGCCGCCACGAAAAAGGGGCGCCCGAAGGCGCCCCGAGGTCCCGGATCGGTTTGCCCGATCACTCGGTTTCCGCATCCTCCAGCGACAGGGCGACGAAACGCGCATCGCCCGCGCGTCGGATCAGCAGCAGGAAGGATTTCTGCCCGGCTTCCCGGGCTTCCTCCACCCGCTCGGTGAGCTCGGTGATCGTCGAGACGCGGACCTGGCCCGCCTCCTCGATCAGATCGCCCGCCCGCAGGCCCTTCTCGTAGGCCGAGCTGTCGGGGTCGATATCCGACACCACCAGGCCCGAAGCGTCCGCGTCCAGACCCAGCTGCTCGCGCAGCTCGTCGGTCAGGGTGGAGACGGTCATGCCCAGCAGTTCCTGCTCGGAGGGCTCGTCGCCTTCACCATCCATCGAGGCGGGAACGGCGCGCTCGGCATCCTCGCGGCGGCCCAGCGTCACCCGAAGGGTCTGCGTCTCGCCGTCGCGGAAGACGGTCACGCGGACGGCCTCGCCCACCGGGGCGTTGCCGACGGTGCGGACCAGTTCGCGCGTGTCCTCGATCTCGATGCCGTCGAAGGACAGGATCACGTCGCGCGGCTCGATCCCCGCCTCCTTGGCGGGTCCCTCCGGCACGTCGGTGATCAGCGCGCCACGGGCGGTCTCGAGCCCCAGCGCCTCGGCCAGTTCCGGATCGACGTCCTGGATGCGGACGCCCAGCCAGCCGCGGCGGGTCTCGCCGTATTCGCGAAGCTGGCCCACGACCTGCGTGACCACGTTCGAGGACATCGCGAAGCCGATGCCGATCGAGCCGCCGGTGGGCGACAGGATCGCGGTGTTCACGCCGATCACCTCGCCATCCATGTTGAACAGCGGACCGCCCGAATTGCCGCGATTGATGGCAGCGTCGGTCTGGATGTAATCGTCATAGGCCCCGGAAAGCTCGCGCTCGCGCGCCGAGACGATGCCCGCCGAGACCGAGAAGCCCTGGCCCAGCGGGTTGCCCATGGCCATGACCCAGTCGCCGGTGCGCATCACGTCCGAATCGCCGAAGGGCACGAAGGGCAGCGGCTCCTCGGGCTCGACCTTCAGAAGGGCGATGTCGGTATTGGGATCGGTGCCCACGACCTCGGCCGGAAGCTCCCCGCCCGAGTAGAACTCGATCAGGATCTCGTCGGCATTCTCGATGACGTGGTTGTTGGTGACGATATAGCCGTCCTCGGAGATCACGAAGCCGGATCCCAGCGCCGAGCCGCGGCGGCGCGGACGCTCCTGCGGGGCGCCGTCGGGGCTGTTGCGGCGGCGGAATTCCTCGAAGAAATCCTCCAGCGGATTGCCGCGGTTCGGACCGGCCGAGGCGGTGGCCACGCTGGTGTTGGTGGTGATGTTGACCACCGAATCGGCGACCTGGTCGACCAGGTCGGCGAAGGTGTCGGGCCGCTGCTGGGCGGCGGCGCCCAGCGCCGTGGCCAGCGTCATCGCAAGGCCCAGCACCAGCGCCGTCAGCGTCCCGGTGAGACCGGATGCCCGCTGCGGATGAGTGTCTGTAAACAAGTCGTTCCCTCCTGAGATACCTGCCGCGCCCGTTTGGCGGGCGGTGTGCGTGGCATATCCGCATCAGTCCGTCGAAGATCAACGCGTCGGCCTTCACATGGGTGTGACGACCGTTCCGCGCGTAAGGCTAGGCCCGATTCCCCGGCGCGCCAAGGGCGGTCGGGGACCGCCGCGCCCCGCGGCGGAAATGCGACGGGGCCGCCCCGGCGAAAGGGCGGCCCCGCCTGTCCGATGCCCGGTCCGTGGACCGGTGGCGTCAGTTGCCCGAGCCGGGCGCGACGGCCACAGTGTCGTCCGTTGCCGGCGCCGCGGGATCGTCGGTCTCGGCCTCGACGGCCTCGTCATCGGTGATCGCCTCGGGCGTGATGTCGGGCGCGGTGCCCTCGGTCACATTCCCCAGCGCCTCGCCTGCGGACGGGACCCGCTCGGGGGCGGGGCCGCCGCGATCGGACTTCAGGTAGTCGAAGAACTCCGAATCGGGCGACAGCACCATCGTCGAGTTGCTGCCCTGAAGCGCGCGCGTATAGGCCGTGAGCGAACGGTAGAACTCGAAGAATTCCGGGTCCGCGCTGAAGGCCTCGGCGAAGATGTTGTTGCGGCGGGCATCGGCCTCGCCTCGCGTGATCTCCGCCTCGCGCTGCGCTTCCGAGGTCAGCTCGACCACCGTCCGGTCGGCCTGGGCGCGGATCCGCTGCGCGGCTTCCTCGCCCCGGGCGATCTCGTCGGCGGCCTCGCGTTCACGCTCGGCCCGCATCCGCGCGAAGGTCGCGTCGAGGTTCTGCGGCGGCAGGTCGGTGCGCTTGAGGCGCACGTCGATGATCGCGAGGCCCAGGTTCTCGGCCCGCGACCGGGCGCCGGCCGCGATCCGCAGCATCAGGGTGGCGCGGTCCTCGGACAGGATCTCGTTGGAGGAGACCGAACCCAGCACCTCGCGCATCTGCGAGCGCAGGATGTCGTCGAGACGCTGCTCGGCGGCGATGATGCCGCCGCCGCTGACGGCTTCGCGGAAGCGCAGCACGTCGGCGATGCGGTAGCGCGCGAAGGCGTCGACCACCAGGCGGCGGTCATCGGCGGGCGTGACTTCGATCGGGTCGATGTCGCGCGACAGGATGCGGTCGTCGTAATAGGCGACGTCCTGAATCAGGGGCAGCTTGAAGGCGAGGCCCGGATCCTCCTTGACCGACACGACGCGGCCGAACTGCAGCACCAGCGCCTTCTGGCGCTCGTCCACCACGAAGATGGACGAGAAGACGCCGACCAGCACGATGGCCACGATGGGCAAAAGGAAAGCGGATCGTTTCATCAGTTGGTTCCCCCCTGCGTGGCGCGGCCGCCCCGCAGTTCGTTGAGCGGAAGATACGGGACGATACCCTGGCCCCCGGCGCCGCCGGTGACGGCGCTGTCGACGATGATCTTGTCGACGTCGCCCAGCACCTGCTCCATCGTCTCCAGATAGAGCCGCTTGCGCGTGACATCGGGCGCGTTGGCATATTCGCCCAGAACCGCGGTGAAGCGGCTGGCCTCACCCTCGGCTTCGTTCACGACCTGGGCACGGTAGGCCTCGGCCTCCTCCAGAAGCTGGGCCGCCTCACCACGCGCGCCGGCGAGGACGCGGTTGGCATAGGCGTCGGCTTCCGATTGCAGACGGTCGCGCTGCTGCTCGGCGGCCTGCACCTCGCGGAAGGCGTCGATCACCTGCTGCGGCGGGTCGGCGCGGTCGAAGTTCACGCGCAGGATGCTCACGCCGGATTCGTAGCTGTCGAGCGTCGACTGGATCAGCTCGCGCAGGCGCTCGGCGATGATCCCGCGGTCACGGTTGAGGATCGGGGCCAGCTGCGACTGGGCCACGATCTCGCGCATCGCCGATTCGGCCACGGCGCGGATCGTCGATTCCGGGTCGCGGATGTTGAAGATGAAGGCGGCCGGGTCGGCCACGTTCCAGACGACCTGGAAGTCGATATCGACCACGTTCTCGTCGCCGGTCAGCATCAGGCCCTGCTCGTCGCGGCTGCCGCGATTGACGCCGATTGCGACCGTGCGTTCCGCGGTGACCGGGATCACCTCGGCGGTGACGACGGGCCAGGGCGCGAAGTTCAGGCCGGGCTGGCCCACCTCGCCGGTGAAATCGCCGAAGAACAGCTCGACCGAGCGCTCGTCCGGACGCACCGTGTAGAACGAGGAGAAGAGCCACAAGCCCAGCGCGACGAGGGCTGCGATGCCCACGGTGACGCGGTTGAACTCGAACCCGTTGCCGCCGCCGCCGCCGCCCGGGCCGCGATTGCCGCCGCCCCGACCGCCCATCAGGACGCGGAGCTGGTCCTGCCCCTTCTTCATCAGCTGGTCGATCTCGGGGATGTTGCCGCCCCCTTGTCCACCACGCTCCGGGGGCCGGCGCCCGCCGTTCGGCCGGTCGCCGCCGCCGCGGTCATCGCCGCCTGAACTTCCTCCGCCCCCCCAGGGGCCGCCAGATCCTGCCATCAGGATTCCCTCTCTTTCGAAATCTTCGGTGTGCGTTGGTATTCCAGATTGGCCCTCGCGACCCGCATATCAAGCGAGCTCGCGGACCGGTTCCTTGAGCGTGACCAGTTCCTCGGCCATTGTCGGGTGCACAGCGCATGTACGGTCGAAGTCATCCTTTGTCGCGCCCATCTTCAAGGCGACTGCGACGAATTGGATCATCTCGCCCGCGCCCGGCCCCACGATGTGGACCCCCAGCACCTTGTTGGTTTCCTTCGAGACCAGCATCTTGAACAGCACCCGCTCGTCCTCGCCGGCGAAGGCCTGGCGCATCGGGCGGAAGGCCGTGGCGTAGACCAGCGTCGGTTCCTGCTCCTCGGCCTCCTCCTCGGTCAGGCCCACCGTGCCCATCTCGGGCTGCGTGAAGGTGGCCGTCGCGATCAGGTCGTAATCCATCGCCGTCTTCTCGCCGCCGAACACCGTGCGGTGAAAGGCCACGCCCTCGCGGATCGCGACGGGCGTCAGTTCGGCCTTCCCGATCACGTCGCCGATGGCGAAGATCGAGGGCACCGAGCTCTGGCCGTATTCATCGACCACGATCGCCCCCTGCCGGTTGAGCTCGACCCCGATCTCCTCCAGCCCCAGGCCCCGCGTGTTGGGCTTGCGGCCCGTCGCCCAGAGCAGGCAGTCGAACGTGTCCTCGTGCCCGTTCGAGCCCTTCACCCAGATCTTGCCGTCACGCGCTTCCATGGCGGTCGGGGCGCAGCCGGTGTGAATCTTGATGCCGCGGGCCTGCATGCAATCCGCGACATGGCCGCGCGCCTCGTCGTCGAAGCCGCGCAGGATCTGCGCCTTGCGGATGAACATCGTGACGTCGACGCCCAGCCCGTTCATCACCCCGGCGAATTCGCAGCCGATATAGCCGCCGCCCACGATCAGCATCTTCTCGGGCAGCTTGTCCAGGTCGAAGATATCGTCCGAGACGATGCCCAGCTCGGCATTCTCGATCGGCGGCGTGACCGGGTGGCCGCCCGCGGCGATCAGGATGTGCTTGGCGGTCTTCGTGCTGCCGTCGGCCAGCTCGACCGTATGCGCGTCCTTCAGCACGGCGCGGGTCTTGAGGATCTCGACCCCCGCGGCCTCCGCATTCTTCTCGTAGAGCCCCTCCAGCCGCGACAGCTCCGCGTGCATGTGGTCGCGGAACCGCTCCCAGTGGAAGCCGCCGCTTTCCACGTCCCAGCCGAAATTGCGCGCCATCTGGAAATCGGGGGTGAACTCGCTGGCGAAGACCATCAGCTTCTTGGGCACGCAGCCGCGGATCACGCAGGTGCCGCCCATCCGGCTCTCCTCGGCCAGCGCGACCTTGTGCCCGTCCTGCGCCGTCAGCCGGGCCGCCCGCACCCCGCCGGAGCCGCCGCCGATGACGAAAAGGTCGTAGTCGAATGTCATGGATCGTCCTTTCCGGCCCGCGGGCCGCTTGGTCTTCTCGCTCCCGCCGCGGTCGCCGGATGCGGCGCGGGGGCGCCGGGCGCAACGCGGCAGGACGGCGCGGGTTTCGTCAGTCCGCGATATCCACGAACAGGTTGTCGTCCTCGCGGATGTCGACCGTCTCGTGGGTGACGGTGCCGGTGTTGATGTCGCGCACCTCGACCGTGCCGTCGGACGCGCCCACCACGACCACGTCGCAGATGTCGAGGAACAGGCCGTTCTCGACCACGCCGGGGATCTGGTTGAGCACCAGCGACAGCTGGCGCGGGTTGCCGATGCGGCGCAGGTGCAGATCGAGGATCAGATTGCCCTCGTCGGTGCGGAAGGGCGCATCGCGGTTGAGCCGCAGCGTGACCGAGCGCCCCGCCACATCCATGCCGATCAGGCTCTCCTCGATCAGCGCCTTGGTGGTCTGCCAGCCGAAGGGGATCACCTCGACCGGCAGGGGGAAGGCGCCCAGGTGATCGACCTGCTTCGAGGCGTCCGTGATCACCACCATCATGTCCGACGCGGTGGCCACGATCTTTTCCTGCAGAAGCGCCCCGCCGCCGCCCTTGACCAGGCTCAGGTCGGTGTCGAACTCGTCCGCGCCGTCGATGGTCAGGTCCAGCCATTTGGCGTCTTCCAGCGTCGCCACCGGCACGCCGCATTGCCGCGCCAGCTCGGCGGTGCGCGACGAGGTCGGCACGCCGGTCACCTTCAGCCCGTCCTGGCGCACCATCTCGCCCAGCGCGCGCACCATCCAGGCGGCGGTCGATCCGGTGCCCAGCCCGATCCGCATCCCGTCCTGCACGTAATCGAGCGCGCGACGGGCCGAGACGTATTTCGCCATGTCGATCGGGTTGGGTCGGGCGGCCATCCAGGGGTCCTCTCGCAAGGGGTCGTGGGGGCTTATAGCGGTGGCGGCGCGGCGCGGCGAGGGGCGATTTCCAGCGCCTCCAGCAGCACCGCCAGGGCGTCCAGCGGCACCGTCAGGACCCAGGGCCCGCCCTCGAGCGCCAGCCGCACCGGGCCTGTCACCTGGTTCGAGGTGCCGACGCGGCCCGCCGGGTCGAAGGCGATTCCGTCGAGCGGCCAGCGCAGCCCCTCCGACCGCCCCCGCCCCGCCCCCATCGGCCAGAGCGACAGCCGCGTGCCGGGCGCGGGCGCCAGCGCCATCCGGTCGGGCGCCACGCAGATCGCCTCCGCATCGCTGAGCAGAAGGATCGGCTCGCGTCGGCGGCCCATCTCGGACAGGCAGGCGAGGAAATGGTCGGCCCGCGCGCCAACGAAGCCCACGCCGAGGGTGAAATCGGCCGATCCGGTGCGCAGCGCCTTGGCGAAATCGGTGCTGTCCTGCTCGGCGATGGGCTCCAGCCGGTCGGCGAAGGCCGCGCGCGCCGCCTCCGAGATCGAGTCCATGTCGCCCACGACCCGTTCGGGCCAGAGCCCGGCCCGCAGGATCGCGTCCGCACCGCTGTCGACAGCCACCAGCCGGGGGGCGTATGTTAAGGCCGTCTCAAGAACCCGCGTGCTAGCCGGCGCCCCACCCACCAGTGTCTGGCCGGCGAAGCGGGTGCGGATTGCGTCTGAATTTGGCAAAAATCCGCCCTCGAATTCGTCAAAAGGTCCCGGGACGGGCACGATTTGACTGGAATCATCCTGTTTTGTGCATGGTGTAGTGAAACAGGTTTCCCGCAAGGGAAGAAAGCGATGGTGCTGCGATGGTCCCTGCCAACAAGATTCTGACGGTTGCCTACGGCACCTTCTCCTGCACGCTGGAGGGGTTCGACGATCCCTTCTCGACGATGACCGACATCGCGGAGTATTTCCGTGACCTCGCCGCCGAGGACCGGTTCTTCGGGGCCGAACCGCCGACCCCCGACATGGCCACCCTGCGCCTGATCGCCGAGGCCCGCGCCAATCGCGCCGTGGTCGCCCAGCCCGAGGATGGCGGCGTTGTCCTGCGCCCCAGCGCCGCCGCGATGCCGGAAGAGACCGCTGCGGAGGAGTCGCCGCAGGTCGACGCCGTGGCCGCCGCCGCGTCCCAGCCGGAGGAGGAGATCACCATCGCCGAACCCTCCGCCGCGGACGCCCCGCAGGAGGCCGCCGCGATCGCCGAGACGCCCGCCATCGCATCCGAGCCGGAGGCCGAGGCCACGCCCGAGATCGCCGCGCAGCCGGAGACGGCCGATGCGGACGAGGACGTCGCCACCGCCGAGACCGAGCTGGCCGCCGAGGCGGAGATTTCTGTCGAGGACGAGCTTCCTCTGGAGGACGAGGCAGAGCTGCCCGTCGAGGACGACACCAGCGGCGAGGCGGATGACGGCAGCGTCGCCGCCAAGCTCGCCCGCATCCGCGGCGTTGTCGAAGCCGACCGCCGCGCCGCCGACGTGTCCATCGACGAGACCGTCGACGAAACCGACAGCCTGGAGGAGGACGCCTTCGACGCCGAGCCGCCGATGGCCGACGACACGCTGGTCGCCGCCTTCGCGCAGGACGCGCTGGAAGACGAACCCGTCGCCGAGACGCATCTCGCCGAGGACACGATCGACAGCGACATCGCCGCGATGATGGGCGGCGGCGCCCTCGACGCGCCGATCGACGGACCGACGGCCGTGCCCCCGGCGACGCTCGAGACGGAGGCCGTGGCCGAAGACACCGCGCCCGAGGAGATCGCGGCCGAAGCCACGTCGTCGGACATCGATGTGCAGGAGCCCGACGAGGCCGAGCCCATCGCGGCCGACGACGCCTCGGACGAGGTCGACGAAGCGGAGGCCAGCATCGCCGACGACGCCTCGGATGAGGCCGAGACGGTCGAAGTTGCGGCCGATGAGGCCGAGGCGGAGCGCCCCGAGCCGCGGCGCCAGCGCCGCATCCGCGTGCGCCGCATGCGCCGCGCCGCGCTGGGCACCGCGGCCGAGGCGGAGGCGACCGAAGCCGCGTCCGACAGCCTGCTCGAGGACGACGAGGCGGCGCTGATGTCCGAACTGGCCGCGATCGAGGCCGGCCTGGGCCAGGCCGCCCCCGCCACCCCCGAACCCGAATTGCCCGAGGCGAGCGCCGACGAGGATGACGACCTGATGGCCGAACTCGCCGCGATCCGGGCGGAAGCGACCGACGGCGCCGATGCGGAGATCACGGCCGAGGCCGCGACGGACGCGCCCGAAGCCTTCGAGGTCGCCGACACCGCGCTCGAGACCGAGGAGGAGGCCGCGCCCGAGCCGCTGCGCGCGCAGGACGTGGCCGAAACGGAGACCGAGGCCGAGACCCCGGCCGAGCCCGAGGACGCCGCCACCCCCGAGGTCGTGGACGCCGAAGAGCCGGCCACCGAGGCGGAAGAGGCGCCCTTCGCGACCGCTGAAATCGATGCCGCCGAAGACGATGCCGAAGCCCCGGTCGACACCTTCGCCGACACGCCGGCCGCCGAGGCGCCGGTCGCGGCCGACACCGCCGCGGAGGAGCCCAAGCGCGCTGCGCCCGCCGACCAGGACATGGAGCGTCTCTTCGCCGCGACCGACAGCCGCCTGTCGGGCGAGGACACCTCGCGCCGCCATGCCAATATCTCGCATCTGAAGGCCGCCGTGGCCGCGCGCCGCGCCGACAGCACGATGGAGCCGCGCCGCTCCGACGAGAGCGGCGCCTATCGCGAGGATCTCGCCAACACGGTGCGCCCGCGCCGCGCCGCCCCGCCCGCCGAGGCGCGCACGCCGCGCCCAGAGCGCACCGAGCGTCCCGCGCCGTTGATGCTGGTTTCCGAACAGCGCGTGGGCGACGCGGAGGCGCCGGTCGCGCCGGTGCAGCCGCGCCGCGCCGCGCGCCTGTCGGAGGCCGAGACCCGCGAGGAGAACATGCTGCGCGAGTCCGGATCCCGCGGCCCGTCGCCGCGCGCCGCCGACGCGCAGGATTTCGAGGAATTCGCCGCCGCCCGCGGCGCGGTCGACCTGCCCGACATCCTGCAGGCCGCCGCGGTCTACGCCGCCGAAGTGATGGGCCAGGAGAGCTTCTCGCGCCCGCGCCTGCTGCATCTCGCCGCCGAGGCGGTGGACGATCTAAGCCGCGAAGACGGGCTGCGCGGCTTCGGCCAGCTGCTGCGCGACGGCACGATCCGCAAGGTCAGCCGCGGCGAATTCGCCCTGGGCGACGCCCCGCGCCTGCCCGAGGATGCCGCCCGCCGCACCGGCTGACCGCTGTCCCGCCGCGCCCGGGCCCCATCGAGACGCGACGGCCCGCCGGAAATCCGGCGGGCCGTTTCGCGTCATGAAGACGGCGGCGCGACCGCGCCCGCCGCGGACAGCGCCCTAGCCTTGCGGCAAACGGCGCCCCAGTCCTGCCGCGTGCGGCGGCTCAGTCCCTGCCCAAGCGGCGCCCTTGTACCTGCGATTGCGGCGCGACCGCGCCCGCTGCGGGCGGCGCGGCTTGGTCCCAGCGCGCGCGGAGCGACCCTGCTCGGCGCGCTAGCTCCCGCGCGCCCGCCGCGTCAGTCCCTGCGCGGCTCGGTCGGGGACGGCTCGGCCGCCGCGGTTTCAGACGCGCCGATCTCGGTCGCCGCGGTCTCGGCCGCCGCATCGCCCGGTGCCGCCTCGCCCGGCGCGGGCGCGGGCGGGGGCGGTGCGGCCGGGTCGGGCTGCGCCACGCCGCGGAAGATCGACTTGAGCGGGAACACCCAGAGCACGCCCAGAAGCGCGTAGATGCCGAATTCCAGCCAAATCGGCGGCCGGTCGAACAGCCCCACCAGCGACACCGCGACCACCACGTAGAGCGGCAGGCCCACCATCAGGATCAGGAAGGCCAGGCGGCGGCGTGTCTTGTATTTCAGGGCCATGTCAGTCCTCGAACGGATCGGTGACGAGGATGGTGTCCTCGCGCTCCGGGGAGGTAGAGAGTAGCGCGACCGGGCAGGAAATCAGTTCCTCGACCCGGCGGACGTATTTGATCGCGTTGGCCGGCAGCTCGGCCCAGCTGCGCGCGCCCTCGGTCGACTCCGACCAGCCGGGCATTTCCTCCCAGACGGGGCGACAGCGCGCCTGCGCGTCGGCGGCGAAGGGCAGATGGTCCAGCCGCTCGCCGTCGAGCTCGTAGCCCACGCAGATCTTCAGCGTCTCGAACCCGTCCAGCACGTCGAGCTTGGTCAGCGCGATGCCGTTCACCCCGGAGGTCGCGCAGGTCTGGCGCACCAGCACCGCGTCGAACCAGCCGCAGCGGCGTTTGCGCCCGGTAACGGTGCCGAACTCGCGCCCGCGCTCGCCCAGCCGCTGGCCGTCGGCATCCTCCAGCTCGGCCGGGAAGGGCCCCTCGCCCACGCGGGTGGTGTAGGCCTTGACGATGCCCAGCACGAAATCGATCGCGCCCGGCCCCATGCCGGTGCCGGTCGCCGCCTGCCCGGCGATCACGTTGGACGAGGTCACGAAGGGATAGGTCCCGAAATCGATGTCGAGCAGCGCGCCCTGCGCGCCCTCGAAGAGGATGCGCTTGCCCGCGCGGCGGCTCTGGTCCAGCACCTTCCAGACCGGCGCGGCGTATTCCAGCACCGCCGGCGCCACCTCGCGCAATCGGGCCAGAAGCCCGTCGCGGTCCACCGGCGCCATGCCCAGACCCCGGCGCAGCGCGTCGTGATGGGCCAGCGCGCGGTCGACCCGCGCCTCCAGCGTCGCGGGATCGGCCAGGTCGGCCACGCGGATCGCGCGGCGGCCCACCTTGTCCTCGTAGGCCGGCCCGATGCCGCGCCCGGTGGTGCCGATCTTGGTGCCCTTCGACGAGGCCTCCTCGCGGGCGCGGTCCAGCTCGCCGTGGATCGGCAGGATCAGGGGCGTGTTCTGCGCGATCATCAGCGTCTCGGGCGTGATCGCGACGCCTTGCGCGCGGAGGGCGGCGATCTCGTCGACCAGGTGCCAGGGGTCCAGCACGACGCCGTTGCCGATCACCGAGAGCTTGCCACCGCGCACGATGCCCGAGGGCAGCAGCGACAGCTTGAAGACGGTGCCGTCGATGACCAGCGTGTGGCCCGCGTTATGGCCGCCCTGGAATCGGGCGATCACGTCGGCGCGCTCGCTCAGCCAGTCGACGATCTTGCCCTTGCCCTCGTCGCCCCACTGGGCGCCGACCACCACGACATTGGCCATTCCCGGCCTCCCGAAACTTGCGAAATCGCGCCCCCTCTAGCGCGGCGGGCGGCCGGACGAAACCCGCCTCGCGGCGATCGCGGCGACCGCGCGGGGGCTCAGGCGGCGATGGCGCGGCAGGCGGTGGCGCAGGCGCGGCAGGCCGCGGCGCAGGCTTCGCATTCCGGGTGGCCCTCGCAGGCCGCGACACAGGCCTCGCAGGCGTCCATGCAGGCGCGGCAGACGGCGGGCGCGCGCGGCGAGTTCGCGGCGCAGAGCGGCGCGCAGGCCGCACAGAGGATCTTGCAGTCGCGGCAGGTGCGGATGCAGGCCTCCATGCCGGGCAGGCCGATGCAGTCCTCCAGGCACCGGGCGCAGGCGGTCATGCAACTGGCGCAGGCCTGCGCGCAGGCGTCGAGCGTCTGTTCCGTCATCGCGTCCTCCCCGGTCTCGCGTCGGCCGCAGCCTAGCACGGGCGCGCCGTTTCGTAACGGTGGCGTGCCGGCGGGCTTGCGGCCCCGACCCCGCGTCTCTAGGTAGCGCGCGAACGCACCGGAGCCGTCCGTCCATGGAAAACGTCGTCCTCGTCATTCACCTGATCCTCGCGATCTGCCTGATCGGGATCGTGCTCCTGCAGCGCTCCGAAGGGGGCGGGCTGGGCATGGGCGGCGGCGGCGGCGCGATGACAGGCCGCCAGGCGGCGACGGCGATGACCAAGCTGACCTGGGCCTTCGCGATCGCCTTCCTCGCCACCTCGATCACGCTGACGATCCTCGCGGCCTCGAACGGCGCGGGCAGCTCGGTCGTCGACCGGGTGCCCGATGCGGTCGAGGAGACGGCGCCCGCGCTGCCCGCCGGCGACGCGCTGCTGCCGCCCACGACGGGCGACGCGCCCCTCACTCCGCCCCGGTCGGAGTGAGCCATATCTAGCGAAGCCGGGACTTCGGGTCTCAGGATGTAGCGGGCGCGGTTGCGGTCCTGCCCGCGATCCTGTTACGCTCAAATCCCGTGATTGATGCGTCCGGCCCCCGATTCTCCGGGGCCCCGGACCCGGACGACGACACGGGAGACGCCCTGACATGGCACGGTTCATTTTCATCACCGGCGGCGTGGTCTCCAGCCTCGGCAAGGGGCTGGCTTCGGCAGCGCTGGGCGCGCTTCTGCAGGCGCGCGGCTATACCGTGCGGCTGCGCAAGCTCGACCCTTACCTGAACGTCGATCCCGGAACGATGTCGCCCTTCGAGCATGGCGAGGTCTTCGTCACCGATGACGGGGCCGAGACCGATCTCGACCTCGGCCATTACGAACGCTTCACCGGCGTCGCCGCGCGCGGCACCGATTCGATCAGCTCGGGCCGGGTCTATTCCAACGTGCTCGAGAAGGAGCGGCGCGGCGACTATCTGGGCAAGACGATCCAGGTCATTCCGCACGTCACCAACGAGATCAAGGACTTCATCCATATCGGCGAGGACGAGGTCGATTTCATGCTCTGTGAGATCGGCGGCACGGTCGGCGATATCGAGGGGCTGCCCTTCTTCGAGGCGATCCGCCAGTTCAGCCAGGAGAAGGAACGCGGCCAGTGCATCTTCATGCACCTGACGCTGCTGCCCTGGATGAAGGCCGCGGGCGAGCTCAAGACCAAGCCCACCCAGCACTCGGTCAAGGAGCTGCGCTCGATCGGGCTCGCCCCCGACATCCTCGTCTGCCGCTCCGAGGGACCGATCCCGCAGAAGGAGCGCGAGAAGCTGGCGCTGTTCTGCAACGTGCGCCCCGACAGCGTCATCGCCGCGCAGGACCTCAAATCGATCTACGAGGCGCCGCTGGCCTATCATCGAGAGGGGCTGGACCAGGCGGTGCTGGACGCCTTCGGCATCTCGCCGGCGCCCAAGCCCAATCTCAGCCGCTGGGAGGACGTGGTCGACCGCATCCACAATACCGATGGCGAGGTGAACGTCGCCATCGTCGGCAAGTACACGCAGCTTGAAGACGCCTACAAATCCATCGCCGAGGCGCTGACCCATGGCGGCATGGCCAACCGCGTGAAGGTGCGCGCCGAATGGATCGACAGCGAGGTGTTCGAGCGCGAGGACCCGGCCGTTCACCTGGAGCGCTTCAACGCGATCCTGGTGCCCGGCGGCTTCGGCGAGCGCGGCACCGAGGGCAAGATCCGCGCCGCGCAATTCGCGCGCGAGAAGAAGGTGCCCTATCTGGGCATCTGCCTCGGCATGCAGATGGCGGTGATCGAGGCGGCGCGGAACACCGCCGCGCTGGAGAACGCCGCCTCCGAGGAATTCCGGGAGGGCGTGGACCCGCGCAAGTTCACCCCCGTCGTCTATCACCTGAAGGAATGGGTGCAGGGCAACGCCAAGGTCACGCGCAAGAAGACCGACGACAAGGGCGGGACGATGCGGCTGGGAGCCTATGACGCGACCCTGACCGAAGGCTCGCGCGTGGCCGGGGTCTATGGCGGCACCGCCATCGAGGAGCGGCATCGCCACCGCTACGAGGTCGACATCAAGTTCCGCGAACAGCTCGAGGACAAGGGCCTGTGCTTCTCGGGGCTGTCGCCCGACGGCCGCCTGCCCGAGATCGTCGAATGGTCCGACCACCCGTGGTTCATCGGCGTGCAGTTCCACCCCGAGCTGAAGTCCAAGCCCTTCGCGCCGCATCCGCTCTTCGCCGATTTCATCCGCGCCGCGAAGGAGCAGTCGCGCCTCGTCTGACCGCGGGCCGGAACATCCCCGGCAAGGCGGGGGTTGACCTGTCACCTGCAACACGGAGGACGACATGGCCAACGAAGACCAAGCCGAAGGCAAGGGCAAAGACATCGCCGGCAAGGTGAAGGAAGAAGTCGGCGACGCGACCGGCAATGACGAGATGAAGCACGAAGGCCAGGCCGACCAGGCCGAGGGCAAGCTTCAGAAGTTCATCGGCGACGTGAAGGACAAGCTGAAAGGCAACTGACACCCGCCCGTGAAAATGGCGTCGCCCCTCCGGCCTGGCTGCACGTAGCGGCTATTTCGAAAGGGCGGCGCGATGCCGGGACCGGGGGCCGCCTCAAGGGCCCGACGCCGGTCCCGCCAGGTTCGTCACCCCGCCGCGCAGACGCAGCTGTTCCACGGCAGAGCCGACCGAGACAAATTTGCAAATCATCCGTCGACGCAGAAGCGCTCCACAACCGACGCCATTGTCGGGCACGAAAAGGTCGGGAAGTCTCATGCGGAAAAACGGGTCCGCCCGGCGGGATCCGCAGATTGTCACGAAACCGACGGTTGAACCCCGCTCAGGCGAATGGCCGGATCAGAAGCCCAGCGTGAAGCGGCGGGTCACGCCGATCCGGGCCGAGAGCGATTCGTCGTCGGCAGTGATCGGGCTGGCCGCCGCGTCGTTCTGCAGCTTGTCGTAGCTGATCGCGCCCTCGATGCCCCAGCGGTCGTTCAGCCGGTAGCCCGCGCCCAGCTCGACGCCCACCGACATCAGCCCGCCCGAGGGGGCGAACGCGGTGAAGGCCGACGCCCCAGCCTCCGCCGCTGTCACGCCGAAATAGGTCGAGGCGTATTCGTCGTCCCCCCAGAGCGCGCGCGGCCCGAAAGTGACGGTCAGCCGGTCCGTCGGATAGAGAAGCAGATCAGCCCCCAGCTCGCCCACCAGCCCGTCATGCCCGGTCACGCCGCGGCGCACCGCGCCGAAGACCTGGTAGTTGTCGGCGGCGTATTGCAGGCCCAGCCCCAGCTCCAGCGCAGCGTCGATATCGTTCAGCCCCGCCAGTTCCGGGCTGTCGGCATCGTCGCGCTCGCCGATATAGCGGAAAGAGCCGGTGACGCCGAAGCCCTGCGGGCGGAACAGCGGATCGGGATTGCCAATCGTGAAATTGCCGAAGCGCAGGTAGTTCAGCTCGAAGCCGATATCCGGCCCCAGCTCGTTGCTGGGCGCACCGAAATATTCCGGCGTCGACGCCACGCCACCGCGCAGCGTGAAGCCCAGCGCGGGCCCCGTGCCCTGCGTGGACAGGATCGTCGTGCCATCGGCCGACTGCGCCGAAGCGGCGGCGGGGATGGCGAGCGCCATTGCGGCGATCAGGGCGGTGAGTCGGGGCATCATGCGATCCAGAATTGGCAGTCGTCCTGATATCTAGCACGCCGCGGGGCGCGAACACCCCCAATTCGCATCCCGCCGATCAACAGGCCGCGATGTTGCCGCGCTGCCGCGCAGCTTGCGGGGATCCGGCGCGGCAGCTAGCCCGGGGACCATGCTGTCCTACCAACATGGCTACCACGCGGGCAACGCCGCCGACGTGCACAAGCACGCCCTGCTGGCCTGGGCGCTCGCCTATATGACGCAGAAGGACAAGGCGCTCAGCTATCTCGAAACCCATGCCGGGCGCGGGCTCTACGACCTGTCGGACGCGATGGCGCGGAAGACCGGCGAGGCGGCGCAGGGCGTCGCGCGGCTGCTGGACCGGGTCGCCCCCGATCACCCCTGGCGCCGCGCCGTCGCCGCCACCCGCGCCGAACACGGCCCCGACGCCTATCCCGGCTCGCCGCTGATCGCCGCGCATCTGACCCGCGCCTTCGACCGCCTGGACCTGGCCGAGCTGCATCCCGCGGAGCACGCCGCGCTGATCGAGGCGCTGCCCCGCCACCCCAATATCCGCATCCACAAGCGCGACGGGCTGGAAATGGCCAAGGCGCTGACGCCGCCCGATCCGCGCCGCGGCCTGATACTGATCGACCCGTCCTGGGAGATCCGCGACGACTACACCCGCATGGCCAAACTGCTGCCCGCGCTTCACGCCAAGTGGAACGTGGGCGTGCTGATGCTCTGGTATCCGATCCTGCCCGACCGCCGCCACGCGCCCATGCTGCGCGCCCTGCGCGCGGCCCTGCCGGACGCGCTTGTCCACGAGATCGCCTTCCCGCCCGCCCGCGATGGACACGGGATGCAGGGCTCGGGCATGGTCGTCGTCAACCCGCCCTGGGGCCTCGACGCCGAGGCCGCGCGGCTGGACCGGATCTTCGCGGGAGGCTGAGATGGCGAAAGGCTACTGGATCGCGCATGGCCGGGTGGACGACCCGGCGGCCTACGATCTCTACCGCGCGGCCAATGCCGCGCCGCTCGCCGAATATGGCGGCCGCTTCCTGGTGCGCGGCGGCGCGCGCGAGACGATGGAGGGCGCCGCCAAGCCCCGCACCGTCGTGATCGAGTTTCCCAGCTACCAGGCGGCGCTCGATTGCTACCGCAGCGACGGCTACCAGGCGGCGATGCAGCTGCGGCAGGGGATCAGCGAAAGCGATCTCGTGATCGCCGAGGGGTGGGACGGCTGATCCGCGGCCCTATATCGGGCCCATGTTCGCAGATCTCCTCCGCCGCCTGACGGCCCCCGAACCCGATACGCTTCCCGAACCCGACGCCCGCCTGGCGCTGGCCGCGCTGCTCGTCCGCGTGGCGCGCAGCGACGGCGACTACGCCCCCGAGGAGGTCGCTCGCATCGACCGCATCCTGATGAAGCGCCACCTGCTGAGCGAGACCGGCGCGGTGCAGCTGCGCCACGAGGCCGAGGCGCTGGAGGCCGAGGCGCCGGACACCGTCCGCTTCACCCGCGCCATCAAGGACGCCGTCTCGCTGGAGGACCGGGTCTCGGTGATCGAGGCGCTCTGGTCGGTCGTGCTGGCCGACGGCATCCGCGATGAGGACGAGGACGGGCTCCTGCGTCTTCTGGCCAACCTGCTGGGCATCTCCGACCGCGACAGCAATCTCGCCCGCCAGCGCGTCGAGGCGGGCTGAGCCCGAAGCCGCGGGCCCCGGCGCCGTCTGGACGCCGTGCGCCCGCGGCGCTAGGGCCGTCTCACCCAGCCGGAGACCCCCCATGCGCCGCGCCTTCAAGCGATGGATCGCCCGCACCTTCAACACCTGGCGCGCCCCCGCCGCCCGCGCGCTGCAGGACTGGTCGCGCGACGGGGGCGAGGCGCTGCGGATGCGCTTTCCCGGGCTCGGCCCCGCCGACACCGTTCTCGATTTCGGCGGGTTCGAGGGCGCCTGGGCCGCGCGCTTGCACGACGCCCATGGCTGCCGCGTCCACGTGTTCGAGCCGCATCCCGCCTTCATCGAACGCCTGCGCCACCGCTTCGCCGGCAATGCCGCGGTGATGGTCCATCCCTTCGCCGTGGGCCGCGCGGATGGCGTCCTGCCGCTCTCGGATGACGGCGACGCCTCGTCCGCGCTGTCGGGCAAGGGCGCCGCGGTCAAGGGCGAGATCCGCGCCGCCGCCCGCGTCTTCGCAGACCTGCCCGAAGACCGCTTCGCCGTGGCGAAGATCAATATCGAGGGCGGCGAATACGACCTGCTACCCGCCCTGATCGAGGCCGGCATCCTCGACCGCATCGACCGGCTTCAGGTTCAGTTCCACCTCTACACGCGCGCCGATCTCGACCGCCGCGCACGGCTCGTCGCGGCGATCGAGCGGACGCATGCGTCCGACTGGTCCTATCCCTTCGTCTGGGAGCAGTGGAGCCGCCGCGATGCCTGACACCGTGGCCAGCCTGTGCTGGTATCCCGCGACCCGCCCGGCCTGGGAGCGGCTCTGGCAGGGCGTCCGCGCGCGGCTCGGCTGGGGCCCCGAGGCGCTGTCCTGGCCCGAGGAGGCGGGCGCCCATTGGCGCGATCCGGGGCTGGTGCTGTCGATGACCTGCGCCATGCCGATGCGGCTGGGCCTCGCCCGGCAGGCGGTGGTCGTAGGCAGCCCGGTCTGGGACCTGCCGGGCCTGCCGCCGGGTCATTACGCCTCGCATATCGTGATGCGCGCGGATGATCCGCGCGATCCCGCCACGGCCGCCGCCGCCGGCATCGCCGCCAACGCGCCCGACAGCCAGTCGGGGCGCGGCGTGCTGGACGCGGCCGGCCTCGAAGGCCCGATCGCCTATACCGGCAGCCACGCCGCCGCGATGCTGGCGGTGGCGGCGGGGCGCGCGCATCTGGCCGCGATCGACGTCGTGACCTGGCGGATGGCGCCGCATTCCGCGCTCGCCATCCGCGCGACGACCCCGCCCACGCCGGCGACGCCCTTCATCACCGCCCGCCCCGAATGGCGCGCGCCGGTGCGCACCGCCCTGACCGCGGCCATCGCCGCGATGCCGCCCGCCGACCGCGCGGCCACCCGGCTGATCGGGGTCACCGATCTGGCCCCCGCGGCCTACGCCGCCGCCTGACGCCCCCGCGCGCCCGTCCGCCGCCTGCCTGTTCCCTGCCCGACACCCGCCCAGCCGCGCCTCGGTTAGGGGCAGCGGGGGCGCGCGCCGCAAGGGCACGGGCCCCGCCCCATTGCATTCCGGCCCCGATTGCGGCGTAAACGCGCGGACCGCCCGCAACCCGAGGCCCCCTTGCCCGATCAAGCCCCCGTCCTCGAGATCCGCGACCTGCACAAGGCCTATGGCCAGCTGGAGGTGCTGAAGGGCGTCGACCTCGTGGCCGAACGCGGCCGCGTCGTGTCGCTGATCGGCTCCTCGGGCTCGGGCAAATCCACGCTTCTGCGCTGCGCCAACCTGCTCGAGGACAGCCAGCAGGGCGAAATCCTCTTCGAGGGCGAGGCCGTGAAATGGCGCGGCGCCGGGCACAACCGCCGCCCCGCCGACCCGGCCCAGATCACCCGCATCCGCACCAACCTTTCGATGGTGTTCCAGTCGT
This sequence comes from Jannaschia sp. GRR-S6-38, assembly GCF_029853695.1. Taxonomy (NCBI): domain Bacteria; kingdom Pseudomonadati; phylum Pseudomonadota; class Alphaproteobacteria; order Rhodobacterales; family Roseobacteraceae; genus Jannaschia; species Jannaschia ovalis. The sequence goes on from NZ_CP122537.1 coordinate 1,090,375, forward strand.
TCAACCTGTGGTCGCACATGACGATCCTGCAGAACGTGATGGAGGCGCCGGTGCATGTGCTGGGGCGCGACCCCGCCCAGGTCGAGGAGGCCGCGCGCGGCTATCTCGCCAAGGTGGGCATCGGCGACAAATGCGACGCCTGGCCCGCCCAGCTGTCCGGCGGCCAGCAGCAGCGCGCGGCCATCGCCCGCGCGCTCTGCATGGAGCCGAAGGCGCTGCTCTTCGACGAACCGACTTCCGCGCTCGATCCCGAGCTCGAGCAGGAGGTGGTGCGCGTCATCAAATCGCTGGCCGAGGAAGGCCGGACGATGGTGATCGTGACCCATGACATGCGGCTGGCCGCCGATGTCTCGGATCACGTCATCTTCCTGCACAAGGGCCTGGTCGAGGAAGAGGGCGCGCCCGACATCCTGTTCGGTCAACCCAAATCCGAACGGCTGCGCGGCTTCCTCTCCGCCACCGTTCCGGCCTGAGAGATCAACCGGGACCGCGCGATCACAGCGCGGCCCACAACACGGAGAGACCAGAAATGAAACTGATCCTGACCGCCGCCGCCGCGCTCGCCCTGACCGGCACCGCCGCGCTGGCCGACGCCCATGCCCAGACCATCCGCATGGGCACCGAGGGCGCCTACGCCCCCTACAACTTCCTCAACGACGCGGGCGAGGTCGACGGCTTCGAGATCGAGCTGGGCAACGAGCTCTGCGCCCGGGCCGAGCTGACCTGCGAATGGGTCACCAACGAATGGGACTCGATCATCCCGAACCTGACCTCGGGCAACTACGACACCATCATGGCCGGCATGTCGATCACCGACGAGCGCGACGAGGTGATCGACTTCACCCAGAACTACTTCCCGCCCGCCGCCTCCGCCTATGTCGCCATGTCCGAGGATGCCGACCTCGAGGGCGGCGTGATCGCCGCGCAGACCAACACGATCCAGGCCGGCTTCGTGGCCGAGTCGGGCGCGACGCTGCTGGAATTTGCCACCTATGACGAGACCATCGCCGCGGTCCGCAACGGCGAGGCCGACGCGGTCTTCGCCGACAAGGACGCGCTGCTGCCCACGGTCGAGGAGTCGGCAGGCGAGCTGATGGTCGTGGGCGATGACGTGCCGCTGGGCGGCGGCGTCGGCATGGGCCTGCGCGAGAGCGACACCGAGCTCAAGGAAACCTTCGACGCCATCATCACCGAGATGAAGGCAGACGGCTCGCTCAACGCGCTGATCGTCAAGTGGTTCGGCGACGACGCCAAGGTCTACGAATAAGCGCGCCGGGGTGGCCCGCCAGGGCCGCCCCCATCCGCCATGTGGACCCTCGACGAGACATACGAGACCTCCGCCGGGACCGTCCGCGCGGGTCGCGCGGGCGAGGGTTCGCCGCTGCTTCTGGCCCATGGCTGGCCGTGGTCGTCCTTCGCGTGGCACCGCGTGATCCCCGCACTGGCCGCACGGCACCGGGTGCATTGGTACGACATGCCCGGCTTCGGCGGGTCCCAGATGGACGGGCCGCGGCCCGCGGCGCTGGACGTGCAGGGCGAAATCCTGGGCGAGATGCTCGACCATCTCGGCCTGGCCGCGCCGCGCATCGTCGCACATGATTTCGGCGGCGCGGTCGCCCTGCGCGCCCACCTGCTGCATGGCCGCGACTACGCCCGGCTCGTGCTGATGAACGTGGTGGCGATGCGGCCGTGGGGATCGGAATTCTTCGACCATGTCGGCCGGCACGTCGCGGCCTTCGCAGGCCTGCCTGCGCATATCCACGCGGCGGTGGTGGACGCCTATATCGGCGGCGCCCTCGTTCGCGACCTCTTGGAGGACGACCGCGCGGGGCTCGTGCGGCCCTGGCTGGACGAGCGCGGCAAGGCCGCCTTCTACGCGCAGTTCGCCCTGGCCGACGAGCGGTTCACGGCCGAGATCGAACCCGACTTCGACAAGCTGCGCTGTTCGTCGGCGGTCCTCTGGGGCTCGGAAGACCCCTGGATCCCGATCGATCGGGGCGCGGCGCTGGCGGACCGGATGGGCGTCCCCCTCCGCCGGCTTGAGGGGCTGGGCCACTTGCCGCAGCTCGAAGATCCGGGCCGGGTTTCCGAGGCCCTGCTCGACGCGCTCGAGGCCGCGGCCTGATGTTCACCTTCTGCACCGACCCCGAGGCCCTCGACGGGCTCGCCTGGCTGGCCTGCTACCTGACCACGGGCAAGCACATGGCCTTCTACGGCGCCTTCGCGACCGTGCTGGTGCTGCTCGCGGTCACCGCGCCCGCCGCGCTGGCCTTCGGGCTGGGCGGCGCGATGGCCGCGCGCTCGGCCGTCCCGCCGCTGCGCTGGCTGGGCAAGGGCTACATCGCCGTGGTCCGCGGCGTCCCCGACATCGCCTTCTTCCTGTTTTTCGTGATCGCGCTCGACCAGGGCTTCGAATGGCTGCGCCACCAGGTGAAATGCCCCGACTGGCCCGACCCGGTCCGGCAGGGCACCGACTTCCTGGTCTGCGACGCGGCCAAGCTGCCCCTGGGCAACAGCCCGCAATGGGTGCACGAGATTTACGGCTTCGCGCTGGCCGTGCTGACCTTCGCGATCGTCTTCGGCGCCTTCGCGGCCAGCGTCCTCTACGGGGCGATGCGCGCCGTCCCTCGCGCCCAGGTCGAGACGGCCGAGGCCTATGGCATGAGCCGCCGCCAGGCCTTCCGCCGCGTGGTCCTGCCGCAGATGTGGAGCTACGCGCTGCCCGGTCTCGGCAATCTCTGGATGGTGCTCATCAAGGCCACGCCGCTTCTGTTCCTGCTGGGGGTCGAGGATATCGTCTACTGGGCGCGCGAGCTGGGCGCGGCCAAGACGCCGCGCTTTTCGGACTACCCGCATGGCGACTGGCGGATCTGGTACTTCCTCGCGCTCCTGGTCTTCTACCTCGGCTTCACCCGCGTCTCCGAGATCGCGATCGAGCGGCTGACCCGCCGGCTCAACCGCGGCCAAGCCACCGCCGCGGGCGAATCCATGCGCCGCGCCGAGATGCCGGGCGGGCCCGCCGCATGAGCTGCGCCGCGACCATCGCCGATTACGCGCTGCGCGCGGTGGGCATCGGCGAGCGGCTCCTGCCGCGCTCGGACTTCACGCTCTGCCAGCAATTCACGCTGATCGGTTCGGGGCTGATCTGGAATGTCTATTTCGGGATCGTCGCGCTGCTCACGGGCTTCGCGCTGGCGACCCTCGTGGCCATCGGCAAGGCCTCGGACCGGCGGCTGGCGCGCAAGCCCGCGGAATGGTTCGTCTTCGTCTTCCGCGGCTCGCCGCTCTTCATCCAGTTCTTCTTCGCCTATTTCGCCTTCCTCGCGCTCAAGCAGGTGGCCCCCTGGACCGAGGCGCTGTCCTCGGCCTGGGCGGGCGCGCTGGTGGTGCTGTTTCTCAACACCGCCGCCTATTCGGGCGAGATCTTCTACGGCGCGCTGCGCTCGGTGCCCAAGGGCGACCAGGAGGCGGCGGAGGCCTATGGCATCACCGGCTGGACCAAGTTCCGGCGCATCGACTGGCCCACCATGCTGCGGCTGGCCTGGCCCGCCTACACCAACGAGGCGATCTTCCTGTTCCACGCCACGACGCTCGTGTTCTTCACCGGCTTTCCCGCGCGCCAGCAGCAGGGCGACGCGCTCTATTACGCCAACTACTTCGCCGACAAGACCTTCAACCCCTTCGTCCCCTACCCGATCCTCGCGGGCTATTTCATCCTGCTGACACTGGCCATCATCGGGGCGATGGGGCTGATCGGGCGGCGCCTGAACCGCCACCTGCCGGGCGACGTGGCGCGGCGACCGCGCTTCCTCGGGCAGGTCATGCGATGAGCGACGACAGCGAGTCCGGCTGGCTGCACGGCCATCCCGAGGTCGGGTCGGTGCGCGTCGCCGCCTGCGACCTGAACGGCCAGGCGCGGGGCAAGCGCTATCCGCGCCGCTTCGCCCACAAGCTGGAGGCCGAGGGGACGCGCTTTCCCTTCTCGATCCTCAATCTCGACATCTGGGGCGAGGATATCGAGGACAGCCCGCTGGTCTTCGACAGCGGCGATGCCGACGGCATCCTGAAACCGACCGAGCGGGGCTTCGTGCCGATGCCCTGGCTCTCGACACCCACCGCGCTCCTGCCGGTCTGGATGTATCACGAGGACGGCCGCCCCTTCGCCGGCGACCCGCGCCACGCGCTGGCCGCGGTGCTCGCCCGCTTCCGCCGCCACGGGCTGACCCCGGTCGTCGCCACCGAGATGGAGTTCTACCTCGTCGACGACAGCACCCGGCAGCTGCGCGTTCCGGCCTCGCCGCGCTCGGGCAAGCGCCGGCCGGGGGCCGAGACGCTGTCGATGCGCGCGCTCGACGCCTTCGACATCTTCTTCACCGAGCTCTACGACGCCGCCGAGGCGATGGACATTCCCGCCAACACCGCGATCAGCGAGGCGGGCATCGGCCAGTTCGAGATCGACCTCAGCCACCAGCCCGACGCGCTGAAGGCCGCCGACGATGCCTGGCTCTTCAAACTGCTCCTGCGCGGTCTGGCCCGCAAGCACGGCTTCGCGGCCAGCTTCATGGCCAAGCCCTATCCCGATTACGCGGGTAACGGGATGCATGTGCATTTCTCGGTGCTGGACGAGGACGGCGCCAACATCTTCGACGACGGCACCCGCGAGGGCGCGCCGGCGCTGCGCCACGCCGTGGCCGGGCTGCTGGCCGCGGCGCCCGCCGCGACGCTGGTCTTCGCGCCGCATCTCAACAGCTATGACCGGCTGGTGCCCGGCGCCCACGCGCCCACCGGCCTGGCCTGGGCCTATGAGAACCGCACCGCCGCTATCCGCATCCCCTCGGGCCCGCATGCCGCCCGCCGGATCGAGCACCGCATCTCGGGCGGCGACGCCAATCCCTACCTGCTGCTCGCCACCATCCTCGCCGCCGCGCTGCAGGGGATCGAGGACGGGGCCGAGCCGCCCGCCCCGATCGCCGGCAATGCCTACGCGATGGACCTGCCGCAGATCCCCGCCACCTGGCCCGAAGCTGTCGACCGCTTCGCCACCGACCACTGGACCCCGCGCCTGCTGCCCCGCCCGCTGATCGAGAACCTGGTCCTGACCAAGCGCCAGGAGATCCGCGACATCGAGGAGCTGACCGCCGACGAGCGCATGGATCTCTACCTGGACACGGTATGAGCACGACCGTCCTGCTGGCCGTGCTCGGCGCGGCGCTGCTGCATGCCAGCTGGAACGTCGTGGTGAAGGCCGGCGTCTCGAAGGTCGGCGGCATCGCGATGATGACCGTAGTGCAGGGGATCGCGGGGGGCGTGGTGATCCTCGCCTCGCCCTGGCCCGCCGCCGCCGTCTGGCCCTGGCTCGTCGCCTCGGGCGTCTTCCACGCGGGCTACAAGCTGTTCCTCGCCTTCGCCTACGAGCACGGTGATCTCAGCCGCGTCTACCCGATCGCGCGGGGCGCGGCCCCGATGATCGTGCTCCTCGTCGGGCCGCTGATCCTGACCGACGCGCTCAGCCCGCAGGAGGTGCTGGGCATCGTCGTGCTGGGCTGCGGCATCGCCACCATGGCCGCCGGCGCGCTCCGCGCCCGCGAAGCGCGGCGGCTCATTCCCTACGCGCTGGGCTCGGCGGCGATGACCGCGGGCTACACCATCGTCGACGGCTCGGGCGCGCGGGTCGCGGCCTCGGCGGCGCAATATGTCGGCTGGCTGTTCTTCCTCGACATGCTGATCTTCACGCCGCTGATGGTCGCGCTGCGCGGCCGTGCGATCTTCCCCGGCACGCTGCGCGCCTGGGCGCCCGGCGCGCTGGCGGCGCTGCTGTCCTACCTCGCCTACGCCGTCGCCGTCTGGGCGATGACCGAGGCGCCCATCGCGCTGGTGGGCGCGCTGCGCGAGACCTCGATCCTCTTCGCGGTGCTTCTGGGCTGGCTCCTGCTTGGCGAACGCGTCGACCGCTGGAAGGCCATCGCGGCCGTCCTGATCGTCGCCGGCGTGGCGCTGACCCGGCTCTGACCCCTCAACAGCGCGCCGCCAGAACCAGCGCCCAATAGGGCCGCCCATCGGCCGTCTTCGCCAGCGCCAGCCCGCCATGCGTCGCCCGCCGGTCCAGGATGTTGCGGCGATGCCCCGGCGAGCGCATCCAGCCCGCCGTCACCTCGGCCAGGTCGCGCTGGCCCCAGGCCACGTTCTCGGCGGCGAAACAGGCGCCGAACCCCGCGCCCCGGATGCGCGGCAGCACGCCCCGCCCGCGCGGGCCCGCATGGCTGAGCTGCCCGGTCTGCGCCATATGCACCGCCTGCGTCTCGGCCGCGCGGGTCAGCGCCGCGTCCTCGGCCAGCGCCGGCAGGCCCGCCGCGCCGCGCTGCGCGTTCACCGCGTCCAGGACCCCCGCCCCGGCCGGCCCCGCCAGCCCCGCAGCCAACATCGCCGCCAGCACCCGCATCCGTCGCATCGTCTCTCCTCCTGCCGCCGCGGACCCGCTTGCGGGCCGCTCGCCCCGGGCCTAGCGTCGCCGCCACGAAGCCACCTGAAGGCACCCCATGAAAATCGGCATCCTCATGGCCGGGCATACCAGCGCCGAGATCGCGGCGCGGCACGGCGATTTCGACGCCATGTTCCGTCGCCTCCTCGACGGTCATGGCTTCACCTTCGAGACATGGGATGTCGAGGGGATGGATTTCCCCGACGCGCCGTCGGCGGCGGATGGCTGGCTGGTGAGCGGCTCGAAGCACGGCGCCTACGAGGATCACGCCTTCATCCCGCCGCTCGAAGCCTTCATCCGCGACGTCCATGCCGCCCGGGTGCCGCTGGCCGGCATCTGCTTCGGCCACCAGATCGTCGCGCAGGCGCTGGGCGGGGCGGTGGTCAAGCATCCGGACGGCTGGGCGCTGGGCCACAGCCGCTACGCCCTGCCCGGCGGCGAAGAGATCGCGCTCAACGCCTGGCACCAGGACCAGGTCGTGGCGCTGCCGCCCGGCGCGCGGGTGCTGGCGTCGAACGCCTTCTGCCCGGTCGCCGCCATGGCCGTGGGCGACCACGTGCTGACCGTGCAGGCGCATCCCGAATTCTCCAATGCCGTGCTCGACGATTACGTCCGCACGCGGCGCGGCACCGGCAGCTATCCCGAGGACCGGATGGACGCCGCCGCCGATACCAGCCGCCCGATCGACGACGCCCGCCTGGGCCGGGCGATCGCGGATTTCTTCAAGACCGGGGTGCCCCATGTCTGACTGGCTCGCACAGACCTCCGACCACGCCCGCGCCTTCCTCGAAGGCCGCCGCCTGGACGAGGTGGAATGCATCATCGCCGACCTGTCGGGCATCGCCCGCGGCAAGGCGATGCCGGCGGCGAAATTCGCCAAGCAGCGGCATTTCTACCTGCCCAGCTCGATCTTCCAGCAGACCATCACCGGTGACTGGGCCGAGGATGGCGATGCCGCCTTCCTCGAGCCGGACATGATCCTGCGGCCCGATTTCGCGACCGCCTGCGCCGCGCCCTGGACGGCCGATTGGACGATGCAGGTGATCCACGACATGTTCGACCAGTCCGGCGACCCGGTGCCCACCGCGCCGCGCAACGTGCTCAAGCGCGTGGTCGCGCTCTACGAGGCGCGGGGCTGGAAGCCGGTTGTCGCGCCCGAAATGGAATTCTACCTCGTGGCGCGCAACGTCGATCCCGCTCAGCCGGTGCAGCCGCCGATGGGCCGCTCGGGGCGGCGCGCGGCGGCGCGGCAGGCCTATTCGATGAGCGCGGTCGACGAATACGGCAAGGTCATCGACGACATCTACGATTTCGCCGAGGCCATGGGGCTCGAGATCGACGGCATCCTGCAAGAGGGCGGCTCGGGCCAGGTCGAGATGAACCTGCGCCACGGCGACCCGGTCAAGCTCGCCGACGAGATCTTCTACTTCAAGCGCATGATCCGCGAGGCGGCGCTGCGCTCGGATTGCTACGCCACCTTCATGGCGAAGCCCATCCAGGACGAGCCGGGCTCGGCCATGCATATCCACCACTCGGTCGTCGACCTGCAGACGGGGCGCAACATCTTCGACGGCGGCGACGGGACCGAGACACCGGAATTCCTGCATTTCGTGGGCGGCATGCAGACGCATCTGCCCTCGGTCATCGCGCTGCTCGCGCCCTACGTGAACTCCTACCGGCGCTACGTCCGCGACTTCGCGGCGCCCATCAACCTCGAATGGGGCCGCGACAACCGCACCACGGGGCTGCGCGTCCCGGTCTCGGACCCCGACGCCAAGCGCATCGAGAACCGGATCGCGGGCATGGATTGCAACCCCTATCTGGGCATCGCCGCCTCGCTGGCCTGCGGCTATCTGGGCCTCGTGAACCGCATCGACCCCGCGCCGCAATTCACCGGCGACGCCTATGACAGCGCCGAGGGCATCCCCCGCGACCTGTCCACCGCGCTCGACCTCTTCGAGGCCGCGACCGAGATGCACGAGGTGCTGCATCCGCATTTCGCGACCGTCTACACCGCGGTGAAGCGGCTGGAATACGGCGCCTTCCTGCAGGTCATCTCGCCCTGGGAGCGCGAGCATCTCCTCCTGAACGTGTGACGGATTTGCGCGCCTTCGGCACGTCCTGGCTCCATGCCAATGGCGACCGCGGCACCTGGCCCGCCACCTGGTGGGCCGAGGGGCTGGACCTGCCCGCGCCGCTCCCGCCGCTCGACGGCGCCGCGCAGGCCGATCTCTGCGTCGTGGGCGGCGGCATCACCGGGCTCTCGGCGGCGCTGCACGCGGCGCGGGCGGGGATGTCGGTCATCCTGCTCGAGGCGCAGCGCGTGGGCTGGGGCGCCTCGGGGCGCAATGGCGGCCAGGTCGGCACCGGGCTCAACTGGGACCAGCCGCGGCTGGAGGCCAAGCTCGGTCCCGCCCGCGCTCGCGCCGTCTGGGACCTGACCGAGGCCGCCCGCCGCCTCACCCGGGAGCTGGCCGGACAGGCCGGCACCGAATGGCACCCCGGCATCCTCCACGCCTGCCGCAGCCAGACCGCCCTCGACGCCGCCACCCGCACCGCCGCGCGGATGGCGCGCGACTATGGCACCGCGACCGAGACGCTGGACCGCGCCGACCTCCAGGCCCGGATCGGCACAAGCGCCTATGCCGGCGGCGTGCTCGACCCCGCGGCCGGCTGGATCAACCCGCTGGCCTATACGCTCGGCCTCGCCCGCGCCTGCTTGGCCGCCGGCGTCCGCATCCACGAGGGCGCCGAGGTCCACCGCGTCGGCCCCCCCGTCGCCACCGCCCGGGGCCGCGTCACCGCGCGCTTCGTGCTCCACGCCACCAACGGCTACGGCACGCATCTGGGCACGAAGGCCGCCGCCCGCGTGCTGCCCATCAACAACTACATCGCCGTGACCGAGCCGCTCGCCCGCCCGCCCATGGCCGACCCCGTCGCCGTGGCCGACGACCGCTTCGTGGTGAACTATTTCCGCCAGACCCCGGACGGCCGCCTGCTCTATGGCGGGGGCGAGAGCTACGGCCGCCGCTTCCCCGCCGACATCGCCGCCCGCGTCCGCGCCAACCTCGCCCGCACCTACCCGGAGCTCGCCGACGTCCGCTTCACCCATGCTTGGGGCGGCACGCTGGCGGTGACGGCGACGCGCCTGCCCTGGCTGGCCGAGACCGCGCCGGGCCGCTTCGCCGCGGGGGGCTATTCGGGCCACGGGCTGGCGCTGGCGGGGCTCGCGGGCCAGCTGGTGGTCGAGGCGATGCGGGGCGAGCGCGCCCGCTTCGACAAGCTGGCCGCCCTGCCGGTCCCCGCGCTGCCAGGCGGGCGGCTCTTCGGAGGCCTCATGGCGCAGGCGGGGATGGTCTTCGGCGCGCTGAAGGACCGATTGGGGTGAGCCGCCCGCCGAGGCCGGGCCCGCGACGGTCCGGGGACCGGCACCGCACCATGACCGCGGCGCGCTTTATCCCCGCACTCCCGCAGGACCGCGCCGCAGGATGCGATAGTCGCAGGAATGTCGGCCCGAGGGCCCGCCGGGCCAGCGGCCATATCGCGTTCAGCCGACCCGCCGAGGCCGGGCCAGCGCCGGTCCGGGGGTCGGCGCCACACCACCGCCGTTGCGCGCTTTATCCCCGCACCCCCGCACGACCGCGCCGCGTTATGCCACCGTCGCAAGAGCGCCGGCCCGAGGGCCGGACCGGCGCTGGCCCGGCGGGGCTGCGCCCCGCGCATCGGGCCCGGTGGAGAGGCGATGGGCGCAAAGCGTCCCTACGTCTTGCTAATTAACTCGAGCTCTCAGCCATTTCGACACGGATCCTGCGGCTTTGGCGGGCCACTCCCTTAAGGCGAGACGCGCGGGTGCGGGCCCGTTTGAAATGGAACCGAATGAAAAAGATGCCAGCAAGCTGAGCCAGCCCCGCTGAACGCGGCGGATTTACTAGCCGCGTTTGGATCTGGGCAATATATCTTCGGCGGCCTCAGGCTTTATCCTTTCGACTTTGAAGATTCCGCACTTCCAGGTTTTGGCGGGTTGGAAGGTCCTTGGGCTGTTTCCGCAGATGCTGGGGGCTTATATCCGTTTTGCGCGATGCCGGTCGCCTGATAACCTTTTTCGGTCGAAATAGATGGCTTGTAGCCCTCGGGGAGGAAGGTGGATTTCTTCGGATTATCCTTTGACATCCTGATTATCCTTGATTATTTCAATAGAGCGAATATCGACCTCCGATATCCACACTGATCTTTTCCTACCATCCTTTTCTACTGGCTGAAAGTCCCTTGTTCGAACATCTTCAATGAAGATATCTCGCCGCGAAAGATCAGAGGACGCCAGTGAATCGCCACCCCAGACGCCGTAAAAGACGCCCCCAGAGTGTAGATTTACGACAACCCAGTATTCGCCGACCCGTCCTCCGAAAGCGTGATCCCAACCAGTAGGTGTATGGTGAACAAGATTTAATCCAAACCACCCAAGCGCTGACCTAAGCCAGTTCTTTTGTGACATAAAGCCAAGAAGCAAGCCAAGACCCAGCGGCCCAATGAGTAGAAAAATCAATAGCGAGAAGTAACCTTCGCCGCCGCTGCTCTTGTATATCGGAAAAGCCAGCGCATAGTAAATTGACGAAACCATCAGATATTCCAACGAGCCGGACGCGACCCCCTTAATCCGGCCTGTCAAGAATTGGCTCCGCCCGAAGAGTAGCAGAAATCCTGGACTTAACAGCGCGACTGCCAGTATCGCATGCTCTAGACTTGCGAGTTCAAGCATCCACCACCCCCATAAACTCCCGCCACTCCCCCTTGCTCATGCCCGACGTCTCCTGCGTCACCTCCTCGCCCTTGAGCATCCGGCGGACGCACTCGACCCCCTTCGCCGAGAGCTGCGCCCCGCCCAGCCGGTAATCCTCGAAGGCCTGGTAGGCGAGCGGCACCCAGTCGGCGACGATCTTGCACATCGCCTCCGCATAGACGCGGATCTCCATCTGGGCGTGGGCGTCGGCCCGGAGCCGCAGGAAGTGGAACAGGTTGTGCAGGTCCACCTTCCAGTACCATTGCGTGTAGATATTGGCGGGCAGGTTCATCCGCGCCAGCTCGCGCGCCAAGCCCTGCTGGCCCTCCTGCGAAATCATCGCCTCGTAATGGTCGTAGGCGCGGGTCGAATCCTCGCGCAGCCAGTCCAGCACGCGCGCCGCCTCCTCGCCCGTCAGCGCCTCGCCCCGGCCCTGGTTGTTCGTCACCGATTGCGCGGCGAGGTCGTCTTCGGCGGGGATGTAGAACTCCCGGTCGAGGATCGAGTAGCGGGCCGAATACTCGTTCACATTCGCCGTCCGGTGGCGGATCCATTGCCGCGCCACGAAGACCGGCAGCTTCACGTGCAGCTTGATCTCGCACATCTCGAAGGGCGTCGAGTGCCAGTGCCGCATCAGGTAGCGGATCAGCCCCTCGTCGTTCGACACGGCCTTGGTGCCGCGTCCGTAGCTCACCCGCGCGGCCTGCGTGATCGCGGCGTCGTCGCCCATGTAGTCGATGACCCGGACGAAGCCGTGATCCAGCACCTCGTGGGCGCGGTAGAGATGCGCCTCCATCCCCTCGGACACCGCGCGCAGCGTCGGCTGCGGATCGGCCCGCGCCGCCTCGATCTCGGCCTTCTGTTCCGGTGTCATGCCCGCCCCTTCCGTCGATTCTGCGGGCAGGCTAGCGGTCCCCGTGGCGGACGCAACCGGACACGCTATGTCAAAACATGTCGGACACGGATCACCCGTGGATCACCCGCAGATCATACGTCGAATTTCGAAGGAAAACCGCATGGGCATCGAATATCTCCACACCATGGTCCGCGTGAAGGACCTCGAGAAATCCAAGGCCTTCTACGAGATGCTGGGCCTCGTCGAACGCCGCCGCTCGGAGAACGAGAAGGGCCGTTTCACCCTCGTCTTCATGTGCCCCCCCGACCAGGCCGACGGCCGCGCCGATGTCGAACTGACCTACAATTGGGACGGCGACGACGCCCTGCCCGACGACAGCCGCCATTTCGGCCACCTGGCCTATCGTGTTGATGACATTTACGAAATCTGCGCCAAGCTGCAGGATGCCGGGGTCACGATCAACCGCCCGCCGCGCGACGGGCACATGGCCTTCGTGCGCTCGCCCGACAACATCTCGGTCGAGCTTCTGCAGAAGGGCGACGCCAAGCCCCCGCAGGAGCCCTGGGCCTCGATGGAGAATACCGGCCACTGGTAAGGCCCCGATTCCGCCGCATTCCCATCATCATGGCGCCGGCATGGCGGGCGATCCTGCCTCCGATGACCCATCGAAGGCCCCCCGCCATGCCCCCCCTCACCCGTTTCCTCGAAGACGAAACCGGCGCGATATCCGTCGAATACGCCGTGCTCTGCGCGCTGACGGCGGGGCTGGGCGTCGCGATGATGGCCGGGCTCAAGGCCGGCACGGCGGATGCGGGCTCGGATATCGCGGCCAACTCGAAATACTCCGCCCAGATCGTGCAGCCCCCGGTGCGGACCATCTACGACCAGGGGTTCATGTCGGGCGCCTATGACGCGATGGGCGTGCTCAGCGAGGAGGAGCTCGCCGTGCTGACGGCCTGGTTCGACGACCTGACGACCACGGTCGCGGCAGATCCGGGCGCCTACGGCACCGAGACGATCCAGGCCATGCACGACGTCAACACCGCGCTGGACCTGAGCTGGAGCGACATGAATCTCGACCGCCCGACCGACGCGACCTGGACGCAGGAGCAGTTGAACGCGCTGCCCGGCGGGACCGATTTCCTGACCTACTGACGGCCGCCGGCCACGCCTCAATTCCGCCCCCTTGACCCGGTAGACCACTCCTAACGATTTTGAGAATGAGGCCCGCCATGTTTTCCGCCAAATTCCTTCGCGACGAGCAAGGCGCGGTCACTGTCGACTGGGTGGTCCTGACCGCCGCGATGGTCGCGCTAGGGCTGGCCGTCATGGCGACCGTCTCGCGCGGCGTGCAGGCGACGGTCACCGATATCGACGCCAACATGAACGCCCCCTCGGTCATCACCCGGATGAACCATGGCTTCGGCTACGCGGCGCACAATCAGCGGGTCTTCAACGGGCTTCTGACGGACATGGCCGGCATGCCCGATGACGATCTCGACCAGGTGGCCGCCTATTTCAACGCCGTGGCCGAGGCCGATCTGAGCGGCGCCGATGACGACACCCTGGGCCAGCTCGCCGATTTCAACGCGGCGATCGACATGGCTTATGTGGATGGCGGACGCACGCGGCCGACCGAGACGCAATATGACGAGGCCGAACTGGCGCGCATCTCCACCGAGATGGGCTACGACCAGGGCGGGGTGGTACAGATCGCCTCGGCCGACTGAGGTCTAGCCCACCGGCAGGACCGCGGCGGCGACGCGGCGGCCCTCGCCCACCAGCACGTTATACGTCCGGCAAGCGGCGGGGGTGTTCATCACCTCCAGCCCGAGGCCCGCTTCCTCGACCGCGGCGCGCAGGTCGCCCGGCACGTGGGCGATCTCGGCGCCGGTGCCGACCAGCACGAAATCCACTCGCCCGGCGAGCCGCGTGAGCGCCTCCGCGTCGCGATAGCCGTCCCAGCCCGCGATCCCGCCGGCATGCAGGACCAGCGCGCCCTCGACCACCTCGCCGCCCACACGGAAGAAGCCGGGCCCGTAGCCGTCGAAGGGCCGGGCGTCGTCGAAATTGGTTTCGGAGATATCCATGATCCGCCTCCTGTGCAGGGATCGTTCCCAGACTAGGGGTCGGAAGGCCGGTTTGCAGGGGGCGGGTGCCAAAAAAATGCCCGAAAGCCATGTTGCGATTGTTCGCAGGTTCGAGGACGGGGTTCACCAGCGATACGACATGACTTCATCGGCGCCGAGGACGGCGCCGTCACCGTGGACTGGGTCGTCCTGACGGCGGCGCTGGTCGGGCTGGGGCTGGCCGTGATGGGCGTTGTATCGAAAGGCGTGCAGAGTCAGGCACAGGCCGTCGAGACGCAGATCACGTCGCAGGGCATCCCGACGACCTTCGCCGAGTTCGCGCTGATGCGGCCCTTCTCCTACACGCCGCACGATCAGGCGCTGTTCGACATGTTCCATTCCGACCTGTCGACCTTGTCGGACGAAGAGCTGGATCAGATGAATGCTTATCAGAACTGGCTGTTTAGCGACGCCCTCCGCGACGCCGAAGAAAGAGGTCTTGTCCTTGATGAATCGGATCTGCAGCCTTCCGAAGATCTGTTTGGGTCGCTGGACACCATCTACCACGAGCGTGGCCGCGTTCGCGACGCCGAGGATCAGAGCTACGATGCCGCTGTCGTAAGCGGCGCGAGCGACGCGCTTGGCGGGGGACATTACGTCGATCCGAGCCTCTTTGGACAGACCCTTACGCTCAATTGACGGCCCGAACGGCGCGGTCGTTGCAATACTCGCCGGGTCACACCGGCAGCCCCAGCACGACCGCTCCCGCCACCACCGCGTAGGCGAGCCCGCGGTAGACGCGCTCCGCCCCCGGGCGGAACAGGGCCTGCCCGACCAGCGTCGCCCCGGCATAGACCGGCAGCAGGATCAGGCCGATCCAGAAGACCGGCAACGTCAGCACGCCCTGCCACCAGAGGGTGGGCAGGATCAGGAGCGTCACGGTCGTCAGGAACAGCGCCATGTTGGCGCGCATCCGCGCGGCCGCGGCGCCGCCCGCCAGCGTCACCAGGATGACGACCGGCCCGAGCAACCCCGTCGCCCCGCCCATCAGCCCCGCCGTCGCGCCGAGGCCCAGCCGCGGCAGCGCGCGGTCCGAAAGGGTGATGCGCCAGCCCGCCATCACGGCGGCCAGCGTGGCCGCCACGATGCCGCAGATCGCCCAGCGCAGCGGCGCCTCGGGCAGGCGGGTCAGCAGCGCCACACCCAGCGGCATGGTCAGCGTCGCGGCCAGGATCATGAAGCCCGTGGCCGCACGATCCGCCACCGGCCAGACGCGCGGCAGGATCGTCACGACCGAGCCCGAGGCCATCACCGCGAAGCTGGCCAGCGCCACGCCGGGATCCGTCAGCGCGGCGGCGACGGGGATGAAGATCAGCGCCGCGCCGAAGCCCGCGAAGCCGTAGACCAGCCCCGCGGCCGCGCCGCAGGCCAGGAGCCCCGCGAAACCGGGCAGGGCCAGCGCGGCGGCCAGCCCGTCCCACATGGCCTCAGGCGTCCACGTCGGCGAATTGGGTGCCCGCGGCGCCCGGCTTCTTCGGGTCGCGGTCCACGCCCAGCATCAGCACGACGTTCTTGGCCACATAGACCGAGGAATAGGTGCCCACCAGAACGCCCCAGAAGATCGCGAAGACGAAGCCCCGGATCACGTCGCCGCCCAGGATCATCAGTGCCAGCAGCGCCAGCAGCGTCGTGCCGGAGGTCATCAGCGTCCGGCTGAGCGTCTCGTTGACCGAGCGGTTCATCACGTCGATCAGCGGCGTCTTCTTGAACTTGATCAGGTTCTCGCGCAGCCGGTCGAAGATCACGACCGTGTCGTTGATCGAGTAGCCGATGATCGTCAGGATCGCCGCGATCGTCGCCAGGTCGAAGCGGATCTGGAGCGCCGAGAATACCCCGACGGTCAGCACCACGTCGTGGATCAGCGCGGCGATGGCGCCCACCGAGAACTGCCATTCGAAGCGCAGCCAGATGTAGAACAGGATCGCCACCAGCGAGGCCGAGACGGCCAGCAGCGCCGTGGTGATCAGCTCGCCCGAGACCTTGGGCCCGACGGATTCGACCGACGGGAAGGTGATCGAGGGATCGACCGTCTGCAGCGCGGCCTCGACGGCGGCGATGGTCTCGGGGGTGACGGCCTCGGCGCCGTCCTGCGCCTGGATGCGGACCTGAGCGACGTTGCGGCCTTCCTCGAAGGTCGGGTCGAAGACCTCGGTGATGGTCACGTCGCCCAGGCCCAGCGGCGCGATGGCGTCGCGATAGGCGCCCACATCCACCGATTGCGTGCTCTCGGTCCGGATCGTCGTGCCGCCGAGAAAGTCGATGCCGAAATTCAGCCCGACGATAAGCCAGATCGCGATGGAGGCCAGCATGGCCACGACCGAGGCGCCAAAGGTGTAGCGGCGCCATTGCATGAAGTCCCAGTTGGTCTCGTCGGGAACCAGTTTAAGGCGCATGTCAGACCTCGATCGTCTTGGGGCGGCGGCGTTCGAACCACAAAACGATCAACAGCCGCGTCACGAAGATCGCGGTGAAGACCGAGGTGAGGATGCCGATGCCCAGCGTGACCGCGAAGCCCCGCACCGGGCCCGAGCCGAGCGTGAACAGGATCACCGCGATGATGAAGGTGGTGATGTTGGCGTCGACGATGGCCGAGAGCGCGCGCTCGTAGCCCAGCTCGATGGCGCGGGCCGGGCCGCGCGCGGTCTTCAACTCCTCGCGGATGCGCTCGAAGACCAGCACGTTGGCGTCGACGGCCATGCCGATGGTCAGCACGATGCCGGCGATGCCCGGAAGGGTCAGCGTGCCGCCGATCAGGCTGAGCACGCCGAAGATCAGCGCGACATTCATGCCCAGCGCGATGGTGGCGAAGATGCCGAACAGCCCGTAGGCGGCGACCATGAAGACCACGACGGCCGCCATCGCGACCAGCGAGGCGACCTGGCCCGCGTCGATGCTGTCTTGTCCCAGCTCGGGGCCGATGGTGCGCTCCTCGAGGAAGGTCATCTCGGCCGGCAACGCGCCCGCGCGCAGCAGGATCGACAGGCGATTGGCCTCCTCCACGTCGAAATTGCCGGTGATCTGGCCCGAGCCGCCGGTGATCGCCTGGCGGATCACAGGGGCGGTCACGACCTCCTCGTCCAGCACGATGGCGAAGGGGGCGCCGACGTTCTGCGAGGTGTATTCGCCGAAGGCCCGCGCGCCCGCCGGGTTGAAGCGGAAGGTGACCGCGGGCAGCCCGTTCTGGTCGAAGGCCGGCTGGCTGTCGACGAGGTCGTCGCCGGTCACGACGGGCGTGCGCTCCAGCAGGTAGAAGGTCCCGTCCTCGTCCATCGAGGGGTGCAGAAGCTGGTCGGGATCGACATCCGCATCGGCGCTTGCCGCGCGGGTGACGACCGGGTGGAAGGTCAGCCGCGCGGTGGTGCCGATCAGCTCCTTGAGTTCCTGCGCCGAGCCGATGCCCGGCACCTGGATCAGGATGCGGTCGGAGCCCTGGCGCTGGATCGTGGGTTCGCGCGTGCCGGCCTCGTCGACGCGGCGGCGGATGATCTCGAGGCTCTGCTGCATGGTGCGGTCGTCGGTCGCCGCCCGCTCGCCTTCCGACAGGGTGACGGTGACGGTGTCGCCCGCGCCGCGCACGTCGATATCGGATTGGCCGACGCCCGAGATCGAGACGATGGGCTGCGCCAGGTCGCGCACGGCGGCGATGGCGGTCTGGAGGCCTTCGGGGCGCGAGATGCGCACCCGGAGCTCACCCGGCGGCGCGTCCTGGCGGCGGATGGTGCCGACCTCGGCGCGCACCTCGCGCAGCGCGTCGCGCACCTCGGGCCAGTAGCCGTCGAGCCGCGCCTCGTAGACGTCGCCCAGCTGCACCTCGGCCAGCAGATGCGCCCCGCCCCGCAGGTCGAGGCCCAGATTGACGAGGCCCGAGGGCAGGATGTCGGGCCAGAGCGCGAGATCGGCCTCCAGCGCATCGGTCGGCATCGCGCCGCGCTCGATCGCGGTGGCGGCGTCGTTGTGGCGCTCGACGCGGTTGTAGAACAGGTTCGGCAGCGCCAGCGACAGGCCCGCCAGGCAGACCAGCGCGATGCCCAGCCGCTTCCAGAGCGCGATCTGCAGCATGGCTCAGGCCGCCGGTTCGGTCTTCGACAGCACCGTGGCGATGGTGGACTTCACGACGCGGACCTTCACGCCCTCGGCGATCTCCACCTCGACCTCGCCCTCTTCCAGAAGCTTGGTGACCTTGCCGACGATCCCGCCCTGCGTGATCACCCGGTCGCCGCGGCGCAGCGCCTCGACCATGGCCTTGTGTTCCTTCAGCTTCTTCTGCTGCGGACGGATCAGGAGGAAATACATGATCGCGAAGATCAGGATCAGCGGAATGAAGGAACCGAGACCCGCGGCGGCACCGCCGGCGGATTGGGCATAGGCGGGGGTTGCGAACATGTCTGCTCCCTTGGGTGTGGACCGGGGTCGTGTCGCCCCGTCTGCAAAAGTCGCGGCAACCTACTGACGGCATCTGGGGGGCGCAAGCGGGCCGCGCAAGCACTGGTCCCACCCGCGGCGCTGTGGCATCTGGCAGCGCAAGAGACCGTCGGAGGGCCCCATGCACGACATCAAGCTGATCCGCGACGACCCGGAGGGGTTCGATGCCGCGCTGGCGCGGCGGGGGCTGGCGCCGATGGCGGCCGATCTGCTGGCGCTGGACGAGGCGCGGCGGGCCACGATCACCGCCTCCGAGGCCGCGCTGGCCGATCGCAACGCCGCCTCCAAGCTGGTGGGCGCCGCCAAGGCGAAGGGCGACGAGGCGGAGTTCGAGCGTCTGCGCGGGCTGGTGGCCGAGAAGAAGGCCGAGATCGCGAGCCTGGAGGAAGAGGCCCGCGCCCGCGACGCCGCCCTGCGCGACGCGCTGCTGGAGATTCCGAACCTGCCCGATGCGGACGTGCCAGACGGCGCGGACGAGGAGGACAACGTGGAGATCGCCCGCTGGGGCGCGCCGCGGGAGATGGGTTTTGTGCCGAAGGAGCATTTCGAGATCGCGGGCGTGAAACCGGGCATGGATTTCGAGACCGCCGCCAAGCTCTCGGGCGCGCGCTTCGTCCTCTTGCGCGGCGCGGTCGCGCGCATCCACCGCGCGCTGGCGCAGTTCATGCTGGAGATCCACACCGAGGAGAACGGCCTGACCGAGCATATGACGCCGGTCATGGTGCGCGACGACGCGATGCTGGGCACCGACAAGCTGCCCAAGTTCGGCGATGACAGCTTCCGGACGCGCGAGGGCTACTGGCTGATCCCCACCTCCGAGGTCACGCTGACCTATTCGGTGGCGGGCGAGGTGCTGGAGGCGGCGCAGCTTCCCCGCCGGATGGTCGCGCACACGCTCTGCTTCCGGTCCGAGGCGGGCAGCGCGGGGCGCGACACGGCCGGAATGCTGCGCCAGCACCAGTTCGAAAAGGTCGAGATGGTGTCGATCACCCATCCCGATCACAGCCGGGCCGAACTCGACCGGATGACCGGGCTGGCGCAGGGCATCCTGGAACGGCTGGACCTGCCCTACCGCACGGTCGTGCTCTGCACCGGCGACATGGGCTTCGGCGCGCGGCGCACGCATGACATCGAGGTCTGGCTTCCCGGCCAGGGCACCTACCGCGAGATCTCGTCCTGCTCGACCACGGGCGATTTCCAGGCGCGGCGGATGAATGCCCGCTTCCGGCCCGCGGGCGGCGGCAAGCCGGAATTCGTCCACACGCTCAACGGCTCGGGCCTCGCCGTCGGGCGCTGCCTGATCGCGGTGCTGGAAAACGGCCAGCAGGCGGATGGCTCGGTCGCGATGCCCGCGGCGCTGGTGCCGTTTCTCGGCGGCAAGACCACGCTCACGGCCGAGGGCGTCTTGGTCTGAGGCGTCAGTCCTCGCGGTCGACGCGGTAGGAATGCGCCCAGTCGGGCACCTGCGACAGGACGTGCTCGGGCAGGGCCCGGCCCGCGTCCAGATGCGCCAGCGTGGCCGTCAGCCCGTCCGCCCGCCGCAGCGCGGCCCAGAGCAGGCCCCCCAGCAGAAGCAGCGCGATAACCGGGTGCTCGGCCGCGCCGCGCGCGACGATCACCGCCAGCGCGGCGAGTGCTGCGGCGCTGAGCGCCTGCACCTGCCCGCGCATCGCCGTGGCGACGAGCGCCGCCCCGCGCATGCGCGCGCCCGCCCGGCCGGTCAGCGCCCGCAGCGCCGCGCGGCGGCGGCGGGCGGCATTGACGTGATTGGGCGGCAGATCCTCGCGGCCCAGAAGGTCCGACTTGATGTTGTCCTCCAGCCAGCAGACCCGCAGCAGCGCAAGCAGAAGCGCGACGGCGGTGACCGAGGGCGGGGCGAGGAAGGCGAAGGCCGAGCCGACCGCGACGAGCGCGGCCCCGGTCAGGACACGGAACATGGCGAGACGTACGGGCTCGGTCATCGGCGACCTCCGGATCCGGGGGCGGCGGCAAAAGCCAAACGCGCCGGGCGGCCCCAGGGTCCACCCCGGCTCAGCCCAAGTCTTTCACGAGTCGCGGCAATTCGTCCAGCGTCGCGATGGTGCGGAAGCGCGCTGCGCCTTCCGGCGCCGGTGCCGCTTCCAACGCCCATTCGACCTCCGAGGGGCAGAACACGCCCCAGGCCCCGGCCGCGATGGCGGGCACGACGTCGGATTTCATCGAATTGCCGACCATCAGCGCCCGCTCGGGGCCGTGGCCATGGGTGGCGAAGGCGCGGGCGTAGGTTTCGGGCGTCTTCTCGCTGACGATCTCGACCGCGTGGAAGCGCTCGCCCAGCCCGCTCTCGGCCAGCTTGCGCTCCTGGTCCAGGAGATCGCCCTTGGTGATCAGCACCAGACGGTGCGTGGCCTCCAGCGCCGCGATAGCCGCCTCGGCGCCGGGCAGCAGCTCGACCGGGTGGCGCAGCATGTCGCGGCCCGCATCGAGGATTTCTGCGATCACGCCGGCGGGCACGCGCCCCTCGGTCACCTGGATCGCGGTCTCGATCATCGACAGGGTGAAGCCCTTGATGCCGAATCCGTAATGCCCGATGTTGCGCCGCTCGGCCTCCAGCAGGCGGTCCATCAGGTGCTCGGGATCGGCGTGATCGGCCAGCAGCGCGGCGAAATGGGCCTGCGTGAGCTGGAAATGCCGCTCGTTGTGCCAGAGCGTGTCGTCCGCGTCGAAGCCGATAGTGGTAACGCTCATGACTTGACCCTCTTTCCCTGACCGCGCCCCTGCCTATATGAAGCCATCAGCCATTCGCCAGAGGACCCCGACGCGATGCAACGCCTGGATGTGACAGCGATGGCCGACACGCCCGAGGATGACGGCGATGTCTCGGTCGTCACCAAGACCAAGCCCAAGACGGCGAGACCGCCGCTCTACAAGGTGCTGCTGCTCAACGACGACTACACGCCGATGGAATTCGTCGTGATGGTGCTGGAACGCTTCTTCGGCATCGGCCACAGCCATGCCGTCGAGATCATGCTGACCGTGCACAAGAAGGGGCTCGCCGTGGTCGGCGTCTTCAGCCACGAGATCGCCGAGACCAAGGTCGCGCAGGTGATGGATTTCGCCCGCCGCCACCAGCACCCGCTGCAATGCACGATGGAGAAGGAGGAGTAGTCCTCCCTTTCCCATGTCGGATCGCCTGAGCCTCGCCCTCGCCAAGGGTGCCGTTTCGTTGCCCGAGGCGGGCCGCGTGCTGCTGTTGCGCCCGCCCGCGACGCTCATGACCGAGGGGCTGCCGCTCGATCGCTGCGTTGCGGTGACGGGCTTTCGCCCCGACCATGACGCCTTTGCCGCGCGCGGCGTGCCGGTGGCCGAGGCCGTCACAGGCGAGTTCGCCGCCGCCATCGTCTTCCTGACCCGCGCCCGCGCCCTGTCCTTCGACCTGCTGGCGCAGGCCGTCGCCGCCCTGCCCGAAGGTGCGCCGGTGATCGTGGACGGCGCAAAGACCGACGGGGTCGAGCCCGCGCTGAAGGCGGTGCGCGCGGTGGCCGAGACGGGCGAGGTCTTCGCCAAGGCGCATGGCAAGTGCTTCGCCTTTTCCGCCCCGGGGGCGGTGCCGAAGGGCTGGGCCGCGACGCCCGGCGCGGCCGATGGCTTCGTCACCGCGCCGGGGGTCTTCTCGGCGGACGGGATCGACCCGGGCTCGGCCCTGCTCGCGCCGCATCTGGCCGGCCTGTCGGGCCGGGTCTGCGACCTGGGGGCGGGCTGGGGATACCTCTCGGTGATGGCCGCCGCCTCACCCGAGGTGACCGAGATCCACCTCGTCGAGGCCGAGCGCGCCGCGCTCGATTGCGCGCGGATCAACCTGCCCGACCCGCGCGCCAGCTTCCACTGGGCCGACGCCACGCGCTTCGCGGGCGGGCCCTTCGACACCGTCATCAGCAACCCGCCCTTCCATGCCGTCCGCAAGGCCGAGCCCGAGATCGGCCGCGGCTTCATCCGTGCCGCCGCGCGCCTGCTGTCGCCACGGGGCCGCTTCCTGCTGGTCGCGAACCGGCACTTGCCCTACGAGGCCGCCCTGTCCGAGGCCTTCGCCGAAACCGTGGCCCTGGAGGATCGGGACGGCTACAAGGTCCTTCAGGCCCGCAAGCCCCGCAGACCGGCAAGGAGCGCGAGATGAGCCTTTCCATCGAAGGCAAGACCGCCATCGTCACCGGGGCCGCCAATGGCGTGGGCCTCGCCATCGCGCGGCATTTCGTCGAGGCGGGCGCGAAGGTCATGTTCGCCGATCGCGACGAGGAGCGGCTGGAGGCCGAGATCGGCGACAGCCAGGGCGAGGAGACGCCGAACCTGCGCTACTTCGCGGGCGATCTGCGCGAGCGTCTGACGGTGGCGAACCTGCTGTCGGCCACGATCGACGCGTTCGAGCGGGTCGATATCCTCGTGAACGCCTCGCGCCAGATCATGGTGACCGATCCGCTCGATGCCGACGACAACTCGGTGATGATGCTGCTGGAGCAGAACCTGATGACGGCCCTGCGCCTCAGCCAGGCGGTGGCGAAGCGCATGATCGCGCAGGCCGAGGGCGAGGAGGGCGAGGGGATGATCGGCTCGATCATCAATGTGGGCTCGATCGCCGGGCGCCGCACGCAGCCCGAGCTTCTGGCCTATTCGATCAGCGCCGCCGCGCTGGACCAGGCGACGCGCAGCCTCGCGGTCAGCCTCGCGTCCAAGCGGATCCGGGTGAACGGGCTGGCCGTCGGCTCGGTCATGTCGGCCAACCTGCAGGCCCGCATCCGCGAGGAAGGCGAGTTGCGCCAGCAGATCATCGACGCCACGCCGCTGCACCGCATCGCGCCGCCGTCGGAGTTGGGCGAGACGGTGCAGTTCCTCGCCTCCGACGCGGCGGGGTTCATGATCGGGCAGGTGCTGACCGTCGATGGCGGGCGCACGCTGATCGACCCGGTGGTCGGCCCCGCGC
Organism: Jannaschia sp. GRR-S6-38; assembly: GCF_029853695.1. NCBI lineage: Bacteria > Pseudomonadati > Pseudomonadota > Alphaproteobacteria > Rhodobacterales > Roseobacteraceae > Jannaschia > Jannaschia ovalis. The sequence continues at coordinate 1,113,991 of NZ_CP122537.1, forward strand.
ACTGACCGGGGCGGCCGGTGGTGGCCTTGAGCCGGGCGCCGATCAGGTCTCCCCAAGCCTCTTGCGAAAAAACACGACGCGCTCCGTTTCCGCGAAGCCCATCGCCGCGTGGAAGGCATGGCTGTCGCGGTTGGCGAGGGCCGCGTCGGAGGCCAGCTCCGTGCAACCGCGTTCGATCGCCCAGGCCTGAACCGACCGGACCAGCGCGGCGCCGATCCCGGTGCCCCGCATCTCGGAGCGCACGAAGATGCCTTCGAGAAAGGCGACCGGCGTCGTCTCGCAGCCGTTCACGTGGTCGTGGCGCAGGGCCGCCTCCGCGAAGCCGAGAAGCCCGCGCTCCGCCCCGACGGCGACGAACACGATGCACCGGTCCGGCGTCCCGGCGAGCCATTCCTCGACCTCGGCCCGGTGTTCGGCGCGCGACGTGCCGGGCCACAGGCGCGCCCGCAGCGCGATCCAGTCCGGGATGTCGGTGCTGGACGCGACCCGTATCGGCATGGCCCTCCCTCCCGAAATCGCGGCGACCCGGATGGTGATCGGGGGCGGAGCGGATCGCAAGCCGCGCGGGGATCGCGGGCGCGACGCTGATTGCGGGGGCCCCCGCCCGCCTCTATATGCCCGCCATGCCAGACACCGCGCTCTCCAACCGCCCCGCCCTTCCGCCCGAGATCGGCCGCCGCCGCACCTTCGCGATCATCTCGCACCCGGATGCGGGCAAGACGACGCTGACCGAGAAGTTCCTTCTCTACGGCGGCGCGATCCAGATGGCGGGCCAGGTGCGCGCCAAGGGCGAGGCGCGACGCACGCGGTCGGACTTCATGCAGATGGAGAAGGATCGCGGCATTTCGGTCTCGGCCTCGGCCATGTCCTTCGACTTCCATCGCGGCGCGATGGAATATCGCTTCAACCTCGTGGACACGCCCGGCCACTCGGATTTCTCGGAAGACACCTACCGCACGCTGACCGCCGTCGACGCGGCGGTGATGGTGATCGACGGCGCCAAGGGCGTCGAGAGCCAGACGCAGAAGCTGTTCGAGGTCTGCCGGATGCGCGACCTGCCGATCCTGACCTTCTGCAACAAGATGGACCGCGAGAGCCGGGACACCTTCGAGATCATCGACGAGATCCAGGAAAACCTCGCCATCGACGTCACCCCCGCCTCCTGGCCCATCGGCCAGGGGCGCGAATTCATCGGCTGCTACGACGTGCTGCGCGACCGGCTGGAACTCATGGACCGCGCCGATCGCAACAAGGTGGCGGAGACGGTGAAGATCAGCGGGCTCGACGACCCGAAGCTGGCCGAGCACGTCCCCGCCGCACTGCTGGAGACGCTGCGCGAGGAGCTGGAGATGGCGCGCGAGCTGCTGCCCGCCTTCGACCGCGACGCGTTCCTCGAGGGCTCGCTGACGCCGATCTGGTTCGGCTCGGCGATCAATTCCTTCGGCGTCCAGGAGCTGATGGCCGGCATCGCCGAGTTCGGCCCCGCGCCCCAGCCGCAGCGCGCCGAGCCGCGCCAGGTCGGCGCGGATGAGGGCAAGGTCACGGGCTTCGTCTTCAAGGTGCAGGCCAACATGGACCCGAAGCACCGCGACCGCGTCGCCTTCCTGCGACTGGCCTCGGGGCATTTCGAGCGCGGCATGAAGCTGACGCATGTCCGCTCGAAGAAGCCGATGGCGATCTCCAACCCGGTGATGTTTCTCGCCTCCGACCGCGAACTGGCCGAGGAAGCCTGGGCCGGCGACATCATCGGCATCCCGAACCACGGCCAGCTGCGCATCGGCGACGCGCTGACCGAGGGCGAGGATCTGCGCTTCACCGGCATCCCAAGCTTCGCGCCCGAACTCTTGCAGGGCGTGCGCGCGGGCGACCCGATGAAGGCCAAGCACTTGGAGAAGGCGCTGATGCAATTCGCCGAGGAGGGCGCGGCGAAGGTCTTCAAACCGGCCATCGGGTCGGGCTTCATCGTCGGCGTCGTGGGCGCGCTGCAATTCGAGGTGCTGGCGAGCCGGATCGAGCTGGAATACGGCCTGCCCGTCCGCTTCGAGGCGTCACAATTCACCTCGGCCCGCTGGCTGTCGGGCCCGAAGGCGGCGGTCGAGGAGGTGGTGAACCGCAACAAGCAGCACATCGCCCATGACAATGACGGCGACCCGGTCTTCCTGACCCGCCTGCAATGGGACATCGACCGGATCGAGCGCGACCACCCCGAAGTGACCCTGTCGGCGACGAAGGAGATGTTGCGGTGATCCCCCGCGCGGTGGTCGCCACCGCCCTGGGATTGCCCTCGACGACTGACGCGCTGCCGCCGGATGATTTGCCGCTGGACCGCTTCGCGGCGCGGCTGGTGGCGTATCTCGCGTCCGAGGACCTGGCGCAGGATGCGCCGGATGCGTGGACGGGGGCGGTGATGGATCACCTTATCGCCGAGCATCCCGAGCTCGCCCTCGACGCGATCCGCGCGGGGCTGCCGCTCGACGAGCACGAGCGGCTGGCCGATGCGCTGGCCGACTTGGCCGAACGCCCCGGCATGGCGGACCGCATCGCGCGTGCGGCCGAGGGCGACCCGGCGCTGGCCGCGCTGATCGATCGGGCGAACGCCGCCGACTGACCCGGCGGCAGGCTCCCACCGATGGGGACGCGCGGCCGGCCCACCCGCTTGCCCAACCCGGAGGAATCAGCACTCTGCGCGCTGCATCGAACACCACAACGGGGAACCCCATGCGCCGCAGCACCGCTCTTTCGCTGACCGCCCTGCCGCTCGCCGCCACCGCCCAGGCCGACACCGCCGCCTGGCATATCCTGGACCAGATCGAGGTCACCGAGGTCGAGACCGCGGACAGCTGGTCCGTGGTCAAGAGCTACCCGCCCGAGATCGCGGGCGGCGCGCCGGATTTCGAGATCACCGGCTACCTGGTGCCCGTCGGATGGGAGGCCGAGACGCGGGACTTCATGCTCGTGTCCGACCTGGGCCAATGCCCGTTCTGCGGATCCGGCGATCATGGCACGGCCATCGAGGTGCGCCTCGCCGACCCGCTGCCCGCAGCCGAGGAGGGGCGGCGCGCGACCCTGCGCGGGGCGCTGCATCCGGTGCGGGACGCCGACACGATGCAAGCGGTGGTGATGACCGACGCGGTCCTCGTGGGGTCCTGACGGCGGCGTGCCCCGTCCCAACCGCGTGCATCCGGACGGCAGCTTTCTGACCACGCCGGCGCGCGGCACGCTGATGGGCAATCGCGGGATCCTGCATGATGCCGAGGGCCGGATCGGCCCCGCGCGCTGGCGACATCGCAACTGGGTCTGTTGCCTGCTGTCGTTTCGGGGCCGCCACCGGCGCCTGCTGGCGCCCGGGCATTACACCGAGCTCTTCTTTCTCGACGAGGCGGTCGCGCTCGCCGCCGGGCACCGCCCCTGCGCCGAATGCCGCCGGGCGGATTATCGGCGCTGGCAGGCGGCCTGGGCGCGCGCCTTCGGCGACAGCCCGCCCGCGCCCGAGATGGACGCGCGGCTGCACGCCGCCCGCGCCGAACCCGGGGCACGGGGCCTTCGCCACGAGACGGCGAAGGCGGGCGACCTGCCCGATGGCGCGGTCTTCGCGGTTGCGGCCCGCGCGTGGCTCAGGCTCGGAGGCCGCGCCCTGCCCTACGCGCCCGAGGGATGGGGCGCGCCCGAGCCGCTGCCCGGCGGGACGGTCCGCGCGCTGACCAATGCCGTCACCCGCCGGATCCTGCAGGCCGGCTACGCGCCGCGGCTGCATCCCAGCGCCGGGACCTGAGCGGGCCCCCCGGCCAGGGGGCCCGCGATGCGCGGGAACGCCGCCTCGCCGGTACCCGTTGGACCGGACATCCCGAGGGAGACAGATGACCGGCCCGGAGACCCCCAGCGGATTGCGCGACCTCGTCGACCGCGTCGATGCGGCGACGGAGGATTGCGCGACGATCACCCTGGGCGACCTTCTGGCCGCGCTGGGCGAGCGCGGCTTCGGGCCGGTCCTGTTGCTGGGCGCGGTCGGGATGATGCTGCCCGTCGGGATGCTGCCGGGCGTGCCGCTGGCGGTGGGATGCCTGCTCCTCGTGGCCGGCTGGCAGATGCTGCGCGGCCGCGACGGGCTGCGCCTGCCGCGCTGGCTGGCGCGGCGCGAATTGCCGGCGCGCCAGATCCAGGACGGCGTCCATCGGATGCGGCCCTGGCTTGAGCGGCACCGTCACCGCCTGCGCGCCCGCTCGCCGCGGCTGACCGAGCGGCGCGTGATCCTGATCCCCGGCGCGATCGCGGTGATGGGTTCGGGCGCATTGATGATCGCTCTGGGTTTCGTGCCGGGCCTGCCCGCCGCGCTGGCGCTGCCGGTCGCGCTGTTCGGGCTGGGCCTGACGATCCGAAACGGGCTGCTGGCCCTTCTGGGGCTGGTCGTGCTGGTGCCGGAACTGATCGGGGCGGCCTGGCTTCTGCGCTGACCGCCCCGCATCGTCGTTGGCCGAAGGTCGGTTCCGTCAGGCGACCTTGGCGTCCATCGTGATCTCGCAGTCCAGAAGCTTCGAGATCGGGCAGCCTTCCTTGGCGGCGTTGGCGGCCTCCATCACGTCCGCTTCGGACGCGCCGGGGACCGAGATCGTCACGTCGAGATGCGACTTGGTGACGGCGAAGCCGCCATCGACCTCGGACAGGGTGACCGTGGCCTGGGTGTCGATGGACGCGGGCGTCATGTCGGACTGGCCCAGGATCATCGACAGCGCCATCGAGAAGCAGGACGCGTGCGCCGCGCCGATCAGCTCCTCGGGGTTCGAGCCCTTCACGCCCTCGAAGCGCTCCTTGAAGCCGTAGGGATGGGCGTCGAGCGCGCCGCTTTCGGTCGAGATCGTCCCGCGGCCGTCTTTCAGGCTGCCTTCCCAATGGGCGCTTCCGCGTTTGTCGGGCATGTCGTCCTCCTGTTTGTTCCGGTCATGCGGGGGGCAAACCCGCGCCCCCGGCAGGCCGTTCCCTTGAAAGGCGGCGATACGCCCCCAAATCCGTAACACCGACGGCGCGTTGACCGCCGGTCCCCGCTTTGCTAGGCGGGCGACGCCCGTGCCACGCACCGGCCGACGATTTCCGAGGGGCGCGAAAGCAGGCGTCCCGCCACCCCCGAGCCAAGGGCAATGCGGCCCCGCTCCAACCAGGACGCACATGACGAGCTTTTCCGACCTGAACCTCGACCCGAAGGTTCTCAAGGCCATCGAGGCCACGGGTTACACCACGCCGACGCCGATCCAGGAGGGCGCGATCGTTCCCGCCCTGCAGGGTCGCGACGTTCTGGGCATTGCCCAGACGGGCACCGGCAAGACGGCGGCCTTCACGCTGCCGATGATCACGATGCTGGGCAAGGGCCGCGCCCGCGCGCGGATGCCGCGCAGCCTGGTGCTGTGCCCGACGCGCGAACTGGCCGCGCAGGTGGCCGAGAATTTCGACAATTACGCCAAGGGCTCGCGCCTGAAGAAGGCCCTGCTGATCGGCGGGGTGAGCTTCAAGGAGCAGGACCAGCTGATCGACCGCGGCGTCGACGTGCTGATCGCCACGCCCGGCCGTCTGATCGACCATTTCGAGCGCGGCAAGCTTCTGCTGACCGGCGTCGAGATCATGGTCGTGGACGAGGCCGACCGGATGCTCGACATGGGGTTCATCCCCGATATCGAGCGCATCTTCGAGATGACGCCCTTCACCCGTCAGACGCTGTTCTTCTCGGCCACCATGGCCCCCGAGATCGAGCGCATCACCAACAAGTTCCTATCGAACCCCGAGAAGATCGAGGTGGCGCGGCAGAACTCGACCTCCGAGCAGATCACCCAGGTTCTGATCGAGCATCAGCCCAAGCGTCGCGACATGGGCTCCAAGGACAAGCGCGAGATCCTGCGCGCGGTGATCGACCGCGACGGCGCGGATTGCCGCAACGCGATTATCTTCTGCAACCGCAAGACCGAGGTCGACGTGGTCGCGAAATCGCTCAAGAAGCACGGCTACAATGCCGAGCCGATCCATGGCGACCTCGACCAGTCGCAGCGCACGCGCACCCTGGATGGCTTCCGCGACGGCTCGGTCCGGTTCCTCGTGGCCTCCGACGTGGCCGCGCGCGGCCTCGACATCCCGAATGTGAGCCACGTGTTCAACTTCGACGTGCCCAGCCATGCCGAGGATTACGTCCACCGCATCGGACGCACGGGCCGCGCCGGCAAGACCGGGATGGCCTACACGATCGCCCTGCCCTCGGACGAGAAATACCTCGCCGCGATCGAGCGGCTGGTCGAGCGGGAGATCCCGCGCGGCGAGAATCCCTGGAGCCCGCCGGGCCAGCGCCCCACCGAGTCGGCGGCCGCCGAGGAGGAGGAGACCCCGCGTCGCACCAGTTCGCGCAGCCGGTCCCGGTCGCGGAAGGTCGAGGTCGCACCCGAGTCGGATGCCGCCCCGGTGCAGGACGACCGCGACGGCGATGACGGCCAGGCCGCGCGCCGCGAGGCGCCCGCGCCCCGTCCCCGGCCCGAGCGCGATGCCGGCCGGGACGAGAGCCGCGGCGACAATCGCGGCGGTGACGTCCGGAGCGGCCGGTCGCGCGGCGGCCGCGGCCGCAGCGGCGGCGACGACCGCGGCGGCAGGGTGGTCGGACTGGGCGACCATGTCCCCAGCTTCATCGAGATGAGCTTCGAGGAGCGGCGCGCCGAGACGGTCTGACCCGGCCTTCGCCCGAACCCGATCGACGCCCGCCCAACCGGCGGGCGTTTTTCGTATCAGGCCCTCAGTCGCGCACGCCCCCGGTGAAGGCGTTGCCCTCGGCATAGTCGCAGGGCGCCTCCGACATCTCCAGATGCAGGCCGTCGCCCGCATAGGGATGCGCGCGGGCGAGGTCCTCCTCGAAGGCAATGCCCAGACCCGGCGCGTCCGGGGCGCGGACGAAGCCCGCCTCGACCCGCGGCCCGCCGCCCAGCGCGTGATGGAAGGGGGACTCGATCGCTTCGACCATCAAGAGGTTCGGGATCGTCGTCCCGAGCTGCACTGAGGCCGCGAATTCGACCGGGCCGCAATAGAGATGCGGCGCGATCTGCGCGCCGAAGCCCTGCGCCAGCGCGGCGAGCTTGCGCCCCTCCGACAGACCGCCCAGCCGGCCCAGCGCCGGTTGCAGGATCGACGCGCCGCCCAGCCGCAGAAGCGTCGCGAATTCCGACAGCCCGCAAAGCCGCTCGCCCGCGGCGACGGGGATATGCGTGGCCCGCGCCACCTCGGCCAGCGCGTGGGGGTCGCCCGGCGGCACCGGCTCCTCGAACCAGAGCGGATCATGCGGGGCGATGGCCCGCGCGAGCCGGATCGCGCCCGCTGCGGTGAACTGGCCATGCGTCCCGAACAGGAGATCCGCCCGGTCGCCCACCGCGGCGCGGATGGCGCGGCACATCTCGGCGGAGAGCGCGATATCGGAGCGCGCGGGCTGATGCCCACCGAAGATCGTGTAGGGCCCGGCGGGATCAAATTTCAGCGCGGTCCAGCCTTCGGCCACGCGGTCGGCTGCGACCTGCGCCTGGAGGTCGGGCGAGGTCCAGAACCCGTCGCCCATGCCGTCATCGGGGTAGAGATAGGTATAGGCCCGCAGCCGGTCGTTCAGCCGCCCGCCTGTGATCGCCCAGACCGGCTTGTCGAGCGCCTTGCCGAGAATGTCCCAGCAGGCGATCTCCAGCCCGGCGAAGGCGCCCCAGACGGTCGGATCGGGCCGCCCGGTGAAGCCCGAGCCCCAGACCCGGCGGGACATGAGCTCGATCTCGGCGGGGTCGGTGCCCGCCATGTTCCGTTCGAACACGTCGGCGATGACCGCGCGCATGGCCTCGGGGCCTATGGCCGAGGCGTAGACCTCGCCGTAGCCGCTGATGCCGCAGGCCGTGGTCAGCTTGGGCACGATCCAGTAGCGCCCGCCCCAGCCCGGCGCGGGCGGGGCGACGACGAAGATCTCCAGATCGGCCAGCTTCATCGCATCACCACCACGTTGCGCCGCCCCTGCCCCGCGCGCGTCGCGGCCACGGCGTCGTTGATCCGCTCCAGCGGGAACGTGTCGGAGACCAGCTCCTCGAGTTTCAGCCGCCCCTGCGCATGAAGGTCCAGAAGCCAGGGGATGTCGCGGCGCAGCACCACGTCGCCCATCCGCGTGCCGCGCAGGCCCTGGCCGTAATAGGCCGCCGAGACGGGATTGAAATGCCCGACCGTGCCGGAATGCGGCATGCCCACAAGGTAGGCGGTGCCATGCGGCGCGCACCAGTCGAGCGCGCCGTCGATCACCGGCCCCGCGCCCACGGTGACGAAGACATGATCGGCCAGCCGCCCGAGCCCCAGCATCGCGGCGCGCCCGTCCGCGCCGGCCAGCACGCCGTCGGTCGCGCCGAATTCGCGCGCGGTGTCGAGCTTCTCCTCGGTCACGTCGACGGCGACGATCCGCGCCGCCCCCGACAGCCGCGCCGCCTGCACGGCGTTCAGCCCCACGCCCCCCGCGCCGATCACCACCACCCAGTCGCCGGGCCGGACCCGCGCGGTGTTCACCACCGCCCCCAGCCCGGTCACGACGCCGCAGGACAGGATGCAGGCCGCCTCGGCCGGGATCGTGTCGGGGATCTGGGCGAGCTGGCTCTGATCGACGACCACCGCCTCGGCGAAGGCGCCGCAATTCATCGCCGCGACCACCGGCGCGTCCCCCGCGCGCGGCCCCGCGCCCGCGCCGGGCGTCGCGCATTGCGTGGGCCGTCCGCCGGCGCAGGACGGGCAGGCGCCGCAGGCGCGGATCAGCGTGACGAGCACGCGCATCCCCTCGGCCAGCCCGGTGACGCCCGCGCCCAGCCGCGCCACGCGGCCCACCGCCTCGTGACCGTAGATCGCGGGCAGATCACCGCCCCAGCCGCCGTCGAGGAAGGTAATGTCCGAATGGCAGATCGCGCAGGCCTCGATCTCGACCTCGACCTCGCCGGGGCCGGGATCGGTCAGGGTCACCGTCTCGATCGCCATGGGCGCCCCGAATGCGCGGCTCACCGCCGCCCTGACCTGTCGCATCGCTCGCCTCCCTCGCCGTCGGGGCGACGAAAGAACAGGCGCCGGCGCGGTGCAAGCCCGATCCGCGCAGGGCCCTTGCCGCAGCCCCGCCCCCCGTCCACAAAAGCGGGCGGGAGGACGAATGCGAACGCAGGTCTGCATCATCGGCGGCGGCCCCTCGGGGCTGATGCTGTCGCATCTGCTCCACCGGGCGGGCATCGACAGCATCGTGCTGGAACGGCGGTCGCGGGAGCACGTCCTGGGCCGCATCCGCGCGGGCGTGCTGGAACGCGGCACCGTCGCGATGCTGCGCGATGCCGGCCTCTCGGCGCGCATGGATGCGCAGGGCCAGCCGCATTCCGGAACCTGCCTCGCGGTGCGCAACCGCGGCTTCCGCGTCGATTTCGAGGCGCTGACCGGCGCGCAGGTCATGGTCTGGGGCCAGACCGAGGTGACGGCCGATCTCTATGCCGCGCGGGACGCGGCGGGCGGCCGCATCGTCCACGAGGCCGAGGAGGTCGCGATCCACGACGCAGGCGGCACACCGCATGTCACCTACCGCAAGGACGGGGCCGAGCACCGCGTCGATTGCGACTGGATCGCCGGATGCGACGGGTTCCACGGCGTCAGCCGCCGGACCATCCCCGCGACCGTCCTGCGCACGGTCGAGCGCGTCTATCCCTTCGGCTGGCTGGGCGTGCTGAGCCGCACGAAGCCCGCCGCCCCCGAGCTGATCTATGCCAGCCATGCCGACGGCTTCGCGCTGGCCTCGATGCGCAGCGACACGCTCAGCCGCTACTATATCCAGGCCCCGACCGACGATCCGCTGGAGAAATGGACCGACGCAGCCTTCTGGGACGCGCTGCGCCGCCGCCTGCCCTCGGAGGTGGCCGAGGCGATGGAGATCGGGCCCAGCATCGAGAAATCCATCGCGCCCCTGCGCAGCTTCGTGGCCGAGCCGATGCGCTGGAACCGCCTGTTCCTGGTGGGCGACGCGGCGCATATCGTACCACCCACGGGCGCCAAGGGGCTGAATCTCGCCATATCGGACGTGGCCTATCTCTCGGACGCGCTGATCCGCCATTACGGCGGCGAGGATGACGGCATCGCGACCTATTCCGACCGCGCGCTGGCGCGGGTCTGGAAGGCCACGCGCTTCTCGTGGTGGTTCACCACGCTGATGCACCGCTTTCCGGAGGACGGCGCCTTCGAGCGGCGCATGAAACAGGCCGAGATCGACTACCTGGAGCATTCCGAGGCCGCGCAGACCGTGATGGCCGAAAACTACGTGGGGTTGCCGCTATGAGGATCGAAGCGAGGGACGGGATCGGGCTTCACGTTCAGGACGAGGGCGACCCGGCGGGCCATCCGGTGGTCTTCGCCAATTCGCTGGGCACGGACCTGCGGCTCTGGGACGATATCCTGCCGCATCTGAAGCCCGGCCTGCGCATCGTGCGCTGGGACAAGCGGGGCCACGGCCGGTCGGACGTGCCCGAGCCGCCCTACGCGATGGGCACGCTGATCTCGGACGCCGAGGCGGTGATCGAGGCGCTGGGCATCACCCAGTGCAGCTTCGTCGGCCTGTCGATCGGCGGGCTGATCGCGCAGGGCCTGACGGTGAAGCGGCCCGACCTCGTGGCGCGGATGGTGTTGTCGAACACGGCGGCGAAGATCGGCGACGACAAGCTCTGGGACATGCGGATCGAGACGGTGCTGCGCGACGGCATGGAGGCGCTGGCCGACGGCGTGATGGAGCGCTGGTTCGGTCGCGACTTCCGCGCGGGACCGGGGCTCGCGCTCTGGCGCGCGCGGTTCTGCGAGACGCCGCCCAAGGGCTATGCGGGCTGCTCGGCGGCGATCAAGGGCACCGATCTCTACACGCCGACCAGCGGGCTGCGCCTGCCGGTGCTGGCCATCGCGGGGTCTGAAGACGGCGCGACGCCGCCCGATCTCGTGCGCGAGACCGCCGATCTGATCCCCGGTTCGCGCTTCGAGCTGATCGCCCGCACGGGGCACCTGCCCTGCGTCGAGGCCCCCCGCGCCTATGCCGAATTGCTCAACGGCTTCCTGCCGTGAGCGTTTCGCCCTTCGACAGCGCGCTGCATGGCGAAAGCTGGGCGGATCGCGACGTGGCGCGGCTGTTCTCGGACGGGGCCGAGATCCGCGCGATGCTGATCGTCTGGGGCGCGCTGGCCAGCGCGCAGGCGGCGGAGGGGCTGGTGCCGGAGGTCTCGGCCCAGGCGATCCACCGCGCGGCGATGGAGGTGGCCATCGACCCCGCCGGGCTGGCCGCCGAGACGGCGGCCGACGGGGTCAGCGTGCCGGGCCTGCTGCGCGCCTTCCGCGCGGCGATGAACGCGCCGGAACACGCGCGCTGGGTGCATCACGGCGCGACCAGCCAGGACCTGATCGACACCGGAGCGGCGCTGCGGCTGCGGCAGGCGCTGGCCCTGATGGCGGAACGGCTGGACGCAGCTTTGGCCACGCTCGCGGATCTGGCCGAGGCGCATGCCGAGACGCCGATGGCCGCGCGGACCTATGGCCAGGTCGCGACGCCGAGCAGCTTCGGGGCGGCGGTGGCGGTCTGGGGCGAGGGTCTGCTCGCAGCCCGCGACGCGCTGCCCGCCCTGCGCGAGGCGGTCGAGATCGTCACGCTTAATGGCGCGTCGGGCACGCTGTCGGCGATGGGCGAGGCCGGGCCGCGCATCCGGGGCGCGCTGGCGGGCGCGCTGGGCCTGCGCGATCCGGGCCGCAGCCCGCATGCGGGGCGCAGCCATGTCCGCGCGCTGGCCCAATGGCTGAACGCGGTGCTGCGGGCCTGTGACAAGCCCGCGACGGACCTGCTCCTGCTCGCGCGCGACGGCTCCGTCACCTTGGCCGCGGGCGGCGCCAGCTCGACCATGCCGCAAAAGCGCAACCCGGTGGCGCCCAGCCAGATCCGGGCGCTGGCGATCCATGGCGCGGCGCTGGCCCATGGCTTCGACGCGGCGCATTGGGACCAGCGCGACGGCGGCGCGTGGTTCGCGGAATGGCTGTCCCTGCCGCCGCTGGTCACCGGCGCGGCGCGGGCGCTGACGCTGCTGGGCGGCATGCGGATCGCGCCCGACGCGGCGCGGCTGCGCGCGCCGCTCGACGACCCCTCGGGCCTGATCCATGCCGAGGCCGTGTCCTTCGCGCTCGACCTGCCCCGCCCGGAGGCGCAAGCCCGGGTCAAGGCCTGGGTGACGGAGATCCGCGAGAGGGGCGGGTCGCTGATCGAGATGGCGGGCCTCGACTCCGACGCCTTCGCGCCCGAGCGGCAATGGGGTGAAGCCCCGGCCCTGGCGCGCCGCTTCGCCCGCGCCGCACGCGGCGCCGAAAGGTGAGGTTTTCCATTCTCGCCCCGGCCCGCCGGGGCGGAGAGGCTGGCGCGATGACCGACATCCCGGCGCCCCGCGCCCGCACCTTCCCCGTGATCTTCATCGTCGCGACCATCGTGATCGAAGCGATGGGGATCGGCCTGATCCTGCCCGTGATGCCGGACCTGCTGCGCGAGATACAGGGCGCCGACCTCGCGCAGGCGGCGCTCTGGGGCGGGGTGCTCAGCTCGGTCTACGCGCTGATGCAGTTCCTGTTCTCGCCCACGATCGGCAACGTGTCGGATCGGTTCGGACGGCGCCCGGTGCTGCTGGCCTCGATGGCGGTGCTGTTCGTCGACTACATCATCATGGCGCTGGCCGGCTCGATCTGGCTGCTGCTTCTGGGGCGGATCATCGCCGGGATCGCGGCGGCGACCATGGCCACCGCCAACGCCTTCATGGCCGACATCTCGGACCCCAAGAAGAAAGCGCAGAATTTCGGCCTGATCTCGGCGGGGTTCGGGGCGGGCTTCGTGCTGGGCCCGGTGATCGGCGGGCTGCTCTCCGAATGGGGCCCGCGCGCGCCTTTCTGGGCGGCGGCGATCCTGTCGGGGGCGAACCTCGCGCTGGGGCTGGTGGTGCTCCCCGAGACGATGCGCCGCCCGCGCGCCTTCGATTGGCGGCGCGCCAACCCGCTGGGGGGCCTCAGGGCCATCGGCCAATTGCCCGGCCTCGGCGCGCTGATGGTCGTCTGGTTCTTCTACCAGATCGCCAACTGGGTCTATCCGGCGGTCTGGGCCTATTTCACGCAGTCGGCCTTCGGCTGGGACGCGCGGATGGTGGGGCTGTCGCTGGCCGCCTACGGGATCTCGATGGTGGTGGTGCAGGGCGGGCTGATCCGCCTGATCGTGCCGCGGCTGGGCGAGGGGCGAACGCTGCGCTGGTTCCTGCCCTACAACGCCGCGATCCTGATGGCGGTGGCCTTCGTGCCCAACGGCCTGACAATGCTCCTGCTGACGCCGCTTTCGGCGCTGGGCGCGATCGTGGCCCCGGCCCTGCAGGGCCTCGCCTCGCGCGTGGCCGACGAGGACCAGCAGGGCGAATTGCAGGGCGTGCTGGCCTCGATCACGGCGGTGGCGGCGATCGTCTCGCCGATCCTGATGACGCGGGTCTTCAGCCTCGCGACCGAGGGCGAGCGGCATTTCCCCGGCGCGCCCTTCCTCGTGGCCTTCGCGCTGATGGTGGTGAGCTTTCTTCTGTTCATGCGGCGCACGCCCGACCCGGGCGACGCGCCGGCCGCCCGGGATTAGTCCGCCTTCAGCGCCCGGGCGAACATCGCCGCGTCGACATTGCCGCCCGAGGCCGTCACCGCCACGTCGCCCTCGTGGTGGAAGAGCGCCGCGGCCAGCGCCACGGCGCCGCCGGGTTCCAGCACGATGCGCAGATGCTCGAACGCGAGCCGCATCGCGCGCAGCGCCTCCGCGTCGGTCACGACCATGCCCGGCCCGGCCAGCCGTTGCAGGATCGGGAAGGTCAGCGCGCCCGGCCGCGGCGAAAGGATCGCGTCGCAGATCGAGCCGGTGCGCGCCGCGTTCTCGACCCGGCGACCGGCGGCGAGCGAGCGGACGTAGTCGTCGAAGCCCGCCGGCTCGACCGTACGCACCGTGGCGCGGCCCTCGAGCGCCAGCGCGCAGCCCGCCGACAGCCCGCCGCCGCCGCAACAGACCAGCAATTCGGCGATGCCTTCGGGCAGGTCCTCCGCCACTTCCAGCCCGCAGGTGCCCTGCCCCGCGATCACGCGGGGGTCGTCGAAGGGGCTGATCAGGTCCAGCCCGCGCTCGGTCGCGAGGCGCGCGCCGATCGCGTCGCGGTCTTCGGTAGCGCGGTCGTAGAGCATCACCTCCGCGCCATAGCCGCGCGTGTTCTCGATCTTCACCCGCGGCGCGTCGGCGGGCATGACGATCACCGCATGGCGCCCCAGCATCTGCGCGGCCAGCGCGACGCCCTGCGCATGGTTTCCCGAACTCAGCGCTACAACGTCGCCCGTCGCCTGGGCGACCGCGTTGAAGGCCCCGCGGAACTTGAAGCTGCCAGTCAGTTGCAGGCATTCCGCCTTGACCCGGATCCGCCGCCCGAAGGCCGCGTCGAGCGACGGCGCCCAGATGAGCGGCGTGCGGACCGCATGGCCCGCGAGCCGCGCGGCGGCGGCCTCGATATCGGCGCGCGTCACCGCCTCTAGAGCAGCATCGTCCATTCGTTCAGCGCCTCCAGCGCCTCGGGTTCGTCGAGGAAGGGCACGTGGCCCCGGCCGGGCACCTCGGCCACGATCATGTCGGGGCGGCGGCGGCGCATCTCGGCCAGCGTCTCGCGGCTCAGAAGGTCGGAGTTCGCCCCGCGGATGCAGGCCAGCGGCAGCCCCTGCAACCCGTCGAACAGCGGCCAGAGATCGGGCGCCGGCTGGGCGCCGGCCTCCAGCACCGCGTCGCGCAGCTTTGCGTCGTAATTGATCACCAGCCCGTCGGGTGTCTCGCGGTAATGCTTCTCGACCTCTTCGCGCCAGCGGCTTTCGGGGACGCCCTCGAACCCGGCCATCAGGCTGGCGCGCTGGGCGGTGGCCGCCTCGTAGGTCGCCGCCTCAGGGTTCTTGCCGATGAAATCCTTGATGACCTCCAGCCCTTCGGGCGCGATCTCGGGTCCGATATCGTTGAGCGCCACCCCCGCCAGCTTGTCCTTCGCCATCAGCGACAGCGCCATGGCGATCAGCCCGCCGCGCGAAGTGCCGAGGATCGCCACGCGGTCGAGCCCCAGATGCGCCAGCAGCTCCAGCACGTCGCGCGCTTCGGTCGGGATGGTATAGCTGCGCCAGTCGGGCGCGCGCTGCGACCTGCCGCGGCCGCGATAGTCCAGCCGGATCACCCGGTTCTCGCCCAGAAGGTAGGGCAGCACGTAGTCGAAATCGGTCCCGTTGCGGGTCAGGCCGGACAGGCAGAGGATCGGCGCGCTGCCGTCGCTTTCGCCCTCGTCCTCGTAGTAGAGCCGCAGCCCGTCGCTGGTCTTGAATTCCGGCATGTCAGAGCCCGGCGACCAGTTCGGGCAGGCCCGAGAGATCGGAGAGCACGTGGTCGGGCCGGCCGGGCAGGCGGTCCACCGGCGCGCCGGCGCGGTTCACCCAGACGGCGCGGAAGCCATAGGACTTGGCCGAGGCCGCGTCCCAGCCATTGGCCGAGACGAACAGCACGTCGCCCGCCGCGCAGCCGAAGGCGCGGCCGACCATGTCGTAGACCTTGGAGGAGGGCTTGAAGACGCCGACGCTTTCGACCGACAGCACGTGGTCGAGCAGCCGACCGATCCCGGCGGACCTGACCGCGCCCTGCAGCATCTCGGGCGAGCCGTTCGACAGGATGCCCGTGGCCCGGCCCTGATCCTTCAGCGCGCCGAGCATGTCGGGCACCTCGGGATAGGCGGCCAGTTCCCAGTAGAGCTGCATCAGGCGTTCGCGCAGCTTCGGATCGTCGAGCCCCGCCGCCTCCATCGCCCAGTCGAGCCCGTCGCCGGTCACCTGCCAGAAATCGACATGGTCGCCGGTGATCGCCCGCAGCCAGGTGTATTGCAGCTGCTTGTCGCGCCAGTCGGCTGAAAGCTTCTGCCAGATCTCGGCCAGGTCGGGCGTATCCTCGGCGGCCTGGCGCGCGGCGGCGTTGACGTCGAACAGCGTGCCGTAGGCGTCGAAGATGCAGGTATCGATGGCCATGGAGGTCCCCGGTTGGAAAGCGCGGGCACCGTCGCATGGCCACAGGGGCTAGTCGAGACCGCGGATCACCATGGCGCATTCCATCGTGGCGACGAGCGTCGAGGCCCGCGTCCAGCCCAGGTCGGGCAGGTCGGCGCTGAGGCGGGCATGCTCGGCCATTAGCGCACCGTCGGTCAGCTCGGCGCCGTTCGCGTCCAGCCAGCGGCCGACATCGATCCGGTCACCGCCGCCATGTTCCGCGCGGAAATCCTCGCGCTCCTGCAGGGCGTCGACCCCTCCGCGGCAGAGCTCGGAGCCAAATGAGGCGCTGACAATGGAGCCGCGCAGTTGGCCCGCGGTCTGGACCGAGGCATGCTCGACGCCGTCCTGCACCGTGCTGAGAACGGCCCAACCCGTTCCCAGGAGCGCAGCGGTCAGAACCACCCAATCCGTTGTTATCGTGCCGAACTCCTCGGAAAGGAACCGGCGCAACCGCGTCCGCATCACGTTTCACCCCGCACACGAAAGTCTGACCCTAAATTAACCCCGAAATCCCGCGTCCGCCTTAATCCCGGTGACGATGATGCGACATTTTTTTCACGGTCCGCGCCTGAAAGGTCACAAGAACGGGTTTTAAGGCCGCTTTGTGGCAGCCCCGGAAACGTCCGCCCGGTCAGCCGAGATTGTCGGGCCGCGGCATCCCCATCACGTGGAAGCCGCCATCGACATGGACGATCTCGCCCGTCGTGCAGGCGCCCGCGGGCGAGCAGAGCCAGAGCGCCGTGCCGCCGATCGCCTCGAGATTGGCATTGGCGCCCAGCGGCGCATTCGCCTCGGCGTGGCGGAAGGTGCGCCGGGCGCCGCCGATGGCCGAGCCGGCGAGCGTCTTCATCGGGCCGGGCGAGATGGCGTTCACCCGGATGCCGTCGCGGCCCAGATCGGCGGCGAGATAGCGCACCGACGCCTCCAGCGCGGCCTTCGCCACGCCCATCACGTTGTAATGCGGCATGACCCGGCGCGCGCCCTCGAAGGTCAGGGTCAGGATGGTGCCGTCGCCCGCCATCATCGGCGCGACCCGCCGCGCGACCTCGATCAGCGAGTAGCAGGAAATATCGAGCGAATTCCGGAAATTGGCCCGCGTCGTATTCGTGAACCGCCCCGTCAGCTCGGACTTGTCGGAAAAGGCGATCGCGTGGATCAGGAAATCGAGCCGGCCGCCTTCGGCCAGCTTGGCGAAGGCAGCGTCGAGCGAGGCGTCATCGGTCACGTCGACATCGCCGACCACCTCGGCGCCGATGCTTTCGGCCAGGGGCAGGACGCGCTTCCCGAAGGCCTCGCCCTGATAGCTGAGCGCGATCTGCGCGCCGGCCTCATGCAGGGCGCGCGCGATGCCCCAGGCGATGGACCGGTCGTTGGCGACGCCCATCACCAGTCCGCGCTTGCCCTGCATGTCCATGGATCAATCCCTGTGTTTCGAAATGATGACCGTGCCGTTCGTGCCGCCGAAGCCGAAGGAATTCGACAGGATCGAGTCGATCTCGACCCCCTCGCGCAGCTCGGTGTTGATCTCGGCCGAGTCCAGCTCGGGGTCCAGCTCGGTGACATTGATCGAGGGCGCGATGAAGCCCTTGTTCATCATCAGCATCGAGTAGATCGCCTCCTGCACGCCGGTCGCGCCGAGGCTGTGCCCGGTCATCGACTTGGTCGAGGTCACCGGCGGCGTCGAGCCTGCGCCGAAGATGTTGCGAAGCGCCACGATCTCCTTGATGTCGCCCACCGGCGTCGAGGTGCCATGCGCGTTCACGTAGTCGATCTTGCGGTCCTCTGGCAGCTGGCTCAGCGCGAGGCGCATCGCTCGCTCGCCGCCCTCGCCCGAGGGCGCGACCATGTCGGCGCCGTCCGAGGTCGCGCCGTAGCCCGTCACCTCGCCGTAGATCTTGGCGCCGCGGGCCAGCGCGCGCTCGCGCTCCTCCAGCACGACCACACCGGCGCCGCCGGCAATGACGAAACCGTCGCGCGTCTTGTCGTAGGGGCGGCTCGCCGTCTCGGGCGTGTCGTTGTACTTGGACGACATCGCGCCCATCGCGTCGAACAAGCAGGACAGGGTCCAGTCCACCTCCTCGCCGCCGCCGGCGAAGACGATGTCCTGCTTGCCGAACTGGATCTGCTCGACCCCGTTGCCCATGCAGTGCAGCGAGGTCGTGCAGGCCGAGGTGATCGAGTAGTTCACGCCCTTGATGCCGAAGGGTGTCGCCAGGCAGGCGGAGTTGGTCGAGGACATGCAGCGCGTCACCATGAACGGGCCCATGCGCTTGGGCGAGCCCTTGTTGATGACCGTGTCGAAGGCGGTGAAGAAGTTCGAGGTGGACGGCCCGCCCGAGCCCATCACGAGGCCCGTGCGTTCGTTCGAGACGTCGGTCTGCTCCAGTCCGCTATCGGCGATGGCGCGTTCCATCGCGATGTAGTTATAGGCCGCGCCCGGCCCCATGAAACGGAGCTGCCGCTTGTCGATATGATCCTCGAGCACGATGTCGGGCACGCCGTGGATCTGGCTGCGGAAGCCGTGCTCGGCATAGCTCTCCGAGAAGGTGATGCCCGAGCGGCCCGCGCGCAGCGACGCCTCGACCTCGTCGGGCGTATTGCCGATGGGCGAGACGATCCCGATCCCGGTGATGACGACGCGACGCATCATGTCTCTCTCCATGTCCTTGCGGCGGGCTCAGCTTTCGCTGAGCGCGACCTTCATGTCCTTGACGACGTAGATCTCCTCGCCGTCCGCCTCGACCCGGCCGTCGGCCACGCCCATCGTCAGGCGGCGGGTCTGCAGCGCCTTGGTGAAATCGACGAAATAGCGCAGCATCTTGCGGTCGGGCCGCACCATGCCCGTCAGCTTCACCTCGCCAACGCCGAGCGCGTAGCCCCGCCCCTGCCAGCCGCGCCAGCCGAGGTTGAAGCCCGTGAGCTGCCAGAGCCCGTCGAGGCCCAGGCAGCCGGGCATGATCGGGTTGCCGGGGAAGTGGCAGTCGAAGAACCACAGGTCGGGGGTGATGTCGAACTCGGCGACCACGTGGCCCTTGCCGTGCAGCCCGCCATCGCCCGAGATATCGGTGATCCGATCCATCATCAGCATCGGCGGCTCGGGCAGCTGGGCGTTGCCCGGCCCGAACAGCTCGCCCCGCGCGCAGCGCAACAGATCTTCGCGGTCGAAGCTGGTCGGAAATTCGCTCATGACGCCCCCAAGGTCCGGTCCGGGCCGGTCTATCACCGCATATTTCAAGCCTGCAACCCTGCGCGAGGGGGCGAATCCGTTTGAAAATCCGGTACCGGCCCACCTATATTGCCCCAGATGACCGAGATGCCCGACACGATACGCGCGCGCGGCGAGGCCTGGCTGGCCCGTGCCGACCTGCGCCCGACGCGCCAGCGCGTCCTGCTGGCGTCGCTGCTGGTCGGAGACGGGCGCAACCGTCACGTCACCGCCGAGACGCTGCACGACGCGGTGCGCCGCGCGGGCGAGAAGGTGTCGCTGGCCACGGTCTACAACACGCTGCGCGCCTTCACCGAAGCCGGCCTTGTGCAGGAGATCACGGTCGACGGCACCGGCAGTTATTTCGACACCCGCCTCGACGACCACCCGCATTTCTACTGGGAGGACGAGGGCCGGCTCTCCGATGCCGGTCACGAGGCGCTGCATATCGTCGACCTGCCCGCCGCCCCCGAGGGGATGGAGGTCGCGAAGGTCGACGTGGTGATCCGGCTGCGCCCGAAGCGCTGACCGGCGCGCTCGCGCTCACTCCGAGCACCTGCGACCCGGCCGCGGTTTGGGATGGCCAGTCCCCCAGCGCTGTGGAACCCTGCCCGCAAAGGGAGGACACCACATGGAACGCATCGGTTTCGTCGGCACCGGCCTGATGGGTCACGGCATGGCCGCCAATATCCTGGCCGCGGGCTATCCGCTCACCGTCATCGCCCATCGCAACCGCGCCCCGGTCGAGGATCTGGTCGCGAAGGGCGCGACCGAGGCCGCCGACCTGGCCGAGCTCGCCGCCGCCTCCGACATCGTCCATATCTGCGCCCCGGGCTCGCCGCAGGTCGAGGCGATCGTCGACGCCCTGATCGACCATCTGCCCGCGGGCGCGGTGGTCATCGACTGCTCGACCTCGAACCCGGTCTCGACCGAGGCGCTGGCCGCGCGGCTCGAGGCGCGGGGCATGGCCATGGCCGACGCGCCGCTGGGCGGCACGCCCGTGCAGGCCGCGGCGGGGGAACTGGCCGCGATGGTCGGCGCCTCGGACGCGCTCTTCGCGCGGATCGAGCCGGTGATCGCGACCTGGGCAGGGCCGATCGCGCGGGTCGGGCCCACCGGCGCGGGGCACAAGATGAAGCTGCTCAACAACTTCCTCGCCATGGGCTACGGCGCGATCTACGCCGAGGCGCTGGCGCTGGCCGAGCGGACGGGGCTCGGCACCGAGACCTTCGACCGCGTGATCTCGGGCAGCCGCCTCGATTGCGGGTTCTACCAGACCTTCCGGGGCTACGCGGTGGACGGCAATCGCGAGGCGCATAAGTTCACGCTGACGAACGCGCTCAAGGACATGACCTATCTGGCGGCGATGGCCGGCGGCGTGCAGGTGGCGAACCCGGTGGGGGCGGCGGTGCGCAACAGCTATGCGCTGGCGGTGAACACGGGCGGCGGCGGGGCCGAGGATTATGTCCCGCATCTGGTCGATTTCGTGGCCCGCGCGAACGGGGTAGCGCGGGGCTAGGCCCTCAGCCGATCCCCAGATCGGCGAAGGCGATGTAGTCGACCGCATCGCCCTCGGCGATCTCGAGCGCGGCGTCGGGCAGCTCCACGAAGCCCTCCGCCCAGGACAGGCCCGACACGCGGCCCGAGCCTTCGGAGGCGAAGATCTCGGCCCGACCGTCTCGGATGCGAGCGCGGAGGTATTCGCGCCGCCCTGCCTTCTTGCGCTTGGCGAAGCCCGCCGGGACCCGCCGGCGCGGCGGATCGGACCAATCTGCCCCCGCGAGGCGCAGCAGCGCCGGCCGCGCGAAAAGCGCCGCGCAGGTGAAGGCGGCGACCGGGTTGCCCGGCAGCCCGAAGAGCGGCACGCCGTTCCAGCGCCCCAGCATCAGGGGCCGCCCCGGCTTCACCGCGATGCGCCAGTGCTGCACCGTGCCGCGCGCGCGCATCAGTCGGGACAGGTGATCCTCCGCCCCCGCGCTGGCGCCGCCCGAGGTCAGGAGCGCGTCGACATCCGCCGCATCCAGCCGCGCGGCCAGCGCCGCGGGGTCGTCGCGGACCCGGCCAAGATCGACCGGGGCGAGGCCCCAGCCCGCCAGCATCGCCAGCAGCATCGGCCGGTTCACATCCGCGATCCCCTCGCCGCCCGGCGCGACGATCTCGTCGCCGGTGGACAGCACGCCGACGCGCAGCAGCGCGCGCAGCTCGAGCGCGGCCAGCCCGCCGGCGATGGCGAGCGCGAGATCCGAGGGGCGCAGGACCGCGCCCTGCCGCAGCAGCACGTCCCCCGACGCCAAATCCTCGCCCGCGCGGCGGGTATTGGCCCCGGGTTTCGGAATGGCGCGAAGCGTCACGGCCCCCGCCGCCTCCACCGCGTCCTCCTGCAGCGCGACGGTGTCCACGCCCGGCGGCAGCGCCGCGCCGGTCAGGATGCGCAGAGCCCGGCCCGGCGGGACCGGGTCCACATGCGGCTGCCCCGCGGCGGCCCGGCCCGGCGCGACGGGGATCGGGCCGGGCCCGAGCGTGGCATGGGAGAAGCCCCAGCCATCCACGGCGGCGTTGGCGGCGGGCGGGTTGGCGCGGCGGGCCACGGCGTCGGCCGCGAGGATGCGGCCGGCGGCCCGTTCGACCGGCACCACCTC
Organism: Jannaschia sp. GRR-S6-38; assembly: GCF_029853695.1. Taxonomy (NCBI): domain Bacteria; kingdom Pseudomonadati; phylum Pseudomonadota; class Alphaproteobacteria; order Rhodobacterales; family Roseobacteraceae; genus Jannaschia; species Jannaschia ovalis. Next base: position 1,135,969 of record NZ_CP122537.1, read on the forward strand.
CACACCCGTAACCGGCGCGGTGCCCTCGCGTAGCGTCGCCAGCGCCGCGTCCACCGGCGTCCAGTCGATCCCCGGCGGCAGGGCGAAGCAGTCGTCGGGCGCGCGGCCGACCGGCAGGGGGCCGTCCGGACCGACGCCCAGGATCCAGCCTTCCTCGGACGCGATGCGCGCGGCGTCGGGCAACGCGGCGGGGGCGGTCCACCACTCCCCGGGCGCGGCGCGGAGCGCGGCGCTCGCGGCCATCACCTGGCGCGCGTCCTTGATCGCGTGGTCCTGTGCATTGTCGTCGAAGAGGCTCGGATAGATCTCGGCCAGCACGATCCGGGCCTCGGGCCGGGCGAAGCCGGTTTCCTGCGGCCAGACGGCGAGGTCGGGATGCGCGCGGCGCAAGCGCGACAGGGCGGCCATCCCCAGCAGCGTCTGCGAGCCGACCGCGCCGGCATAGGCCAGCTGCCAAACTGGCTTGGCGTTCCGTGCGCGCGCCTCGACCTGGCGGCGCTCGGCCATGCCGTGGGCCGCCCGCGCGCGGTCGGTCGCCGGCAGGTCCGGCAGATCCAGCGCCGCCGGCCGGCCCCAGAATGGCCCGGTCCCCGGGAAACGCCGGTTGATCACCTGCGCCAGCTCGAAGCGGTTGTTCGCGTTGTCCGCCGCGTCGGTCACATGCACGGCCAGCCAGTCCCAGACCGCCAGCGCCCGCGCCTCGCCGGTCAGGGCCGCCGCGAAGCCGGGCGGGAAGCCCATGGCGAAATCGAAGCCCAGCAGCGTGCGCTGCCCCTCCGCCAACAGCGCGCCGATCCAGTCCAGCGCCGCGGCGCGGGTCGGGAAGTACCGCAGCTCCCGCGACCCGGCGCGATCGGCGCAGACCCAGATCGCGTCCTTGCGGGGCCGGCGACCCGTGGGCGTGGCGGCGGCGGACCAATCGGCGGCGATGACCAACTCGAAACTCATCGCAACACGAAATCCGCGATCGCCGCGACATCGTTCAGGTCGAAGACCGGGCAGGTGACGTCGCAGGGCCCCGAGGCCGCCATCGCGCGGATCGAGGTCGCGCCGGCCGCGACGGCGGCGATGCCCGCGTCGGTCTGAGCCAGGGGCTGCGCCCCGGTCTCGGGACGCCAGGCCTCGATGCGGAAATGCGTGCCGCGCTTCCAGCCCTCGGCCAGGGCCACGTCGCAGGGCGCGAGCCGGGCCAGCGCGTCCTCGAGGCTCAGCCCCGCGCGCTCCTCCATCAACGTCAGCCGCGCATCCGAGACCAGCGCGACCTGATGCGCGCCCGCCGCGCGGTGACGGAAGCTGTCGGTGCCGGGGCTGTCCAGGTCCAGCGCGTGATGGCTGCGCTTGAGCGTCGAGACGGTCAGCCCGCGCGACGTCATCTCGGCCACCAGCCGCTCGGTCAGGGTGGTCTTGCCGCCGTTCTTGTGCCCGACGATCCCGATCAGCCGCATGCCAGCGCCTCCGCCCGCGCCAGGTCCTCGGGCGTGTTCACGTTGAAGAAGGGGTCGATCGGGTCGGTCTCGAAAACCGCGAGCCCCGCGCCGTGCCGGTCGGTCCAGTGCAGCACCTTGCGCGTGCCGTCCTCCAGCGCGGCGCACAAATCGTCGCGCAGCGCCGTGGGCCAGAGGCCGAAGACCGGCTGCGGCCAGGTTCGGTCGCCGTCGCGCGTGGCGGCGAGCGCGAGCCCCGCGGGCGAGGCGGCCGCCAAGAGCCGCGGCACAAGGTCAGGCGGCAGGAAGGGCGTGTCGGCGGCGGCGGTCACGATATGCGGACAGCCCCCGGCCGCCGCCCAGTCGAGCCCGGCGAGCACGCCGGCCAGCGGGCCGGGCCGGTCCTCGGTCGCGTCCGGCAGGACCGGAAGGCCCAGATCCGCCCAGCGCGCCGGGTCGCCATTGGCGTTGAGCGCGAGGCGGTCGACCTGCGGCGCGAGCCGCGCGATCACCCGCTCGATCAACGCGGTGCCGCCGACCGCCAGCCGCCCCTTGTCGCCGCCGCCCATCCGGGTTGCCCGCCCGCCGGCGAGGATGACGCCATCGGGCTGGATCACGGCGCGCCGTCCGGCAGGTCCCAAACCAGCCGCTCGGCCCCGGCCACGCAGAGAAAACGCTCGCCCTTCAGCCGGCCGATCACGGTCAGGCCGACCCGCTCGGCGATCTCGACGCCCCAGGCGGTGAAGCCCGAGCGCGAGACCAGCGCCGGGATGCCCATCAGCGCGCATTTGATGACCATCTCCGAGGTCAGCCGCCCCGTGGTGTAGAGCGTCTTGTCCGCCGCCGCGGTCCCGGTGACGCGCATCCAGCCCGCCAGCTTATCGACCGCGTTGTGGCGGCCGACATCCTCGAAATAGGCCAGCGGCTCGGCGCCGCGGCACAGGCAGGTGCCGTGGATCGCGCCGGCCTCGAGATAGAGCGACGGCGTGCGGTTGATCGCCTGGCTGAGCGCGCGCAGTTCCGAGACGCGCAAGGCCAGCGGCGGCAGCGTCAGGTCGCCCAACCCCTCCATCATGTCGCCGAAGACCGTGCCCACCGCGCAGCCGGAGGTCCGCGTCGCGCGGGCGAGCTTCGCCTCGTGATCGGTCTCGACGGCGGTGCGCACGACGACGGTCTCGGTCTCGGCGTCGAAATCGACGCCCGTCACCTCCTCCGACGGCTTCAGCATCCCCTGGTTCGACAAAAACCCCAGGGCCAACCATTCGGGATGGTCGCCGATGGTCATGGCGGTCACGATCTCGCGGGAATTGAGCCAGATGGTCAGCGGCCGCTCCTCGACCACGCGCAGCGCCACCTCGGCGCCCGACGCGTCGCGCGCGGTGACCGCGCGGGTCAGACGCGGGTCGTCGGGCGCGGGCGCGATGCGCAGCGTGGGGGGCGTGCGGAGGGACACTTGCGGAACCTTCCATTGCAGGGCAATCCGCAGCCTGTCGCGCCGCCGGGAGGGATGCAAGGAGATGTCAGGCCGTTCGCCCTTCGGGCTCGGGGTCGCGCGCGGCCTGCCCTTCATCGTCATCATGCTGCCATTCGGCATGCTGTTCGGCGTGCTGGCGACCGAGATCGGGCTGCCCGTCGCGCAGGCCATGGGCTTCTCGGTCCTCGTCATCGCAGGCGCGTCGCAATTCACCGCGGTCCAGCTGATCGCCGAGGGGGTGCCGGCCGCGGTCGTCGTGCTGGCCGCGTTGGCGGTGAACCTGCGGATGGTGATGTATTCGGCGGCCATGGTGCCGCATCTGGGATCGGCCGCGCTCTGGCAGCGGGCGGCGGTGAGCTATCTCTTGGTCGACCAGACCTATGCGCTGGCGGTCAGCGCCTACGAGGACAGCCCGGCCTGGACGCTGCGCGACAAGCTGATGTTTTTCGCGGGCACGGCGCTGCCGGTCTTTCCCGCCTGGGTGGGCGCCAGCTGGATCGGCGCGGCGCTGGGAGGCCGCATCCCCGAAAGCTGGTCGCTGGATTTCGCGCTGCCGCTGGCCTTCCTCGCGCTCGTCGGACCGATGCTGAAGACGCCCGCGCATGTGACGGCGGCGCTGGTCTCGGTCGCGGCCGCGCTGGCCTTCGCCTGGGTGCCGTGGAACCTGGGGCTGATGATCGCGGCCGCGCTGGCCATGATGGCCGGGGCCGAGGTGGAGCGCCGGTCATGAGCGAGGCGACCGTCTGGCTGATCATCGCCGGGCTGGGCGCCGGCACCTATCTGACGCGTTTCGTCTTCCTGGGCCTCGTTGGCGACCGGCCCCTGCCCGACTGGCTGCTGCGGCATCTGCGCTATGCGGGTGTGGCGGTGCTGCCGGGCCTGGTCGCGCCGCTGGTCGTCTGGCCCGACGCCACGGGCGGGCAGCCCGACGCGGCCCATCTGATCGCGGCGGCGGTGACGCTGGCCGTGGGCGTCTGGCGCAAGGATGTGATCCAGGCCGTGATCGTCGGAGGCCTCGTCTTCGCGGGGCTGGGCTGGGCGCTCTAGCCCCGGGGGTCAGCCGATATCGACCGGCAGCGCCGTCGTCGCGCTGACGGTCTTGAGCGCGAAGCTGCTCTGGAGTTTCGCGACGCCCGGCAGGCTGGCCAGATGGGCGCGATGGATCTCGGGCGAAATCCTCGCTGTCACGGGCCACGACCTTCAGCAGGTAATCATAGGCGCCGGTCATCAGGTGGCATTCCAGCACATCCGGGATCGCGGCGACGGCGGCTTCGAAGGCGTCGAGGATCTCGTCGGCCTGGCTCGACAGGCTGATCTCGACGAAGGCGGTGGTGCGCCGCCCGATGGCCCGCGCGTCCAGCAGCGCGACGCGGCCGCGGATCACGCCCGCCCGCTCGAGCCGCTGCAACCTCCGGTGACAGGCCGAGGGCGACAGGTTCAGCCGCTCCGAGAGCTGCGCCGCCGTCAGCTCCGAATCCCGCTGGACGAGGTCGAGGAGGCGGGCATCCGTGGCGTCGATCTGGGTCATGGCGCTGTCTCGTCCCGAATTTTGCCGTTCTAACGCACGAAATGTGCGTGAGGCGACCGATCTGCGCCCATCTTAGCGAAGCAAATGCGCCGCGCCAGCGCTATGATTGTGGAAACGCGGACACGGGAGGGTCTCATGCGCATCGGTTGCCCCAAGGAAATCAAACCCCAGGAATTTCGCGTCGGGCTGACCCCCGCCGCGGCGGCGGAGGCCATCGCCCATGGCCACGAGGTCGTGGTCGAGACGGGCGCCGGCGTCGGTTCGGGCTTCGAGGACGCCGAATACGCCGCGACCGGCGCGACGATCCTGCCCGACGCCGCCACGGTTTTCGCCCAGGCCGACATGATCGTGAAGGTGAAGGAGCCGCAGGCCGTCGAGCGCAAGATGCTGCGCGACGGCCAGGTCCTGTTCACCTACCTGCATCTCGCGCCCGATCCGGCGCAGACGCATGACCTGATCGCGAGCGGGGCGACCTGCATCGCCTACGAGACGGTAACCGACCGGATGGGCGGGCTGCCGCTCTTGGCGCCGATGTCCGAAGTGGCGGGCAAGCTGGCCCCGCAGATGGGCGCCTGGACCCTGCAGAAGGCCAATGGCGGGCGCGGCGTGCTGATGGGCGGCGTGCCGGGCGTGGGCCCGGCGCAGGTCGCGGTCATCGGCGGCGGCGTCGTGGGCACCCATGCCGCGCGCGTGGCCGCGGGGATGGGGGCCGACGTGGTCGTGCTGGACCGCTCGCTGCCGCGCCTGCGCCACCTGGACGAGACCTTCGGCGGCGTGTTCCGCACCCGCTATGCCAGCGCGACCAACACCGCCGAGCTGGTGGCCCAGGCCGACATGGTGATCGGCGCGGTGCTGGTGCCCGGCGCCGCCGCGCCGAAGCTGGTCAAGCGCGACCAGCTTTCAGGCATGAAGACCGGCGCGGCGATCGTCGACGTGGCGATCGACCAGGGCGGCTGCTTCGAGACCTCGAAGGCGACCACTCACGAGGATCCGATCTACGAGGTCGATGGCATCATGCATTACTGCGTTGCCAACATGCCGGGCGCGGTGGCCCGCACCTCGACCATCGCGCTGGGCAACGCGACGCTGCCCTTCCTCCTGGCGCTGGCCGACAAGGGCTGGCGCGCGGCCTGCCTGGCCGATCCGCATCTGCGGGCCGGGCTGAACGTGCATGCGGGGCAGCTGACCTATGCCGCCGTGGGCGAGGCGCTGGGCCTGCCCTCGGTCCCGGCCGAGGACGTGCTGGCCGCCTGAGCGCGGGGTCGCCCGCCGCCTGCGTCGCGGCGGGCGCCGCGCGTCACTCCGCCGGGGTGGCGCGCTTGAGGCTGTCGCGGATCTCCAGCAGGACGTCCAGCTCCGACGGGCCGGTGGGCACCTCGGGCGCGACGTCGTCGGGGGTCTCGGCAGCGGCCTTGATGCGGTTGACCATCTTGACCAGCATGAAGACCACGAAGGCGATGATCAGGAAATTGATGACCGCCATGATGAACTGGCCCACGGCGAAGACCGGCACGCCGGCCTCGGTCGCGGCCTCGATCGAGGCGAACTCGCCGTCGCCCAGCACGTAGAACCAGCCCGAGAAGTCGATCCCGCCGGTGAAAAGCGCGATGACCGGGTTGATGATGTCGCCCACAAGCGACGTGACGATGGCGGTGAAAGCGGCGCCGATGATGATGCCGACGGCCATGTCCATGACATTGCCCTTGGCGATGAAGTCCTTGAACTCGTTTATCATTTCGTCCCTCTTGAATGGCTCGACGGAGCAGCGCGGCTGACCCTGCGTCATGCCCCGCAGGCTTGATTGGCGATCGGCGCACGGAAGTCACCCGTTTTGTTCGGCGCCCCTCGGATTACCTCTGGTCCCGATGTTAATGACAGGAGGCCCCGCATGGCCGATCTTTCCGCCTTTCCGATCACCCGCCGCTGGGTGCCGCAGGACCCGTCCAAGCTCCAGCTCTTCAGCTTCCCGACACCGAACGGGGTGAAGGCCTCGATCATGCTGGAGGAGACCGGCCTGCCCTACGAGGTGCATCGCGTCACGCTGTCGGATGACGACGTGAAATCCGACGCCTTCCTGTCGCTCAACCCCAACAACAAGATCCCTGCGATCATCGACCCGGACGGGCCGGGCGGGCGGCCCATCGGCCTCTTCGAGAGCGGGGCGATCCTGCTCTATCTGGGCGAGAAGACCGGCCGGCTGATGGGCCGGGACGCCGCGGCGAAGGCGCATGTCACGCAATGGATCATGTGGCAGATGGGCGGGCTGGGCCCGATGCTGGGCCAGCTGGGCTACTTCGTGAAGATGGGCGGCAAGGCGATCGAGGATCCGCGCCCGCGCCAGCGTTACGTGGACGAGGCGAAGCGGCTGCTGTCGGTCGTGGCGGGCGAGCTGGCGGATCGCGACTGGATCGCGGACGAGTTCAGCGCCGCCGATATCGCGATCGCGCCTTGGCTGAACGCGCTGAATTTCTACGAGGCGCGGGAGATCGTCGGCTGGGCCGACTACCCCGGATTGCAGGATTACCTCGACCGATTCATGGGCCGCCCGGCGGTGAAGATCGGCATGAAGACACCCCCGCGCGAAGGCTGATGCGTCAGCCCATCGCCGTCGCCCAGCTTGCGGCGGCGGCGAAGAAGGTCAGTGCGGCGACCAGCACGGCGATCTCGAATCGGTTCATCATGAAGGGGACGCTAGCCGGGCAGAACTTTACGTGAACTTAACGCGGCAGCGCGCCCGTCAGGACGTAGTCCAGAACCTGCACCACCTGCTCGGGCGTCTCGCAGACGGCCAGCGCGGCGGCGTCGATTTCCTTCAGGGGATGCGCGTGCTCCGGCGCGTGCTGCACGATGAGCGCCTTGCCCAGCGCCGCCGCCTGCCCCGCGTCGAAGGCCGCGTTCCATTGCTTGTACTTGTCGCCGAAGCGCACGACCACGACATCCGCGTCGGCGATGGCCTTCCGGGTGCGGATCGCGTTGACCTGCGCGCCCTTGCGGTCGTGCCAGACCTTGTCGTCCTCGGCGCCCAGGATCGCCACGCCGCAATCGTCGGAGGCGGCGTGATCGGTTACCGGGGCGGTGAAGGTCACCGGCAGATGCGCGGCCCCGGCGCGGATCGTCTCGCGCCAGTCGGTGTGGATTTCGCCGGCCAGATAGACGTTGAGTTCCATGGCTCTCCCTCCCTCGGATGAGGGCGGAGGTAGCGCCTCGCGGGGCGGAGGGAAAGAGCGGGGCCCCGCCGCGCGGCAGGGCCCCGGCGGTCCGGGCGAACGACACGGGTCCGGACCGGGCGCGGCGTACAAGCGGGGAAGACCGCCGCACCGGAGGGGGGCCGACGGGGAATCGGCCTTGGCCGGACGCTAGCCCGGCCCTGTATCGGTTCCGTGACGGCCCGGCCCGAGGCGCACGGGTCCACGAAAAAGGGCCCCGGCATTGCTGCCGGGGCCCCCTGTGGCCCGAAGGACGGACGCCTTACTCGGCGTCTTCCTTCGCCATTTCCTCGCCGGTCTCCTGGTTGACCATCTTCATGGCCAGCCGGACCTTGCCGCGATCGTCGAAGCCCAGAAGCTTGACCCAGACCTCCTGGCCCTCCTTCAGAACGTCCGAAGGATGGTTCAGGCGGCGGTTCTCGATCTGGGACACGTGGACCAGGCCGTCGCGCTTGCCGAAGAAGTTCACGAAGGCGCCGAAATCGACGATCTTCACGACCTTGCCCTTGTAGACCTTGCCCTCTTCCGGCTCCGCCACGATCGAGTGGATCATGTCGTAGGCCTTCTGGATGGCATCGCCGTTGGGCGAGGCAATCTTGATGATGCCGTCATCGTTGATGTCGACCTTGGCGCCCGAGGTTTCCACGATCTCGCGGATGACCTTGCCGCCCGAGCCGATGACCTCCCGGATCTTGTCCGTGGGGATCTGCATCGTCTCGATGCGCGGGGCGTGGGCCGAGAACTCGGACCGGCCGGCCGACAGCGCCTTGGACATCTCGCCGAGGATGTGGATCCGGCCGTCCTTGGCCTGCGCCAGGGCGGTCTCCATGATCTCGGGCGTGATGCCCGCAACCTTGATGTCCATCTGCAGCGACGTGATGCCGTCCTCGGTGCCCGCCACCTTGAAGTCCATGTCGCCGAGATGATCCTCGTCGCCCAGGATGTCGGTCAGCACCGCGTAGTCGCCGTCCTCCTCCAGCACGAGGCCCATCGCCACGCCGGCCACGGGGGCCTTCAGCGGCACGGCCGCATCCATCATCGACAGCGACGCACCGCAAACGGTGGCCATCGAGGAGGAGCCGTTGGACTCGGTGATCTCGGAGACGAGACGGATCGTGTAGGGGAAATCCGTCGCCGTGGGCAGCACCGCCTGGAGCGCGCGCCAGGCCAGCTTGCCGTGGCCGATCTCGCGCCGGCCCGGAGGTCCGAAGCGCCCCACTTCGCCGACCGAATAGGGCGGGAAGTTGTAGTGCAGCAGGAAGTTCGAGCGGAAATTGCCGTGCAGCGCGTCGATGATCTGCTCGTCGTCGCCGGTGCCCAGCGTGGTAACGATCAGGCCCTGGGTCTCGCCGCGGGTGAACAGCGCCGAGCCATGCGTGCGGGGCAGGATGCCGACCTGGCAGTCGATCGGCCGCACGGTGTCGAGGGCGCGCCCGTCGATCCGCTTGCCGTTCTTCACCACGTCGCCGCGCAGAACCTTGGATTCGAGCTTCTTGAGCGCGGTGCCCAGGTTCGGATCCTCTAGCTCCTCCTCCGACAGCTCGGCCTTGATGGCCTCCTTGGCGGCGGAGACGGCGGCGGTGCGCTCCTGCTTGTCGGTGATCGCGTAGGCGTCGCGCATCTTCTGCTCGCCCAGCTCGGTCACGCGGGCCAGGATCGCCGAATAGTCGGGCGCCTGGTAGTCGAAGGGCTCCTTCGCGGCGTCCTCGGCCAGGTCGACGATCAGGTCGATCACGGGCTGCATCTGCTCGTGGCCGAACTTCACCGCGCCCAGCATCTCGGCCTCGGACAGCTCATAGGCCTCCGACTCGACCATCATAACGGCGTCCTTGGTGCCGGCGACGACCAGATCGAGGCGCTGCTCGGGATTGGCGCGCAGGCCCTGCATGTCGTCGACCGAGGGGTTCAGCACGTATTCGCCGTCCACGAAGCCCACGCGGGCGCCCGCGATCGGGCCCATGAAGGGCGCGCCCGAGATCGTCAGCGCGGCGGAGGCCGCGATCATGGCGACGATATCGGGATCGTTCTCGAGGTCGTGGGACAGAACGGTGCAGATCACCAGCACCTCGTTCTTGAAGCCCTCGACGAAGAGCGGGCGGATCGGCCGGTCGATCAGACGCGAGGTCAGCGTCTCTTTCTCGGTGGGCCGCGCCTCGCGCTTGAAGAAGCCGCCGGGAACCTTGCCCGCGGCGTAGTATTTCTCGTTGTAGTGGACCGTCAGCGGGAAGAAGTCCTGACCGGGCTTCGGCTGCTTGGCATAGGTGACGGCGGCCATCACGGAGGTCTCGCCATAAGTGGCGATCACGCAGCCGTCGGCCTGACGGGCGATCTTGCCCGTCTCCAGGGTGAGGGTGTCGTGTCCCCACTCCATCTCTTTCTTAACGATGTTGAACATGTGTCATCCTGTCTGACGCTCTCTGGCCCCTGCCAGTGCGTCGTTGCTTGGCGGCCCCATTGCCGCCGACCCCTCTCATCATCCCATGCGCCGGGGTCGTGGCGTCACGTCTCAGATGGGGGGCACATAAGGGATTCCGGCGCGGAATGAAAGGCGTACATGCCGCTCAGCCGCCCGGCAGCAACCAAGCCCGGAGGTAGACCTCCAGCCGGTCGCGGACCGGCCCGCCATTGAGCGCGCAGAAGCGCAGCGCCATGGCCTGGACCGCGAAGGCCTGCACGCCTTCGGCGATCAGCTCGGGCGAGATGTCGCGCCGGAACGGCGCGTCCCGCACCCAGTCTGCGACGATCTCGATCTGGCGCTGGAAGGTCCGGGCGATCGGCCCGATCTCCTCGACGGCGGCGGCCCCGGAATAGCGCAGGATCAGGTCGAAGACGTAGCGCTCCGACGTCATGAACCCGAGGAGCGGCATCAGCGCGTCGAGCATCTCGTCGACCGAGCGCGGCGCCGGGCGGGCGGCGATCGCGTCCAGATGCCCGTCGATCCGCGCGCCCAGAAGCTGATCCATCAGCGCGTCCTTGTCCGGGAAATGCGCGAAGAACGTGCCCTTCGCGACGCCGGCCCGCAGCACGATCTCCTCGACCCGAAGCGCCTCGTAGCCGCCGGCGGAGAGCTCTTGCGCCGCGGCGATCAGGGCCTCGCGGGTGCGCTGCGCGCGCTTCTGGACGGGCTGTTTCATGGCGGCATCCTAGCAAGTTTCCGACCGTGGTCAAATTATAACTTGACCGCGGTCATGTTTTGGATCATTGAATATGACCATGGTCAAATTCAGGAGCTTTCCCATGTCCCCCAAACGCATCGTCATCCTCGACGGCCACCCCGCCGAGACCTCCCTCTCCCGCGCCTTCGCGATGGCCTATGCCGAGGCGGCCCGCGGCCGAGGCCATGTCGTCCGGCTGCACCATCTCAGCGAGATGCGCTTCGATCCCGATTTCGGCGGCGGCGGCTACGGCAACGCCAAGCCGCTGGAGCCGGAGCTCGAGGCGCTGCTCGGCGATATCGAATGGGCCGAGCATGTCGTGCTCGCCGCGCCGGTCTGGTGGGGCGGCCTGCCCGCGCGGCTGAAGGGGCTGATCGACCGCGCCTTCCTGCCGGGGCGGACTTTCGACACGCGAAACACCACGGCCATGGGCCTGCCCGCGCCGCTTCTGACCGGGCGCACGGGCCGCGTGTTCCTGACATCGGACACGCCGAACTGGATCTATCGGTTGTTCTACGGCAGCGCGCTGATGCGCCAGCTGACCGGACAGGTGCTGGGCTTCGTCGGCATCCGACCGGCCCGCATCACCCATTTCGCCGGCGCGACCGACGCCGCGCCCGAGCGCATCACCCGCTGGCTGCGGGACGTGCGCCGGTTGGGACAGGCGGCGGCCTGACCCCCGAAACGAAAAGGGCCGCACCCGGCGGTGCGGCCCCTCGATCGAACGGGTCGGCGCTCAGCGGCGGATGCCGAGGCGCTTGATGATCTCCTGGTAGCGCGCCTCGTCCTTGCCGCGGGTGTAATCCAGCAGCTTGCGGCGCTGGGCCACCATCATCAGAAGGCCACGGCGCGAGTGGTTGTCCTTCTTGTGCGTCTTGAAATGCTCGGTCAGCGTGGCGATGCGCGAGGTCAGGATCGCGATCTGCACTTCGGGCGAGCCGGTATCGCCGTCCTTGGTGGCGAATTCCTTGATCAGACGGGTCTTCTCTTCGACAGTGATCGACATCGGGGTCTCCTTGGTTCGAGGAATGGCACAGGCCGGGATGTCGTCCAGCGCAGGCCCTTGGAGTGAGCGCGCCGCGTACACCAGTTCCGCCGCGATGGAAAGGGCCGCCGTCGCGCGGCGGGCGATTCACCGGGCGTTAAACACGAGAGCGGGATGTTCTAGCTTCGTTTCAGGCCGTTGTGATAGCAGGCGGGCTCGAAACGAAGGGTCCCGCCCATGTTCCTGATCGCCGGTCTTCTGGGGATGGCCCTTTCGGGCGTGATGATGATCGCCCCGTTGAGCTTCGACGCCGATGCCGAGGATCCCGCACCCGACCCGGTCGAGGGCGATCCGGTCGGCGAGGGCGCGTCCTCGCCGCTGAGCGTCGCGCTGGAAGGCGCGTCCGGGCCGGGGGCCACGGCCGACGCGCAGGACATGCTGGCCGGCGATCACCTGAGCGACCGCCTGGGCGGATCTGCGGTCGACCCGATCGCCTTCGATTCCGACGCGATCTTCGGCGGGTCCGGCGACGACGCGATGCAGGGCGGCGACCGCAACGACCTGATGCTCGGCGGGGATGGCGACGATCTGGCATCCGGCGGCGCCGGCCGCGACGAGATCCAGGGCGGCGGCGGCGACGACACGCTGTTCGGCGGCGGCGGCGACGACGTCCTTCTGGGCGAGGAAGGCGACGACCTTCTGGGCGGCGGCAATGGCGCGGACCTGCTCTCGGGCGGCGAGGGCGCGGACCGGCTCGGCGGCGGGGCGGGCGACGACCGCCTGTTCGGCGGGCTGGGCGCGGACGAGCTGGCGGGCGGCCTGGGCGACGACCTACTGGACGGTACCGTGATGGAGAACGGGTTCGACGTCGACACGGGCGACACGCTGTCGGGCGGGGATGGAGACGATACGCTGGCCGGCGACGCGGGCGACGTGCTGATCGGCGGGGCCGGCGCGGATCACTACCTGTTCCGCGCGGCGCCCGTGACGCTGGATCCCGCCGCCTCCGATGCCTATGCCGCGCCCCGGATCGAGGATTTCGACCCGGAGGCCGATCTCATCGAGATCGAGTACGAAGCCGCGGGCACCCCGCCCGACCTGTCGATCAGCCGGACGGCCGAAGGCAGCGAGCTGCGCCTCGACGGCGAACTGGTGGCCTTCGTGGCGGGCCCGGCGGTCGTCGAGGCGGGCCATGTCTCGCTGGTCGCGCTGGCCTGAGCGCCGCGGCCCGCCCGATCAGCCCGCGAAGAAGGCCAGCAGGGCGGCGGCGACCTCCTCGGGCGCCTCCTCCATCGCGAAATGCCCGGCGTCGACCGAACTGTCGGTGACGGTGTCGGCCCAGTTCCGCCAGATCGCGGCGGGGTCGCCTGTGGCGGCCGGAAAGCCGTGCTGCCCCCAGATGAAATGCAGCGGCGCGGCGATCCTTCGGCCGGCCGCGCGATCGGCCGCGTCGATCCGGCGGTCGGTGAAATACCCCGCGCGGTAATCGCCGCACATCGCCGCCAGGTGGTCGGGGCTCGCCGCTTGCGCGCGGTAGCTGGCGAGCGCCCCGGCCTCGAACGGATCGAGCGTCTTGGGCTTGGTCCAGGACGACAGCGTCCAGTCGATCCAGGCGGCGGGATCCGCCCCGATCATCCGCTCGGGCAGCGGCGCGGGCTGGGCGAGGAAGGTCCAGTGATAGGCGCTGTAGGCGGTCTCGGCGTTCCAGCGGTCCCACCATTCGACGGTCGGGATCACCTCCAGGATGGCCAGCAGGTCGACCCGCTCGGGATGGTCGAGCGCGAATCGATAGGCCACGCGCGCGCCCCGGTCGTGCCCCGCCACATGGGCGCGGTCGTGACCCAGCGCATCCAGCACGGCCACCATATCCTGCGCCATCCGGCGCTTGGAATAGACCGAATTCGTCGCGTCGTCGGCGGGCGCGGCGCTGTCGCCATAGCCGCGCAGGTCCGGCAGGATGCAGGTGAAGCGCTCGGCCAGCCGGGGCAGCACCTTCAGCCAGCAGCGATGGTTCTGCGGAAAGCCGTGCAGCAACAGAAGCGGCGGCCCCGATCCGGCAGTGCGCACCGCGATATGGGTGCCGTCATCGGCCTCGATCATCTGGCGGGTCAGGTCGGGCATCGGACGGCCTCCCAGGGCTGCGGTCGGACGGCGTATCCGATATAGAGAGGATGCTTCGGATGCCCGTCCTTCGACAGGCCCAGCATGCTCAGCGGCCGCCCCGTCGCGCGCAGCAACCGCTCAACCGCCGGGCCGCGGTCCAGATGCGCGCCGTGTACGCCCCAGGCGCAGACCACCGCATCCGCCCAATGCGCCGCCGCGCGGATCGCCGCGTCGTTGGCCGACCCGCCCACCGGGTCCGGGCAGGCGCGCATGTCGCGAGGATCGGTGGCGCGGTAGGCGAAGATATTGGTCACGCGGAACGCGCCGTAGCCCAGCGCGCGGGCGCGCCGCTCGCAGCGCTCGACCGTGGGGTCGTTGGCGAGTTCCGTCGCGGTGGAGGGGTTCAGCATCACGAAGTTGATCCGCTCGCCCGCGCCGTCCCAGGTGCGGATCAGGTCGTAGCGGTAGCGTTCATCCGCCGAATAGGTGGCGGTCGACGGGGCGTCGCCCTTGGTGAATTCGCGGGTGATCATGCCCCCGGAATAGGCGCCGCCCCGGCCTGCCGGCAAGGGGCGGCGCGCGGCCTCAGGCGCGGCGCTCGACCACGAAGGCGGCGACCAGCGCAAACAGGACATGCCCCCAGAGCGCGACCCAGGTGATCCCGGTGAAGCCCAGGAAGGCGGGCAGGCCGGCCACCAGATGGGCCATGACATAAAGCGCGAAGACCCACAGCCCGACCCCGTAGGCGGCGGCGACCGCGCTCCAAGGCAGGCGCGGCAGGAGCCGCGCGGCGACGGGCCGCGCGATCAGGACGTAGCCCAGCGGATAGGCGATCAGGCCGGTCAACAGGTGGAGGATATCGGCCAGCCCCTTGGGCACGGCGCCGAAGATGGTCTGCAGCGTCTGTTGCGCCAGCCCCACCGGGGCGAGCTTGGCGAAGCCCAGAAGCGGCGCGAGGCCCTGACCGAACAGGTCAAAGGCGATGCTGGCGAAGGCGCCGGCGGTGAGGATCGTGCCGGCGGTCGCGGCGGCGGTGGGGCGGTCGAGGGTCAGGGCGGTCATGGTCGGGCCTCCTTGGCATCCGAAATGGCGTTGCCTCGGACTAGCCCGGCGCGGGCGCATCGGGGCAGCCCCCCTCACGCACAGGTTGATCGCCGCGAGCGCCGCGGGCCGGATCGCGTGATCCACTGTAACAAACCCGGCCCGCGCGGCGGCGCCATGTTTCAGCGCACGAAGACCTTGGTCGGATGCAGCAGCCCCGCGCGATAGGTGCCGACCGCGACGGCCTGGCCGTGAAGCGCCGCCCAGCAGGTCGCGCCATGCTCCGCGCCGGTCAGGACCTCGGCGGGATTGCCGTGGCGCAGCCGGGTCGCGGCCGCCTCGGTCACCGGCAGCATCGGCAGGCCCTCCAGCCCGGCCTCCAGCGGCAGCAGCCGCGCCTCCAGGTCCGGCGTGCGGGCCAGCGCCTCGATCTCGGCGAAGGCGATGCCGTCCTCGGCGCGGAACGGGCCGGACCAGGTCCGGCGCAGCCAGGCGACATGGCCGAGGCAACCCAGCGCGCGGCCCAGGTCGCGGGCGATGGCGCGCACATATCCGCCTTTGCCGCAGACCATCTCCAGCTCGGCGCCCTCCGCGTCGGCCGCGACGAGCTCCAACCGCGCGACATGCAGCGGGCGGGCGGCCAGCTCCATCTCGATGCCCTCGCGGGCGAGGTCGTAGGCGCGCTCGCCCGCGACCTTCACGGCCGAGACCTGCGGCGGGACCTGTTCGATCCAGCCGCGGAAGGCCGGAAGCGCGGCTTCGATCGCCGCCGCATCCGGACGCGCCTCGCGGCGCTCGAGCACCGCGCCCGAAGCGTCGTCACTCGCCGTCTCGGCCCCCCAGGTCACCCGGAAGCGGTAGCATTTTTCCGCGTCGGTCACGAAGGGGACGGTCTTGGTCGCCTCGCCCAGCGCGACGGCCAGAACGCCGGTCGCATCGGGGTCAAGCGTGCCCGCATGGCCCGCCTTCTTCGCGTCGAGCGCCCAGCGCACGCGGCCCACCACCGCGGTCGAGGTTACGCCCGCGGGCTTGTCCACGACCAGCCAGCCATGGACGTCCCGCCCCTTCTTGCGGCGCGCCATCCTAGCGCTCCGTCACCACGAGGATCGGACCCATCTGCCGCCCCGGATCGGCGCGGCCCAGCGCGGGCGCGTAAAGCCGCGAGACGCGGCCATCGAGGTAGAGCGCGTCACGCACGCCCAGCACATCACGGAACAGGGTCGCCATCTCGTAAAAGCTGACCGGCTCGTCCGAGATGACGAAATGCACCGCCCGCCCGTCCGGCGCGGCGCCCACGCCGTTGCGCAGGTTCAGGAATTCGCTGTCGGGCAGGAAGCGCGGGTGCAGCGCGCCGTCGATGACCAGCATCGGGCCCGATTGCGTGGCGTCCTCGCAGTCCGGGGGCGCGGCGGCGTAGGCGCGGCTTTCGATCACCCGCGCGCCGTCGGCCGCGATGCAGAAGACGCCGTTGGGCAGCATGCCGAAATTGCCCGGGCCCTCGCGGGTCACGATCCCGGAAAGCTGCACCCCGTCCTCGACGTAAAGGCCCACGGGACGCCGGTCGGGATGGTACATGCCGCCGTTCATGGCGAAGGCGATCGGCGCTTCGGTCTGGCGCTGCAGCTCGACGAAGCTGCCCAGCGGCGTGCCGTCGGCGCCGTTGAGCCGCAGGTCGATGGCATGGCGATCCCGATCGGCGGTGCAGACGGTGAAGGCGCGGTCCCGGTGGATGACGGCTTCGCAGGCCGCGCCCGCCGTGGCGGCGGCCAGCCAGCCCAGCGCCGCGACGGCCAGCGCGCGGATCATTCCGACCCCTCCCCGCCCCCTTCGACGTCGCGGCGCACCGTCTCCTCGGAGAACAGCCGCCGCGTCTCGTCCATGCGGTCGAAGGTCTCGTCGATGCGGAAGCGCAGGTCGGGCGTGTATTTCAGCGTCATCTCCTTCGAGAAGGCCCGGCGCAGCTCGCCCTTGTTGCGCTTGAGCGCGGCGATGGCCTTCTCGCGGCCTTTACCGCCAAGCGGCAGGACCCAGGCGGTGGCGATCTTGAGATCGGGCGAGACGGTGACCTCGCCCACGGTGATCGACATGGATTGCAGGTCGGGGTCGTGGATCTCGCCGCGGGCCAGGACGTCGGAGAGGGTGCGCCGGATGAGCTCGCCCACGCGGAGCTGGCGCTGCGACGGGCCTGCGCCTTGGTCGAACCGGGAACGTGCCATGGGAAACCCTCCTGAGGGGGCCGCAGATATGGGGGCGGCGGGACGGACGCAACCCGCGCCCATGTTGCATGAGACGGCGGTGTGCCCCAAGAGAGGCGGGGAATTTCGTGGGTGATCCACGGGTGATCTGGGGGTGATCTATGTCGGACGTTGCGCTGCCGGGGATCGTGGTCGCGGGCGGCTCGGGCCGCATGGGCCGGATGCTGATCGAGCTGATCGGCGCCTCCGACGCCTGCCGGCTGGTGGGCGTGACGGTGGCGCCGGGGCATCGCTGGGCGGGCCACGACCTGGGCGAGGCAATGGGCGGCGCGCCGAGCGGCGTGCCGGTGACCGACGATCCGATCGAGGTGGTCGCGCGCGCGCAGACGGTGATCGATTTCACCACCCCCGCCGCGACGGTCGCGATGTCGGAGCTGGCCGCGCAGGCCCGCGCTGTCCACGTCGTCGGCACGACCGGGCTCGAGACCGCCGACATCGCCGCGCTGGAGCGCGCGGCCCGCCACGCGACGGTGATCCGCGCGGGAAACATGTCGCTGGGCGTGAACCTGCTCACGCAACTGGTGACCCGGGTCGCCGCCGCGCTCGACGCCGATTACGACATCGAGATCGTCGAGGCGCATCACCGCCACAAGGTCGACGCCCCCTCGGGCACGGCGCTGATGCTGGGCGAGGCGGCGGCGGCGGGACGCGGCGTGGCGCTGGACGCGGTGGCCGAGCGCGGCCGCGACGGGATCACCGGCGCACGGGAGCGGGGCCGCATCGGCTTCCACGCGATCCGCGGCGGCGACATCGTGGGCGAGCATGACGTGATCTTCGCCGCCGAGGGCGAACGCATCGTGCTGCGCCACGTGGCCTCGGACCGCTCGGTCTTCGCCCGCGGCGCGATCAAGGCGGCGCTCTGGGGCCAGGGGCGCGCGCCGGGCAGCTACGACATGCTGGACGTGCTCGACCTGCGCTGAGGGACGGCCAGCGGCGGTTCGACGCCTGGCCGGGATTGAAGCCGGACCGCAATGGCCCATCTTTTCCTGCATGCGGCTGATCCTCGCCCTCCTCCTCCTGCTGCCGGCGCCCGCGCTGGCCTTCGAACGCGTGACCGACCGCGCGGCCTTCCTGAGCCTCGTCGAGGGCAAGCGGCTGACCGGCGACGGCGTTTCGCTGCAGGTCGGGCGCGACGGCTCGATTGCCGGCCGGGGCTTCGGGTTCCGGGTCTCGGGCGGATGGGACTGGCGCGAGGGCTATTTCTGCCGGACGCTCGACACGGTGATCCGGGACTTCCCGCTGAATTGCCAGCTGGTGGCCGTGCGCGGCGACACGGTGCGCTTCGTCGCCGACCGCGGCGCGGGCGACGTGGCGGATCTGCGGATCCGGTGACGCGGCCCGGCGGTCAGAAGTCGATCGCGATGCCCTTGTTTTCCCAATCGCCGTAGCGCACCGGCTCGGGCCCGTCGCGACCGCCCAGCTCGGGCGGCAGGTCGAGCACCTCGCGCTTGCGGGCATCGGCCTCCTCCAGCGCGCGGCGCGCGATCTCGGGCAGGGCGGCGCGGCGCGCGGCTTCGGCCGCCGGGTCGAGCGGCACGATCTCGGGGCCGCGGGTGCGGTTGCCGGTCGGGCAGGCGGGCGCGTCGGGATCCGGCTGCGGGATCGCATCGGGATCGACGGTCATGCGGTCTGCCATGGGGCGCCTCCTTGCCGGGAATGAGCCTTTCATATACGTCGCGGCACCCATCTCTCAAGGAGGCCCCATGGCCGAGACCCGCGACAGCCTGTCCGCCCGAAAGGGCGCGCTCCGCCTGATGGCGCATGTGCTGCGCGACGGGCGCATGCTGGGCGACGGCGCCTCGGGGCTGGACGGGCCCGACGCGGCGCGGGCGCTGCGGCTGGCGGGGCTGGCGCTGCGGCATATGGGCCGCGCCGACGCGATGCTGAAGGCGGCGATGGACCGTCAGCCCGCCGCGCGCATCCGCGACATCCTGCGGCTGGCCCTGGCCGAGATCCACGCCGACGGCGCCGCGCCGCACGGCGTGGTCAACGACGCCGTTGCGCTGGCCCGGATGTCGCCCAAGACCGCCAAACAGGCCGGGCTGGTCAATGCCGTGCTGCGCAAGCTGGCCGAGGACCGCGCCGGCTGGGAGGCGCTGCCGCCGCCGAGCCTGCCGCCCTGGCTGCGCGCGCCGCTTCACAAGGCCTGGGGCGGGGCCCGGCTGGCCGCGATCGAAGCCGCGCATGTCGCGGGCGCGCCGCTGGACCTGACCCCGAAGCCGGGCGTGACGGTGGAGGGTGCGGAGGTTCTGCCGACCGGCTCGCTGCGGCTGCCGGGCGGGCAGGTCTCGGCCCTGCCGGGCTATGCCGAGGGCGACTGGTGGGTGCAGGACGCGGCCGCCGCGATCCCCGTGCGCCTGCTGGGCGACGTGGCGGGGCTGCGGGTGCTGGACCTCTGCGCGGCGCCGGGGGGCAAGACGATGCAGCTGGCCGCCGCGGGCGCGCAGGTGACGGCGCTGGACCTGTCGGAGGGGCGATTGCGCCGGTTGCGCGCCAACCTGGAGCGCACCGGGCTCGCGGCTGAGATCGTCGTGGCGGACGCGCTGGACTGGACGCCCGAGGAGCCCTTCGACGCGGTGCTGCTCGACGCGCCCTGCACCGCGACGGGCACGATCCGCCGCCATCCCGACCTGCCGCATCTGCGCGCGGCGCGCGACGTCGAGACGCTGACCCGGCTGCAATACAAGCTGATCGACCGGGCGCTGGGCTTCGTGCGCCCCGGCGGGCGGCTGGTCTTCTGCACCTGCTCGCTGCTGCCGGTGGAGGGCGAGCACCAGGTGAGCGCCGCGCTGAAGCGCCATCCGGGGCTGGTGGCGCACGCACCCGACCCGGTGGCGCTGGGCCTGCCGGCGGAGGCCGCGTCGGATCACGGGCTGCGGCTCCTGCCCGATCTCTGGCCCGAGCGGGGCGGGATGGACGGCTTCTACATGGCGGTTCTGACGGTTCCCGAAGCGGGCGCGTGACAGCCGCGCCGGGCGCGCGTATCGTCCCCGCGGGCAAGGCGCCGGGACAGGCGCCGCCGATCGAGGGCCGGGCAATGGGATCGCAGGACCGCCTCCGCGACCGCTGGAAGACGCGCCTGCGCGTGGCCCGCGCCCGTCCGCCCCGCGGCCAGCGCGCGCTGGTCTGGCAGCCCGAGCCGCGCGGCGCGGGATCGGCCCGGCGCGGTCAGCAGATCCTGTCGGGCACCTGGCACCTGGCGGGGCAGCTGGTCGAGGCGCGGGACGCCTCGCCTTGGGCGCTGGACGCGCCGTCGACCCCCTTCGAGATGCAGCTGCACGGCCAGGGCTGGCTGGACGACGTGATGGCGCTGGGCACCGCCGACGCGACGGGCGCGGTGCGGGCCTGGGTGCTGGACTGGGTGCGCCGCTACGGCGCGGGCCGGGGGCCGGGCTGGACGCCCGCGCTGGCCGGCCGGCGGCTGCTGCGCTGGATCAGCCACGCGCCGCTCCTGCTGCAGGGGATGCCGGCGCGCGACCAGGCGGCGCTGTTCGACGCGATGTATCGCCACGCGGTGCTGCTGCGCCGCGACTGGGGAACCGCGCCCGCGGGCCTGCCGCGGATGGAGGCGCTGATCGGGCTGCTCTATGCCGGGCTGACGCTGGAGGGTCTGGGCGATCTGGGCCCGCGCGCGACGGCGGCGCTGGCCGCGGCGATGGCCGAGGATGTGAGCGCGGATGGCGGCATCGCTTCGCGCAATCCCGAGGCGCTGCTGGAGGTGGCGACGCTCCTGGGCTGGGCGATCGGGGCGCTGGCGGCGACGGGCGAAGCACCCGAGGCGCTGGGCGCGGCCCAGGCGCGGATCGTGCCGACGCTGCGCGCGCTGCGCCATGCCGATGGCGGGCTGGCGCGGTTTCATGGCGGCGGGCGCGGCCTGCCGGGGCGGCTGGACCGGGTGCTGGTCGAATCGGGCGTGCGCGGGCGCAACGAAAGCGGGCTGGCCATGGGCTACGTCCCGGTGAGTCACGGGCGCACGACGGTGGTGATCGACGCGACCCCGCCGCCCGCGGGGCTGGTCAGCGGCTCGGCCCATGCCTCGACGCTGGCCTTCGAGATGACCTCGGGCGCGGGCCCGGTGATCGTCAATTGCGGGCCGGGCGGGGCGTTCGGCCCCGACTGGCACCGCGCCGGGCGTGCCACGGCCAGCCATTCCACGCTGGCGATCGAGGGCTGGTCGTCCTCGCGGATCGGGCCGATCCTGATCCATGACGGCCGGCGGATCGCGCCGCTGGTGCAGACCCCCGCCCGCGTGCAGTGGCAGCGCAGCGGCTCGCGCTCGGCGACGACGGTGGTGCTGTCGCAGGACGGCTATGTGGGCAGCCACGGGCTGACCCATCTGCGCCGGCTGGTGCTGTCGGCGGACGGGCGCAAGCTGGAGGGCGAGGACGCGCTGCGCGCCGTGTCGGCCCGCGACAAGGAACGCTTCGAGGACGCGCAGAGCGAGGCCAAGCTGCAGGGCATCCCGTTCCAACTGCGCTTCCATTTGCATCCCGACACGCTGGCCGAGATCGACATGGGCGGGCGCGCCGTGTCGCTGACGCTGGGATCGGGCGAGGTCTGGGTGTTCCGGCCCGGCGGCGCGGGCCGGCTGAGCCTGGAGCCGTCGGTCCATCTGGAGCCCGGGCGCCTGAAGCCGCGCGCGGCGCAACAGGTGGTTTTATCCGACCGCGTTGTGAAATATGCCGCCACCATCGACTGGAGCCTGACGCGCGCGCAGGAGGCGACCGATCTGCCGCCCACCCCCGCCGAAGGCCTCTTCTGATCGCGCGAGCGGTCCCCGAGCGAAGGATATGCCATGTTCGACCATGTGAAGGTCACCCGCGCGCTGATCTCGGTCTCCGACAAGAGCGGGCTGGACGAGCTGGGCCGGGCGCTGGCCGACCGGGGGGTCGAGATCCTGTCCACCGGGGGCTCGGCCGACGCACTGCGCGCCGCCGGGGTCGCGGTGCGCGACGTCTCGGACGTGACCAACTTTCCCGAGATGATGGATGGCCGGGTCAAGACGCTGCATCCCAACATCCATGGCGGGCTGCTGGCGCGGCGCGACGAGCCGCGGCACCTGAGCGCGATGGAGGCGATGGGTATCGAGCCGATCGACCTGCTTGTGGTGAACCTCTACCCGTTCGAGGCCACTATCGCGCGCGGCGCGGGCGAGGAGGAGGCCATCGAGAATATCGATATCGGCGGCCCCGCCATGATCCGCGCGGGCGCGAAGAACCACGCCTTCACCACCGTGATCGTCGATCCGGAGGATTACGCGCCCCTGCTGGCCGAGCTGGACGCCCACAAGGGCGCGACCACCCTGCCCTTCCGCCAGCGCCAGG
Source organism: Jannaschia sp. GRR-S6-38 (assembly GCF_029853695.1). Classification (NCBI taxonomy): domain Bacteria; kingdom Pseudomonadati; phylum Pseudomonadota; class Alphaproteobacteria; order Rhodobacterales; family Roseobacteraceae; genus Jannaschia; species Jannaschia ovalis. The sequence goes on from NZ_CP122537.1 coordinate 1,158,464, forward strand.
CCGCGATCGCCTATGGCCGCACCGCAGCCTATGACGCGGCCGTCGCGACCTGGATGGCCCGCTACGAGGAGACGCCGCGCCGCGTCGCCGCTGCGGGGACGCTCGCGCAGCCCATGCGCTACGGCGAGAACCCGCATCAGAAGGCCGCCTTCTACATCGATGGCAGCGGCCGGGCCGGCGTCGCCACCGCGGAGCAGCACCAGGGCAAGGCGCTGAGCTACAACAACATCGCCGACACCGATGCCGCGATGGAGCTGGTGGCCGAGTTCGACGACCCCGCCGTCGCCATCATCAAGCATGCCAATCCCTGCGGCGTGGCCACCGGCGATAGCCTCGCCGAGGCGCATGGGCGCGCCTTCGACTGCGACCGCACTTCGGCCTTCGGGGGCATCGTCGCGGTGAACCGCCCGCTCGACGCCGCGACCGCGGAGGCCATTGCCGCGATCTTCACCGAGGTCGTCATCGCGCCGGGCGTCGACGCGGCCGCGCGCGAGGTCTTCGCCGCCAAGAAGAACCTGCGGCTCCTGACCACCGGCAGCCTGCCCGACCCGAAGCGCGACCGCCGGATGATGCGGCAGGTGGCGGGCGGCTGGCTCGCGCAGGATCACGACACCGGCCGGATCGGGGCGGCGGACCTGAAGGTGGTCACCAAGCTGGCGCCGACCGAGGACCAGATCCGCGACCTGCTCTTTGCCTGGCGGGTCGCCAAACACGTGAAGTCGAACGCAATCGTCTATGCCAAGGACGGCGCGACGGTGGGCATCGGCGCGGGGCAGATGAGCCGGCTCGACAGTTCGCGCATCGCGGCGCGCAAGGCGCAGGACATGGCCGAGGCGCTGGAGCTGACCGAAAGCACGGCCCAGGGCTCGGTCGTGGCCTCGGACGCGTTCTTCCCCTTCGCCGACGGGTTGCTGGCCGCCGCCGAGGCCGGCGCGCGGGCGGTGATCCAGCCCGGCGGCTCGATGCGCGACGAAGAGGTCATCGCCGCCGCCGACGCGGCGGGGCTCGCGATGGTCTTCACTGGCATGCGGCACTTCCGTCACTGATGCGCCGGATCCTGACATGGGCCGCGCTGGCCTTCGCCATCGACCAGCTGTCCAAGGTGATCGTGGTCCACGCCATGAACCTGAAGACGGTGGGCGTGATCGAGGTGCTGCCGCCCCTGCTGACCTTCCGCATGGGCTGGAACGAGGGCGTGAATTTCGGCCTTATGTCCGGGGCGGGGGCGCGCTGGCTCTTGGTGGCGGTCGCGATCGGAGTCTCGGGCCTGCTTCTGCGCTGGGCGCGGGGCTTCGCACGGCCGGTGGGGCAGATCGCGGCGGGGCTGGTGATCGGCGGGGCGCTGGCCAACGCGCTGGACCGGGTGATCTACGGCGCGGTGGCGGATTTCCTGAACATGTCCTGCTGCGGCATCCGCAACCCCTATGCGTTCAACATCGCCGACGTGTTCATCTTCGCGGGGGCCTTCGGACTGATCGTCTGGGCCGACGATCCGAAGAAACAACAGGCCGGCAAGGCGGATGGAAAGACCCCGTGACCCGGCGCGCCGGACGGGCTAGGAACGGGGCGGACGCGACGAAGGGGGGACCCCGCGCATGATCGGACGGCTTGCCATGATGGCGGTTCTGGCGGCGACGCTGGCGGGCTGCGCGGAGCGCAACCCGACCCTGTTCAACCTTCGGAAGACGGACCGCACGCCCGACGAGTTCTCGATCCTGCCGACGCGCCCGCTGCAGCAGCCCGAGAGCTTCGCCGCGCTGCCGCCGCCCACGCCGGGCGGCACCAACCGCACCGACCGCCAGCCGCAGGCCGAGGCCATCACCGCGCTGGGCGGGAACCCGGCCGGCGGATCGGGCGTCGACGGCGCGATGATCGCCACCGCCACGCGCTACGGCGTCCAAGGCAATATCCGCGGCGTTCTGGCGGCCGAGGACCTGGAATACCGGCGCGCCAATGACGGCCGCCTGCTGGAGCGGCTGTTCAACGTGAACGTCTATTACGACGCCTATGAGCGGCAGTCGCTGGACCAGTATCTGGAGCTGGAGCGGTTGCGCCGCGCGGGCGTGCGCACCGTTGCCGCGCCGCCTGATCCGGAGCTGCTGCAATAGCGGCCCGCCGGTCGGCGGATCGCCGCGCGCGCGCCCCGCGCGGGGCGCGGTCGCTGACAATCTCGTGACGGATCGCCGCGCCCGGCTTGGACGCGGGCGCCCGGTGACACATCTTGTGACGAGCCGCTTTCTTCCCGGAGGACTCCGCTTGAGACATCTGCTGTCCGCAGCCCTCGCCGTGACGCTCGCCCTGCCCGCCGCCGCGCGGGCCGCCGAGCCGGGCGTCACGACCTTCACGCTCGACAATGGCATGGACGCCATCGTGATCGAGGATCACCGCGCCCCGGTCGTCGTGCACATGGTCTGGTACGACGTGGGCTCGGCGGACGAGCCGCCGGGCAAGTCGGGCATCGCGCATTTCCTCGAACACCTGATGTTCAAGGGCACCGACGAGCTGGAGCCGGGCGAGTTCAGCCGCGTGGTCGCCGCGCAGGGCGGCACCGACAACGCCTTCACCTCGTCGGATTACACCGGCTATTTCCAGCGCGTCGCCGCCGACCGGCTGGGCCTGATGATGGAGATGGAGGCCGACCGGATGCGCGACCTCGTGCTCGACAGCGCGGATATGCTGACCGAGCGCGACGTGGTGCTGGAGGAGCGCGCGCAGCGCACCGACAGCAATCCCGGCGCGCTGTTTTCCGAGATGCGCAACGCCGCGCAATATCTCAACCACCCCTATGGCCGCCCGATCATCGGCTGGAAGCACGAGGTCGAAGAGCTGACGCTCGAGGACGCGCTGGACTTCTACCGCCGCTACTACGCGCCCAACAACGCCACGCTGATCGTGGCGGGCGATGTCGAGGCCGAGGAGGTGCGCCGCCTGGCCGAGGCGCATTACGGGCCGCTGGCGCCCACCCCGGACCTGGCCCCGCGCGAACGGCCCGCCGAGCCCCCGCAGCTGACGCCCCGCCGCCTGACCTTCGAGGACGCGCGCGTCGCCAATCCTTACGTGATCCGCACCTATCTCGCGCCCGAGCGAGACGCGGGCGACCAGGGCGACGCGGCCGCGCTGGCGATCCTGGCGCAATATCTGGGCGGGTCGTCGCAGACCTCGCTCTTGGGCCGCGTGCTGGAGCAGGAGGAGGGGACGGCGCTCTACACCTCGGCCTTTTACTCGGGCACCTCGCTCGACGACACGACCTTCGGGCTGGTGGTCATGCCCCGGCCCGGCCGGTCGCTGGAAGAGGCCGAGGCCGACATGGACCGCATGATCGCGCGCCTGCTGGAGCAGGGCGTGGACGACGCGCAGCTGGAGCGGATCAAGACCGCCGCCCGCGCCGCCGAAATCTACGGCCGCGACAGCCTGCAGGGCCGCGCGCGCGAATACGGCGTGGCGGTGACCAGCGGGTTGACGGTCGAGGACGTTGCCGCCTGGCCCGATGCGCTGGCCGCCGTGACCGAGGCCGACATGCTGCGCGTGGCGCGTGAGGTGCTGGTGCCCGAGACTTCGGTCACCGGCTATCTCAAGCAGCCCGAACCGGAGACCGGAGAGACCGAGGTGACGCAATGAGCTGTCTTCGCCCGCTGACCCTGGCCGCCTTCCTGGCGGCCCCCCTGCCGGCGCTGGCCGCCGTCGAGATCCAGGAGGTCACCTCGCCCGGCGGCATCACCGCCTGGCTGGTTGAGGAGCCGTCGATCCCCTTCGTCGCCATCGACCTGCGCTTCGAGGGCGGCGCCAGCCTCGACCTGCCCGGCAAGCGCGGCGCGACCAACCTGATGACCGCCACGCTGGAAGAAGGCGCGGGCGACCGCGACGCCCGTCAGTTCGCCGAGGCGGTCGAGGATATCGCCGCGCGGTTCAGCTTTGACGCCAGCGCCGACGCGGTGTCGATCGGGGCGGAGTTCCTGACCGAGACGCGCGCCGATGCGGTGTCGCTGCTGCGCGATGCGTTGACCCGGCCGCTCTTCGCCGAGGCCGACGTGGACCGCGTGCGCGAGCAGGTTCTGGCCAATATTGCTGCGGATGCGAACGATCCCGACGCCATCGCCTCGCGGACGTTGGCCGCGCTGTCCTTCCCCGAGCATCCCTACGGCTCGCCCATGGACGGCACGGTCGAGACGGTGTCGTCGCTGACGCCCGACGACCTGCGCGCGGCGCATCGCAACGCGCTGACCCGCGACCGGCTCTTCGTGGGCGTGACCGGCGACATCACCGCCGCCGAGCTGGGGCCGCTGCTGGACGATCTGCTGGCGGGCCTGCCCGAGACCGGCGGACCGGAGTTGGGGCCGGCGGAGAACATGGCCGAGGGCGGCGTGACCGTGGTCGATTTCCCGGTGCCGCAGAGTTCGGTCATCTTCGGGCATGAGGGGATCGGCTTCGACGATCCCGATTACTTCGCGGCCTATATCCTGAACCACATCCTGGGCGGCGCGGGCTTCGAGGCCCGACTGATGGAGGAAGTCCGTGAGAAGCGCGGGCTGACCTACGGCATCGGCACCTACCTGGCGGCGCGCGACCACGCGGCGCAGCTTCTGGGGCAGTTCTCGTCCTCCAACGACAAGGCCGCGCAGGCGGTCGAGATCGTGCGCGCGGAATGGGCGCGGATGGCCGCAGAGGGTGTGACCGAGACCGAGCTCGCCGAGGCCAAGACCTATCTGACGGGCGCCTATCCGCTGCGCTTCGACGGCAATTCGCGGATCGCGGGCATCCTGGTGGGGATGCAGTCGCTGGGCCTGCCCATCGATTACATCGCCACACGCAACGATCGCATCGAGGCGGTCACGCAGGACGAGATCGCCCGCGTCGCGGCGCGGATCTTGCAGCCGGATGCGCTGCATTTCGTGGTGGTGGGCCGGCCCGAGGGGTTGGAGACGACCGGGTTCTGAGCCCGGCGGGGCGCGCGCCCGCCGGGCGCGCCCCGCGCACCGATCCCCGTTTCCGAATCGCATGCCCCCATGCTAGCCCTTGCGGCATGGGCGCCGCCGACCACAAGATGATCCCGCGTATCCGTCAGCTGGACGAGGGTGCGGTGAACCGCATCGCCGCGGGCGAGGTGGTCGAGCGCCCGGCCTCGGCGGTCAAGGAACTGGTCGAGAATGCGCTGGATGCCGGCGCGCGGCGGATCGCGATCGAGATTGCCGATGGCGGGCGCACGCTGATCCGGGTCACCGATGACGGGCACGGAATCGCCGCCGCCGACCTGCCGCTGGCGCTATCGCGGCACGCCACCTCCAAGATCGACGGCAGCGATCTTCTGAACATCCGCAGCTTCGGCTTTCGCGGCGAGGCGCTGCCCAGCCTCGGCGCGGTGGGGCGGCTGACGATCACCAGCCGTGCGGCGGGGTCGGCCGAGGCGGCCTCGATCCATGTCTCGGGCGGGCGCATCGACCCGCCCCGCCCCGCCGCCTTGCGCGCGGGCACCGTGGTCGAGCTGCGCGACCTGTTCCACGCCACGCCGGCGCGGCTGAAATTCCTCAGATCCGAACGCGCCGAGACGATGGCCGTGACCGACGCGATCCGGCGGCTGGCGATGGCCGAGCCGGGGGTGGCCGTCACGCTGCGCGACGTCTCGGATGGCGGCGAGCGGGTGCTGTTCCGCGCCGACGCGGCCGACCGGGCCGCGCGGCTGGCCGCAGTGCTGGGCCGCGACTTTCCCGAGAACGCGCTGGAGATCGCCGCCGAGCGCGCGGGCGTCCGGCTGGGCGGGCTGGCGGCGCTGCCGACCTATTCGCGCGGCACGGCGGTGCATCAATATCTGTTCGTTAACGGCCGCCCGGTCCGCGACCGGATGCTGACCGGCGCGCTGCGCGGCGCCTATATGGACGTGCTGTCGAAGGACCGCCACGCGGTGGCGGCGCTGTTTCTGGACTGCGACCCGGTGCTGGTGGATGTGAACGTGCATCCCGCCAAGACCGAGGTGCGGTTCCGCGACGCGGGCGCGGTGCGCGGGCTGATCGTGTCGGGCCTCCGCCACGCGCTGGCCGAGGCGGGGCACCGCGCCTCGACCACGGTCGCGGGGGCCGCGCTCGGCGCGATGCGGCCGGACGGGGCCGACCCGGCGCCGCGCGTCTACCAAATGGACCGTCCTGGACCGGCCGCGCGCGCGGCGGGCTACGCCGCGCAGATGCCGGGCTTCGCCGAGGCGCCCTCGGCCCGGATTGAACCGCCGGTCGAGGCGCGCACGGATGCGCCGCTGGGCGCCGCCCGCGCGCAGCTTCACGAGAACTGGATCGTCGCGCAGACCGCCACCGGCATGGTGCTGGTCGACGCCCATGCCGCGCATGAACGGCTGGTCTACGAGAAGCTCAAGCGCCAGGCGGCCGGAGGCGGCGTGCGCGCACAGGCCCTGCTGATCCCCGAAGTGGTCGAGGTCGGCGCGGAGGCGGTCGAACGGCTGCTGGCGCTCGACACCGCGCGACTGGGGCTGGCGCTGGAGCCCTTCGGGCCGGGCTGCGTCGCGGTGCGCGAGACGCCGGCGGTTCTGGGCCAGTGCTCGGCCGCGGCGCTGGTGCGCGAGCTGCTGGACGAGCTGGAGGAGAACGAGGACGCCGATCCGCTGGCCTTGCAGGCGCGGCTCGACGCGGTGCTGAGCCGGATGGCCTGCCACGGCTCGGTCCGCACGGGGCGGCGCATGACCGGGCCCGAGATGGACGCGCTGCTGCGCGAGATGGAGGCGACGCCGCATTCGGGCCAGTGCAACCACGGCCGGCCCACTTACGTCGAACTCAAGCTCGCCGATATCGAACGGCTGTTCGGGCGAACATGACGCTGGACCTGTCCGACCCGCTCGTGCTCGCGGGCGCGGCGGGGCTGGCGGCCGTCCTGCTGCTGGCGGTCGTGCTGGCGCTGCTGGCCGCGCGGCTGCGCGACATGGGATCGGGCCAGGCGCAGCTGGCGGGTGCGCTGGGCGCGCTGCGCGAGGCCCAGCGCGCGGGCGAGGCCCAGGTCGGCGCGCGGCTGGAGGACAGCGCGACGCGGACCGCGACGGCGCTGGGCGACCTGCAGCGCCGACTGGCCACGATCGACGCGGCGCAGGCCAAGATCGAGGCGCTGTCGGGCGACGTGCTGGGCCTGCAGGACATCCTGTCGAACAAGCAGACCCGCGGCGCCTTCGGCGAGATCCAGCTGCGCGACATCGTGGGCCGCGCCCTGCCGCCCGACGGCTTCACCTGGCAGGCGCAATTGTCGAACGGGCGGCGCGCCGATTGCCTGGTCCACATGCCCGACCCGCCGGGGCCGCTGGTCATCGACGCGAAGTTCCCGCTGGAAAGCTATGAGGCGCTGGTGGCCGACCCGAAGGACCCGCGCGCCGTCACCGCCTTCCGCGCCGCGATCCGCAGCCATGTGCGCGCCATCGCGGAGAAATACATCCTGCCCGGCGAGACGGCGGAGGGCGCCTGCCTGTTCCTGCCGTCGGAGGCGATCTATGCCGAGCTGCACGCCAACCACCCCGAGGCCGTGCGCGAGGCCTTCGCGGCGCGGGTCTGGATCGTCTCGCCCACCACATGCATGGCGACGCTGAACACGCTGCGCGCGATCCTCAAGGACCACCGGATGCGCGAACAGGCGGGCGAGATCCGCCGCGCGCTGGCCGCGCTGCATCGCGACGTGGAGCTGATCGTCGAGCGGGCGGGCAAGCTGGAGACGCATTTCGACCAGGCCCGCCGCGACGTGGAAGGGCTGACCGTGGCCGCCGAACGCGCGGGCAAGCGCGCCGAGCGGCTGGACGCCTTCGATTTCGCCGAAGGCCAGGTGGCGGAGCGCCCGAAGCTCGCGCCGGTGATCCGGCGGGGGTGACGGGCCGGCGACATCTGCCAAAGGGTCGATTGTCGACATGAAATGAGCCCCCGGCCGAGGGTGGGGGCAGAGCCCCCGCCCGTGGGGGCGGTCGGGGGCTGCCCGGCGTGCCGCCGGGCGTGACCTCGATCCATGGATAACCCCTCAAACGGCGTTCGACCCCACCCCCGACGCGTGCTAGCTGCCCCGCCATGAGCCAGCTTCCGACCAAGGGGCAGATCCTGCAATGGATCGTCGACAACCCCGCCCTCACCTCCAAGCGCGACATCGCCAAGGCCTTCGGGATCAAGGGCGCGGCGCGGATCGACCTCAAGCGCGTGCTGCGCGAGCTGGAGGAGGAGGGCCATCTTTCCAAGCGAAAGCGCAGCTATGATGACCCGAACCGCCTGCCGCCGGTCTCGGTGCTGACGGTCACCGGGACCGACCGGGACGGCGACCTGTTCCTCGCCCCCGCGGAGTGGCGCGGCGACGGCGACGCGCCCCGCATCCTGTTCATGCCCAAGGAGGGCGATCCCGCGCTGGCCGAGGGCGACCGGGTGCTGGCGCGGCTGACCGAGGTATCGGGCGAGGACCACGAGTTCGAGGGCCGGCTGATCCGCCGCATCGGGACCGGGCCGCGCAAGCTTCTGGGGATCTACCGCGTGGGCTCGGAGGGCGGGCGCATCCTGCCCATCGACAAGGGCGCCGACCGCGAATGGCGCGTCTCGGCCGCGGACACGGGCGAGGCGCGCGACGGCGAGCTGGTCGAGGCCGAGCAGACCGGCGGGCGCGGGCGCATGGGGCTGCCCAAGGCCAAGATCGTCACCCGGCTGGGCGATCCGGGCGCGGCGAAGGCGGTCAGCCTGATCGCCATCCACCAGCACGGGCTGCGCGACGAATTCCCCGACGAGGCCGTGGCCGAGGCCGAGGCGGCCCAGCCGCCCAAGCTGGGCGGGCGCACCGACCTGCGCGAGCTGCCGCTGATCACCATCGACCCGTCGGATGCGCGCGACCGCGACGACGCCTGTTTCGCGCAGGCCGATGACGACCCGAAGAACCCCGGCGGCCACGTGGTCTGGGTCGCGATTGCCGATGTCGCGGCCTATGTCACGCCCGGCTCGGCGCTCGACCGCGAGGCGCGGCTGCGCGGGAACTCGACCTATTTCCCCGACCGCGTCGTGCCGATGCTGCCCGAGGCGCTGTCGGGCGATCTGTGCTCACTGCACGAAGGGGTGGAGCGCGCCTGCGTCGCGGTGCGCATGGTCTTCGACGCGCAGGGCAACGCGCGCGGCCACCGCTTCCACCGCGGGCTGATGCATTCGCGCGCGAGCCTCGCCTACCAGGAGGTGCAGGCCGCCATGGACGGCGCGCCGAGCGACCGGACCGAACCGCTGCTGGAGGAGGTGATCAAGCCGCTCTACGCCGCCTACGGCGCGCTGAAGGACGCGCGCGAACGGCGCCAGCCGCTAGATCTGGACCTGCCGGAGCGGCGGATCGAGATCGACGAGGACGGCACCGTCACCTCGGTCGCCTTCCGCGAGCGGCTGGATGCGCACCGGCTGATCGAGGAGTTCATGATCGCCGCCAATGTCGCCGCCGCCGAGACGCTGGAGGCGAAGAAGAGCCCGCTGCTCTACCGCGTCCACGAGGAGCCGCCGGCGGAGAAGCTGGAGAGCTTGCGCGAGACGGCCAAGGCCTCGGGGTTTTCGCTGCCCAAGGGGCAGGTCCTGAAGACCGCGACTCTGAACCGGCTGCTGCACGAGGCGGCGCAGACCGAGCTGTCGGAGCTGATCTCGATGTCGACGCTGCGCGCGATGACGCAGGCCTATTACGCGCCGCATAATTTCGGGCATTTCGGGCTGGCGCTGCGCAGCTATGCGCATTTCACCTCGCCGATCCGGCGCTATTCCGACCTAATCGTCCACCGCGCGCTGATCGCCGCGCATGACTGGGGCCCGGACCCGCGCAGCGACGGGCTGAGCGCCTGGGATATCGAGAACCTGGAGGCGACGGGTCAGGTCATCTCCGAGGCGGAACGGCGGTCGATGGTGGCCGAGCGGGACACGAACGACCGCTACCTGGCGGCCTTCCTGGCCGACAAGGTGGGGGCGGAATTCGCCGGCCACGTTTCGGGGGTGCAGAGCTTCGGGGTCTTCGTGCGCCTCGACAAGACCGGCGCGGACGGGCTGATTCCGGTGCGCTCGCTCGGGGCGGAATATTTCCGCTACGACCGCGACGCGCAGACGCTGACCGGGACCGAGACGCGGACCGAGATCGGGCTGGGCGCCCGGGTGACGGTGCGGCTGGCCGAGGCGGCGCCGGTGACGGGCGGGCTGGTGCTGGAGCTTTTGTCGGTGGATGGCGCGGCGCTGCCCAACCGCGGACGCGGCGGCCGGCCTGGCGCGCGCGGCCCGGGCCGGGGCAAGGGCGCGCCGAAGAAGGCGGGCAAGCGGAAGTTGCGAAAGAAGCGGTAGGATTCGGGCGGAATGCGCACGGCTGGCGGAAATCCCTCAGGCGGCGCCGCGCGCACTGGCGATCCCCGGCCCGGCGCCGCTAGGCTGCGGTCCATGCGTTTTGCCCTGATCCTCGTCCTTCTCGCCACGCCCGCTTGGGCCGAGGCCCCGCCCCTTTCGCCGCGCCCGGCGCCGCGCGCCGAGATCCCGGCGGACCGTCCACTGGCCCCGACCCCGGCCGCCGCGATCACCGACCAGGCGCGGCTCGACCGCTGGCTCGACGGCTACCGCGCCCGGGCGCGGGACGCGGGCATCGACGCGGCCACGCTCAACGCGACGCTGCCCGGCTTGCGCTACCTGCCGGAGGTCATCCGGCTGGACCGCAACCAGTCGGAATTCACCAAGACGATCTGGGATTACCTCGATACCGCGGTGAGCGACCTGCGGGTGCGCAACGGGCGGGCCGCGATGGCGCGATACGCCGAGGCGCTGGCGCGGATCGAGGACCGGCACGGCGTCCCCGCCGAGATCGTCACCGCGATCTGGGGCGTCGAGAGCAGCTACGGCGCCTATCGCGGCAACGTTCCCACCCTCGCGGCGCTGGCGACGCTGGCCGCCGACTCGCGCCGCGGCGCCTTTTTCGAGGAACAGCTGACCGAGGCGCTGCGCATCGTGCAGCTGCGCGAGGTCGCGCCGGCGGCGATGCTGGGATCCTGGGCGGGAGCGATGGGCCATACGCAGTTCCTGCCGACATCCTGGCGCGACCACGCGCAGGATTTCGACGGCGACGGGCGGCGCAATCTCTGGGGGACGGACCCGCGCGACGCGCTGGAATCGACGGCGGCCTATCTGCGCGCCAATGGCTGGACGCCGGGCCAGCCCTGGGGGGTCGAGGTGATCCTGCCGGACGGGTTCGAGTATCGCCTGACCGGCGAGCGCGTCGAGAAGACGGCCGCCGAATGGGCCGCGCTCGGCGTGACGCGCCCGGGCGGCGGGGCGCTGCCCGATGCGGGGCCGATCTCGATCCGGGTGCCCGCGGGGCACGAGGGCGCCGCCTTTGCGACCTATGGCAATTTCCGCGCGCTGGAGAGCTACAACACCGCCGATGCCTATGTCATCGGCGTGGGCCATCTGGCCGACCGACTGGCGGGCGGGCCGCCGCTTGTCGGGGGGTGGCCGCGGCAGGATCGAGCGCTGAGCTTCGACGAGCGGATCGCGATGCAGGAGGGGCTGCGCGCCGCCGGGTTCGACCCGCTGAAGATCGACGCGAAGATCGGCCCCGACACGCTGGACGCCATCCAGCGCTGGCAGACGCGCGAGGGGCTGGTGCCCGACGGCTATGTCGATGTGGAATTGTTGTCGCGGTTGCTGGGCGGCTGATCGGGGTCTGATGGTTCGGCAGCCGGACCGGTATCGGCTTCGGCGTTCCGTGCGCGGATGGCGTCGAGCCAGCGCGGAATGATCCAGATCGGCCCGAGGACGATGGCCCAGCCCACGGCATTGAGCACCGTGAAGGACAGTTTCGCGCCCGCCGGCATGGACGAGCGCCACAGCGCGACATGGGCCAGGACGATGGCGATCAGGATGGCCCAGATGAGGATCGATTGCGTCCGCGACATGACCAATCAGGTGGCCTGTCCGTCCGCGCCATCAATCGGTCAGGATGACGCGCCTCTGCCGGGGCGCGCCTCTGCCGGGGCTCCGCCCGTTCGGCGCTGAGATCGGTCCACTGGACCGATCTCCGGGCTCGCCTCCTCCGGGGCTCTGCCCGTTCGGACCTCAATCGCCCCACAAGGGCGCTTGCCGGCCCCGTGGGCCGGACCGGTCCTCACCCCGCGTGGCGCGTGGGGGCCTGCAGCGCGCCGAAGCCGTAATGCTTCAGCCAGCGCAGATCGCTGTCGAAGAAGGCGCGCAGGTCGGGGATGCCATATTTCAGCATCGCGATCCGGTCGATGCCCATGCCGAAGGCAAAGCCCTGCCACTGATCCGGGTCGATCCCGCCGGCGCGCAGCACCTTGGGATGCACCATGCCGGAGCCGAGGATCTCCATCCAATCGTCGCCTTCCCCGAGCTTCAGCGTGCCGCCTTCCCAGGAACAGCGGATATCGACCTCGGCCGAGGGTTCGGTGAAGGGGAAATGCGAGGCGCGGAAGCGCAGCTCGATGCCGTCCACCTCGAAGAAAGCACGGCAGAATTCCTCGAGGCACCATTTCAGGTTGGCCATCGAGATGTCCTTCTCGACCGCCAGCCCCTCGACCTGGTGGAACATCGGCGTGTGGGTCTGGTCGTAATCGGCGCGGTAGACGCGCCCCGGGCAGATGATGCGCAGGGGCGCGTTCTGCGCCTCCATCGCGCGGATCTGCACCGGCGAGGTGTGCGTTCGCAGCACGTGGGGCGGGCGATTGTCGCCCTCGGCCCGCGCCATGTAGAACGTGTCCATCTCGGCCCGGGCGGGGTGGTGGCCGGGGATGTTGAGCGCGTCGAAATTGTACCAGTCGGTCTCGATCTGCGGGCCCTCGGCCACGGCGAAACCCATATCGGCGAAGATCGCGGTGACCTCCTCGGTGACCTGGCTGACGGGGTGGATCGTGCCCTGCCGGCGGGGGCGCACCGGCAGCGTCACGTCGAGCCATTCGGCGGCCAGCCGCGCCTCGAGCGCGCTATCCTCGAGCGAGGCGCGGCGCGCGGCGATGGCGGAATTGATCTCGTCCTTGAGCGCATTGAGCGCGGGGCCGGCAGCCTGGCGCTCCTCGGGGGTCATGCGGCCCAGCTCGCGCATCTTGAGCGCGACCTCGCCCTTCTTGCCGACCGCTTCCAGGCGCACCGCTTCCAGCGCGGCCTCGTCGGAGGCCTGCAGGATGCGGCCCAGATATTTCTCGCGCAGATCGTCCATCGATGCCCCCGGAATGTCCGGGGGCTAGCTAGCTTGCGCCGCCTGCTGCTGCAACCGCCGGTGAGGGGGGCGCGTTGGCGGTGTCAGACCCTCGGCGGGCGCTGCGACAAGCGAGATGACGATCATCTTGCCGGCCCTATCGCGCCTCGGCGGCCTGCATCCGCGCCGCGAGCGCCCGGCCGATCCGCGCGGAGCCCGAGGGGCTCGGATGCACCAGATCCGGCGCGTAGAGCGTCCGGTCGCCCGGATCGATCACCTCGCCCGCGTCGAGGAACACGAGCCCCGGATCGCCCGCCGCGAGCCGGGCGAAGCGCTCGTTCATGATCGTGAATTCCGGCTGGCAGGGGGTGAAGCCGGTCGGGCTGGCCTCGGCCCCGTCGTAATAGCCGACGATGCCGACCTTCGCGCCGGTCGCGCGGATCCGGGCGATCAGCCGCGGGATCTCGCCCGTCAGGTCGGGACCAACCAGCGCGTCCCGCGCCGCGCCGATTTCGGGCGTGGCGCAGACGTCGCGGATATCGTTGCCGCCGCCCGTCAGGATGACCCAGTCCCAGTCCCCGCCCCGGAACTGCCGCGAGATGTCGAAGCCCAGCGCCGCCGCCACGCCGCTGCCGTTCGAGATGCGGGCCAGCGATTGCGACCGGTCCGTCACCGGCCGCCCCAGCGCGGCGGCGGTGACCTCGGGAATGCCCTGCCAGCCGTTCCACGCCATGACGCTGTCGCCGATGGCGAGGATCGCGCCCTCGCGCGGGCTGGCGGCGACGCAGGCGGAAAGGAGGAGGGGCAGAAGCAGGGCGATGCGCATGGGACCTATCCTTGATAATCCCGCAGACCTAAACGCCCACGGCCCGCCGCCCACGAAAAAGGGCCGCCCCGGCGGGACGGCCCTTTCAACATTCCGTGTGCGCGGCTCAGGCGGCGGCCTTGGCCTGCTCGACGATGGCGGCGAAGGCCTCGGGCTCGTGCACGGCGAGATCGGCGAGGACCTTGCGGTCGACCTCGATCCCGGCCTTGGACAGCGCGTTGATGAAGCGCGAATAGGTCATCTCGGCGTCATGCGCGCGGACGGCGGCGTTGATCCGCTGGATCCACAGCGCGCGGAAGCTGCGCTTGCGGTTCTTGCGGTCGCGCGTGGCGTACTGGTTGGCCTTGTCGACGGCCTGCGTGGCGGTGCGGAAGGTCTTGGAGCGGCGGCCGTAATAGCCTTTCGCGGCCTTCAGGACCTTCTTGTGGCGGGCGTGCGTGACCTTGCCGGAAGTGACTCGGGACATTTCTCAGGCCTCCTTCTCAGCGATCGTAGGGCATGAAGCCCTTGACGATCTTGGCGTCAGGGGCGGACAGGACGGTGGTGCCGCGGGCGTCGCGGATGAACTTCTTGTGGCGCTTGATCATGCCGTGGCGCTTGCCAGCCTGACCGCCGATGACCTTTCCGGTCGCCGACACCTTGAAGCGCTTCTTGGCGCTCGACTTGGTCTTCATCTTGGGCATTTCATGTCTCCTTCTTCGCGCGCGACTCGGCATCCCAATCGCCGGACGTGCGGGTATTTCGAGCGCGCGGTCTAGCGGCGGCGGGGGCGGATGGCAAGGGCCGGACCACACGGCGCCGTCGCGCAGATGTCATTCGTCTTCGACCGCCGGAGCGGCGATAAACGGGGCAACCCGGAGGTGCCCCATGCGCGATCTCTCCCTCAGCCGCCGATCCGTCCTCGGCTCGCTCTCCGCCTCCGCCTCGCTTGCCGCGATCGGCACCGGCGCGCAGGCCGCAACGGGCGATGCGGCGGGCCCGCGGTTCACGCCCGAAATCCAGCGCAGCGAGGCCGAATGGCGCGCGATGCTCACGGCGGACGAATACCTCGTCCTGCGCGAGGGCGGGACCGAGGCGCCCCGATCCGATCCCCGATGGGACAGCCTCGAGGCCGGGATCTATTGCTGCAAGGGCTGCGACCTTCCGGCCTTCGACGCGCGCCACAAGGTCGTGCTGGACAAGGGCTGGCTGTTCTTCCGCCTGGCCGAGACGGATGCGGTCCTGACCTCCATCGACCGGACGGTCTACGATCAGTTCGCCCGCCGGGGCGGCGGCGACAGCACGCCGATGCGCGCGCCCGAGATGCCCGGGGCCGAGACGCTGTCCGAGGAGGAGCAGGCCCTGCTCGACAGCCTTCTGGCGATCGAGGTGCATTGCCGCCGCTGCGCGTCCCACCTGGGCCACCACCTGCTGATCGAACGCAAGATGCTCTATTGCATCAACGGCATCAGCCTGAATTTCGCGACCGACGCGGCCTGACGGCCCACGCGCGCGTCTAGCGGATCGCGCGGGCGACCATCTCGACGAAGGCATTCGGCACCCGGGCGAGATCGAAGCCGGTGCGCTCGACCTCCCAGGCCCAGAAGAACAGCGCCGCCCCCACCAGCACCGCCCCCAGCGAAATCGCCGACCGGCGGCCATCGGCCCAGGCGGAGACCAGCCCCGCCGCGCCCAGCAGGAGCACGACCGTCGCGACGACGATCAGCACGTCGACATCGCCCGGATGGGGCAGCGGCAGGTCGGGGATCGGCGGGACCTCCGCCCACCATGCGGCGAGGCTGGAGAAGAGCCGCTCCGCCGCTTCCATCTCAGTCGACCTCGGGCCCGAAGATCAGCTGCTCGTCGCAGGGTGCGACCCGCAGGATGTTGGTGGTGCCCGACTTGCCGAAAGGGATGCCCGCCATGACGACGACCTGGTCCGAGGGCTCGGCGAAGCCGCCGGCCTTGGCAGCGCGCACCCCCGAGACGACGGCGAACTTGAAGCGCTCGACCGGCTGGGTCAGCACGCAATAGGTGCCCCAGGACAGGACCATCCGCCGGGCCGTCTCGGTGATCGGCGTGAGCGCGACGATCGGGACGCGCGGCCGCTCGCGGCTGACCTTCAGCGCGGTCGAGCCGGAATGCGAGAAGACGCAGATCGCGGCGATGTCGGTCGTCTCGGCGATCTCGCGGGCGGCAGCGACGATGCCGTCGGCGGTGGAGGAGAGCTTGGAGGAGCGGCTGGCCTCGATGATCTCGCGATAGGTGGGGTCGCGCTCGACCTCCTCGGCGACGGCGTTCATCGTGGTCACCGCCTCCACCGGATAGGACCCGGCGGCGGATTCGGCCGAGAGCATGATCGCGTCGGTGCCCTCGTAGATCGCCTGCGCCACGTCGGAGACCTCGGCGCGGGTCGGCACCGGGCTGTCGATCATCGACTCGAGCATCTGCGTGGCGACGATCACCGGCTTGGCGGCGGCGCGGCATTTGCGGATCAGACGCTTCTGGATCGGCGGCACCGCCTGGACGGGGCATTCGACGCCCAGGTCACCGCGCGCCACCATGATGCCGTCGGAGGCCGCGAGAATCTCGTCGAACGCCTCGACCGCGGCGGGCTTTTCGATCTTCGACAGGATCGCTGCGCGGCCCTTGGCCAGCGCCCGCGCCTCGGCCACGTCGGCGGCGCGCTGCACGAAGCTGAGCGCCAGCCAGTCGACGCCCAGCTCGCAGACGAATTCCAGGTCCTTGCGGTCCTTGGCCGACAGCGCCGCGAGCGGCAGCACCACGTCGGGCACGTTCACGCCCTTGCGATTCGAGATCGTGCCGCCGGTGATCACGGTGCAATCGGCGAAATCGGGCCCGCAGCTATCGACCTTCAGGCGCAGCTTGCCGTCATTAACCAGCAGGTGGCCGCCGGGCTTGAGCGCCTCGAAGATCTCCCGATGGGGCAGCTGCACGCGGGTGGCGTCGCCGGGCGCGTCATCCAGATCGAAGCGGAACGGCTGGCCTTCCAGGATCTCGGCCTCGTCGTCCTTGAAGACGCCGCAGCGCAGCTTGGGGCCCTGCAGGTCGGCCAGGATGCAGATCGGCCGGCCGGTGTCGCGTTCGATGTCGCGGATGGTGTTGTGACGGGCGCGGATATCCTCGTGGCCGCCATGGCTCATGTTGAGGCGGAACACGTCCGCCCCGGCCTCGAACAGCGCGCGGATCGTGTCGTAGTCGTCGGAAGCGGGACCGAGCGTGGCGACGATCTTGACGTTGCGATGGCGTCTCATGGAAGCGCTCCTGCGGAAGGATGGCGTTAGCGCTCGCACCCTTGCCCTGTCACGCGGCGGCCCGCAACACCCCGGAGGCGAAGTTTGAGCCGCCGTGACACGGGCTCCGCAGGGCGCTCCGGGGACGCGGCTTTCCTGGGCGCAAATGCCGCGTCGATGGGCGCCGGGCCAAGCGCCGGGCGCTTCCCTTCGCCCCCTGCGCGCGCTAGGGCGGCGCCATGGACGGCCCCTCCTTCCACATCGTCGCCGCGGACGCGCCGTCGCGCTGGGTGGTGACCTGCGATCACGCCACCAACCGGGTGCCGCCCTCGGTCGGCGGCGGGACGCTGGGCCTGTCCGAGGCGGACATGGCGCGGCACATCGCCTGGGACGTGGGCGCCGGCGGCGTCACGCGGCACCTCGCGCGCCTGCTGGACGGCACGGCGATCCTGACCGATTTCTCGCGGCTGGTGATCGACCCGAACCGGGGCGAGGACGACCCGACCCTGCTGATGCGGCTCTACGACGGCACGATCATCCCCGCGAACCGCCATGCCGACCCGGCGGAGCGCGAACGCCGCCTCGCCGCCTTTCACCGCCCCTACCACGAGGCGCTGGAAGCGCTGCTTTCGGCGCGGCGGGACCCGGTGATCTGCGCGGTCCATTCCTTCACGCCGCAATTGCGGGGGCGGCCCTACCGGCCGTGGCAGGTCGGCGTCCTCTTCGCCGAGGATCGGCGGCTGTCGGACCCGCTGGTGGCCCGCCTGCAGAGCGAGCCGGATCTCTGCGTGGGCGTGAACGAGCCCTATTCCGGCGCCCTGCCCGGCGATGCGATGGACCGCCACGCGCTGAGCCGGGGCCGGCTGCATGTCTTGATCGAGCTGCGCAACGACCTCATCTCGGATGAGGCGGGGCAGCAATACTGGGCCGAGCGTCTCGTCCCGCATCTGGCCGGCGCCCTGGAGGATTTCGAGAATGCCCGAGATTGACCCGCAGACCCGGATCGAACTGGAAGCCGCCGCCTTTCGGCGCCTGCGCCGGCACCTGATGGAGGACCGGCCGGACGCGCAGAATATCGACCTGATGAACCTGGCCGGGTTCTGCCGCAACTGCCTGTCGCGCTGGTATGGCGAGGCCGCCGCCGAGCGTGGCATCGAGATGTCGAAGGAGGAGGCGCGCGAGATCTTCTACGGCATGCCCTATTCCGAGTGGAAGGCCCGCCACCAGGCCGAGGCCACGCCCGAACAGACGGCCGCCTTCGAGACGAGCTTCGCCGCGAATGTCGGCGAAGCGGGCGACGGCTGACGCGCCCGGCCCCGCGCGCCTTGGCGAAGCCGGGCGCATGGGGCATCCTGAGATCACGCAGCCCAAGCCCCGGAGGGCCCGCCATGCTCCGTATCCTGACCGCCCTGACCCTGCTGGCCGCGACCGCGCCCGCCTCCGCGCAGACCGGCGGCGTCGCGAACATCCGCGTCCATCTCGCGCAGGAGCTGCCGATCTACGGCTTTCGCGACGTGGACGTGTCCCGGCTGAGCTCCAGCCAGGTTCTGCAGATCGAGCAGATCATCCATTCCGGGCGCGAGGACAGCAACATCCGCTCGCGCATCGCCACCGTCATCGAGGGCGGGCTCTTGCAGCGGCTGATCTTCGGAGAGCGGCGATGAGGGGCGCGGCGCTGATCCTCGCCGCGGCGCTCTTGGCCGGCCCGGCGGCCGCCGCGCCCGAAACGCAGCTGGAGCGGGGCGTGCAGCAGCGGCTGGACCGGCTGGGCTTCTCCGCCGTCGATGCCGGCAGCTTGACGACCCGCCAGCTGGCCGCGCTGCACCTGGAGCTGCAGGGCAAGCGGCTGATCCCGGGCATCCCGGCGCTGCGGACGCGCGAGCGGGTGCGCGTGATCCTGGGCTGGGACGGGTTCGAGACCTACGTCCGGCGCTGAGCCCGGCGGCCCGTCAGACCGCCTTCTTGCGGCTTTCGTCGAGATAGATCTCGCGCAGGCGGGCCGCGACGGGGCCGGGCGCGCCCGCGCCGACCGGTTCGCCGTCGATCTCCACCACCGGCATCACGAAGGTCGAGGCGGAGGTGACAAAAGCCTCGTCGGCGTCTTGCGCCTCGGCGATGGTGAAGGACCGCTCCTCCACCTTCATCTGCGCCTCGGCGGCCATGCGCAGCACGGCGGCGCGGGTGATGCCGTGCAGGATCTCCTCGCCCAGGTGGCGGGTCACGATGGTGTTGCCCTTGACGATATAGGCGTTGTTCGAGGTCCCCTCGGTCACCGCGCCCTCCTCGACCATCCAGGCGTCGTCGGCGCCCGCGGCGCGGGCCATCATCTTGCCCATCGACGGGTAGAGCAGCTGCACCGTCTTGATGTCACGCCGCCCCCAGCGCCGGTCGGGGATCGAGATCACGCGCATGCCCTTTTTCGCGGCGGGCGCGTCGGCGAGGCCCGGCTTCGCTTGCGTGAAAAGCACGAGCGACGGCCGCGCCTCGGCCGGGTAGGCGAAGTCGCGGTCGGCGGCGCCGCGGGTGACCTGCAGATAGACCAGCCCCTCGTCGATTTCGTTCACGCGGACGAGGTGGCGGTGGATCTCCAGCAGGTCATCCTCGGAGACCGGGCTCTCCATCTCCAGCTCCGACAGGCTGCGCTTGAGCCGCGCGGCGTGGCCCGCGAAGTCGATCAGCTTGCCGTCAAGCACGCTCGTCACCTCGTAGACGCCGTCGGCGAAGAGAAAGCCGCGGTCGAAGACGCTGATCTTGGCCTCGTCCTCGGGGACGTAGGCGCCGTTGACATAGACGGTGCGCATGGGCGGCTCCTTTCTCGCGGGTCGGCCCCTCTTGCGGCGCGCGCCGGGGCCGGTCAAGCCTGCGCCCCATGATGCACCTGACCGAAGGCCCGCTCGCCGCGCTGCGCGACCGCCCGCTCGCGGCCGAGGTGGCGCGCGCCGCCACGCTGCGGCCCGGCTACCGCGATCACCCCGTCGCGCTGGACGATCCGCGCGGGGCCGCGCCGATGGTCGAGCTGCGTGACCACGGGATCGCGGGCGCCAACGCCTATCACGCCGGAAGCGCGCCCTATCACGCGCGCATCGCCGGATCGGTGCCGGACCTTCTGCTGCGCGCGCCGCTGGCCGCGCGGCTCGCCGGGGTGAACGCGCGGCTGGCGCCCTACGGGCTGGAGTTGTGGGTGTTCGACGCGTGGCGGCCGATCGCGGTTCAGAATCATTTCCACGACCACTGGATGCCCGACCGGCTGCGCGCGCTGCATCCCGACTGGGACGCGGCGCGCGTGGCCGCCGAGACGGAACGCTACTGGGCGCGCGGCGCAGCGGGGCCGATCGTCCCCGCCTCGCCGCCGCCGCACGCGACGGGCGCGGCGGTGGACCTGACGATCCGGGCGCGCGGCGGGGCGGAGCTCTTCATGGGCACGATCTTCGACGACGTGTCGGAGGCGTCGAACACCGACCATTTCGAGCCGGAGCCCGCGGGGCTGGCCGTCTCGGCCCGCGAGGCGCGGGCCAATCGAAGGCTGCTCTACTGGCTGATGGCCGAGGCCGGCTTCGCCAACAACCCGACCGAGTGGTGGCATTTCTCGCGCGGGGACCAGATGTGGGCGCGGCTGACGGGTGCGGCGGCGGCATTCTATTCCGTGCCGCCCGACGCGCCGGCCGGCTGAAGCCGCGGATCAGGTCGCGCCGAGATAGCCCGCGGGAGCCTCCGTCGCCCGCTCGTAATCGACGGGGGCGGTGTCGCGCACCGGGGTGGAGCGCTTGAACTCGTAGCGGACGGCGCGACGCCCCGGCTCGCCCGCGACGATGAGCGCGGTGCGCAGGCAGCTCGGGCCCTCGTGGATCTCGACCAGGCCGCGCAGCTTGGGCGCGACGTCGGGCGCGACCTCGAACCCCGCGTCGTCATAAGACAGGATCGGATACCAATCGGCGCCGACCTGGACCCGCAGCTTGCCGCCGCTGCGGCGGCGGTCGCGGGCGCGGGCGGCGATCAGGCCTTCGCGGACATCGCGCGGCAGGGCGAACAGGTCGGAATCGATCATGGCAGCGTCCCCCCGTCAGGCGCCGGGGGAAGCGATTCCCCGCGGCACGTAACGTCTTCAGTCTGCGCGCCGAACGTAACGAGTCAATGAACGGTTCCAGATCCGCGCAATCACGCCTTCGCACGCGGCCGCAGCACATGCGGCATCGCGGGGTCGTAGAGCGCCGAGTCCCGGAAGTCGGCCACCTCGCCCAGCACCGGCCCGACGAGGATCAGCGCGGTCCGCGTGATCTTGGCCGCGCGGACCTTGGCGTGGATGTCCGAGAGCGTGCCGCGCAGGAAGGTCTCGTCCGGCCAGCCCACGCGGTAGGCCACGACGACCGGGCAATCGGCGCCGTAATGCGGGGTCAGCACGCGCTCGATCTCGCGCAGGTTGCGGATGCCGAGATGGATGGCGAGCGTGGCGCCGCTCAGGGCGAAATTCTCCAGCGTCTCGCGCGGCGGCATGGAGGTCGATTTCATGCTGACGCGGGTCAGCACGATGCTCTGGGCGATCTCGGGGACGGTCAGCTCCTGCCCCAGCCGCGCGGCCGCGGCGGCATAGGCGGGGACGCCAGGGCAGATCTCGTAGGGGATGGCGTCGCGCCGAAGCAAGCGGATCTGCTCGGCGATGGCGCCGTAGAGGCTGGGATCGCCGGAATGGACGCGCGCGACATCCTCGCCCCGGCCATGGGCCGCGACGATCTCGGCATGGGTCTCCTCGAGCGTCATGGACGCGGTGTCGCGGACGCGCGCGGACGCGGGCGCCTCGGCCACGACAGCCTCGGGCACCAGCGAGCCGGCATAGAGGCAGACCGGGCAGGACCGGATCAGGCGCTGCGCCTTGAGGGTCAGAAGCTCCGGATCGCCGGGGCCCGCGCCAATGAAATGCACCGTCATGTGCTATGTCCCTTCCCATGGTTCCCGCGCCGTCCGATTTCGTGCCCGCCTTCATCGCCGCCTGGATGGCGCGCGACGGCGACGCGCTGGGCGCGCTCTTCGCCGAGGACGCGGATTTCGTGAACGTCACCGGCATCTGGTGGCGCGACCGGGCGGCCATCGCGAAGGCGCATGGCTACGCTCTGCGCAGCTTCTTCGCGAACACGCGGCTGAGCGCCGGGACCGTGACGATCCGCGACCTGGGCGACGTGGCCGTGATCCACGCGCGCATGGCGCTGCAGGGGCAGACCGCGCCGGATGGGACGGAGGCCGGGGCGCGCAGGACGATCTTCAGCTTCGTGCTGCACCGGCGGGACGACGGCTGGACCTGCGT
Source organism: Jannaschia sp. GRR-S6-38 (assembly GCF_029853695.1). Classification (NCBI taxonomy): domain Bacteria; kingdom Pseudomonadati; phylum Pseudomonadota; class Alphaproteobacteria; order Rhodobacterales; family Roseobacteraceae; genus Jannaschia; species Jannaschia ovalis. The sequence continues at coordinate 1,180,968 of NZ_CP122537.1, forward strand.
CAGCGCCCAGAACACCGATGTCGTGCCCGGCGCCGAGACGCATCTGGCACACGGCGGCACCCTCACCCCGACGGACTACCGCTAGGGGCATCACGGGTCCGGAAATACTCAAATCCCGCCCCCGCCTGCCAAATCCCCGCCCGCCATCTTCCGCGCATAGCCGCGCGGCGTGAACATCCGCATGCCGTCGCCCGTCTTCACCAGGCGCGTGTTGGACGAGCCGACGAGCACGACCGTCAGCATGTCCACCTCGTCCACCTCCAGCGCGTCGAGGCGGCGGTAGCGCAGATGCTCTTCCGGTCGCCCTAGCGAGGACGCCAGGAGGACCGGCGTGTCGGGCGGGCGGTGCGCCAGCAGGATGTCGCGCGCCTCGGCCAGAAGGGTGCGGCGGCGCTTGGAGACGGAGTTGTAGAAGGCGATGACGAAATCGCCCGCGGCGGCGGCCTGCAGGCGGCGGACGATGTCGGCGCGGGGCGTCAGCAGGTCCGAGAGCGAGATGGCGCAGAAATCGTGGCCCAACGGCGCGCCGGCGCGGGCGGCCGCGGCCTGCAGGGCGCTGACGCCCGGCGTGCAGACCACCTCGACCCGGCGCGCGGCGTCCGAGACAGCACTGTCGTCGGTCCGCGCCAGCAGCTCGAAGACGAGCGCGCCCATCGCGTAGATCCCCGCATCGCCCGAACAGATCAGCGCGACGTCGCGCCCCTCGCCCGCGCGCTCCAGCGCGTGGCGACAGCGCGCCTCCTCGCCGCCCAGCGGGAAATCGCTGCGCGGCTTGCCGGCGGCCAGCGGGCCCAGCAGGTCGATATAGAGACCGTAGCCCACCAGCTCCTCGGCCTCGGCGATCAGCCGGCTGGCCTCGGGCGTGCGCCACGCGGCTTGCCCCGGGCCGATCGAGACGATGGAAAGCCGGCCGCGCGCCTGGCCCGCCGGCGCGGTGATGGGCGCGGCGGCGCGCGCCAGGGCTGCGGTCGTCATGGCGGTCTTGCGCTTGGCGGCCACGATCTGGCCGCCCGAACAGGCGATGGCCGCCGCCTCGGAGACCGACGGCGTGCCGACCTCGGCGCGCACCACCTCGGAGGGGTTGGGCACGGCGATGGCCGCGAGCTCGGCCGCGGTGAAGGCGCGGAGCTTGCAGCCCAGCCGCGCGGCCAGGGCGTGCATCGCGGGCTCGTCGAGCTTGAGATCCAGCGTGGCGACGGCGGCCACGGCGCCGGGGGCGACGCCCGCGCCTTCGAGCAGCGCCACGGCGTTCTGCCACAGCTCCTCGGGGTCGGCATCGCGCGCGCAGCCCGCGCCGAGGACGTGGCGCTGCGGATGATAGACCAGCCGGTCGGGCCCGCCGGGGACGGGCGCCTCGGTCACGGCGATCTCGGGGCCCTCGCCCCGGGGCAGGTCGAAGAGCGGCTCGCCGGTCATCCGCGCGCCCGCGCCGGATAGAAGCGCGGCCATGACCGGCTTCGCGTCCTCGGGATTGGCGAGGCGGTAGCCCGCCGGCGGCTCGTCCAGCGCGACGCCCAGCGCGACATCGCCCGCCGTCGTCACCGCCGCAGTGCCGCCCAGTGCCTCCGCCACCTGCCGCGCGAGGCGGTTGGCGCCGCGATGGCCGCCCAGGAGCGGCACGACCACGCGCCCGTCATCAGAGACAGAGATCACCGGCGGCTCGGCGGTCTTGTGCGCCAGGAGCGGCGCGACCGCGCGGATCAGGATGCCGGAGGCGCAGACGCCGATCACCGGGTGTCCCGCGGCGAAGAGATCGCGCGCGTGGTCCAGCGCGTTCGCGAAGGTGATCGCGGCCCCGGTGCGGCCCTCGCGGCCATGCAGCGGACAGTCGAGCGCCTCCGCCACGCGGGCCGCCGTCGCCTCCCCCGCGGCGTTCAGGGCCAGCACGATCGGCGTCACAGCCATGGGTCGGTCCCCTTCGCCACGAGGATCATCGAGAAATAGGGCGCATCGTCCGACGCCTCGGCCAAGGGCATCACCCGCTCGGCGCCCAGCGTCGCGCGTTCGACATAGGTGGCCGCATCGAGCAGCCCTTCGGCCGTCAGCAGGGCGCGCAGGCGCGGCAGGTGGCGGCCGACCTTCATGCAGATCACCGTGTCCGCCGCGCGCAGGTGGTCGCGCAGCGCCGCGTCGGGCAGCGGGCCGGGCAGCACGGTCATCACCTCGTTGCGCGCGGCCAGCGGCATCGCGGCCGCGGCGGCGCAGGCGGTGAGCGAGGTCACGCCCGGCACCGTTCGGACCGTGAAGCGGGGGGCGAGCCGGGCGTGCAGATACATGAAGCTACCGTAGAAGAAGGGATCGCCCTCGCAGAGGCAGACGACGTCGTCGCCGCCCTCCAGCGCCGCGGCGATCTCGGCCGCGCCCGCATCATAGGCCGCCTGCGCCGGGGCGCGGTCGCGGGTCATCGGCACGTCCATGCGGATCTCGCGCGCGTCGGGCGCGATCAGATCGGCGGCGATGGCGCGTGCGAAGCTCTCGCCCCCGGCGAGGCTGGGGTAGGCCACGACGCGCGCGGCCTCGATTAGCCGCGCGGCGCGGCGGGTGATGAGCTCGGGATCGCCGGGTCCGAGACCCACGCCGTAGAGCGTGCCGCTCATCGCTTCACCAGGCTCCATTGCGTGACCGGCATGGCGGCGCGCCAGCCGTGGTAGCGGCCCACCGGCTCGGCCCGGTCGACCGAGAGCCGCACCAGATCGCCGCCGTGTCGCGCGTGCAGGTCCAGCAGGACGGCCTCGGATTCCAGCGTCACGGCGTTGGCGACCAGCCGGCCCAGCGGGCGCAGCGCGGCCCAGGCGGCGTCGAAGGCGGCCTCGGACAGCCCGCCGCCGATGAAGACCGCGTCGGGCGCGGGCAGCCCATCCAGCGCGGCGGGCGCCGAACACTCGCGCAGGTCAAGCCGTGGCGCGCCCAGCGCCAACGCGTTCTCGGCGGCCATCGCGCGGCGGTCGGCGCGCGGCTCGATCCCGATGGCGCGGGCCGAGCGGGCGGCGCGCATCCATTCGATCGCGACCGAGCCCGAGCCGGTGCCGATATCCCAGAGCAGCGCGCCCCGCATCGGCATCAGCTTGGCCAGGGTCGCCGCGCGCACCTCGCGCTTGGTCATCGTCCCGTCGGAGCGGAAGAGATCATCCGCGAGGCCCGGCACGCGGGGCAGAAGCGCCGCGTCGGGCGCGGCCAGGCATTCGACGGCCAGCGTGTTGAAGGCCGGCACCGCATGCGCCCAATCGGCGGCGGTGCCGTCGAACCGCGCCTCCTCTGCCCCGCCCATATTGGCGAGCACGGTCATCCGCGACTGCCCGAAGCCGCGCTCGGTCAGGAAGCGCGCAATCTCGGCCGGCGTCTCGGCGCCGGTTGTCAGGATCAGGAGCCGGGCGTCGGGCTGGATGAAGGCGATCATCTGGTGGACGGGGCGGCCGTGGACGGTCAGCGTCTCGAGATCGGCCATCGACCAGCCCATGCGCGCGGCGGCGAGCTGGAAGGCGGAAAGCTGCGGGTGATAGGCGATGTCCCCCGGGTCGATCGCGCGCCCGATCCGCGCGCCGACCGAGAACCAGAGCGGGTCGCCCGTCGCCAGCACGACGACGCGGCGGCCGCGCAGGCCGTGCAGCTGGTCGATCAGCGCGTCGAAGGGATGCGGCCAGGACAGCCGCTCCGCCGTGACGGCGTCGGACAGAACGTGGTGGCGGTCGCCGCCGACGATCACCTCGGCGGCCTCCACCACGGCGCGGGCGGCGGGGGTCAGCCCGTCCATCCCCTCCTCGCCGATGCCGACGATGTGGAGCCAGGGGGCGGTCACTGCGTCCCGCCCGCCGCGAGGATCGCCAGCGCGTTGGCCGCGGCGGAGGCCATGGCGCTGCCGCCGCGCCGACCGCGCAGCGTCAGGAACGGCGCGCGGGGATGGCCGGCGAGTTCGGCCTTCGACTCGGCGGCGCCGACGAAGCCCACGGGGAAGGCGAGGATGGCGGCCGGGGGCGGCGCGCCCTCGTCGATCCGCTCCATCAGGCGGAACAGCGCGGTGGGCGCGTTGCCGACCACGGCGACGGCGCCCTCGGTGTCCCACAGCTCGACCGCGGCGGCGGAGCGGGTGGTGCCCATCTCGCGGGCGAGCTCGGGCACGCGGGCGTCGTTCAGCGTGCAGCGGATGTCGGCGCCGTCGGGGAAGAGCCGGCGCGTCAGCCCCGCGGCGACCATCTCGCAATCGCAGAGGATCGGCCCGCCCGACCGGATCGCGGCGATGCCGGAGGCGGCGACGTCATGGCTGTAGGCCAGCCGGTCGGCCACCTCGACCATGCCGCAGGCATGGATCACGCGGACCGCCATCTCGGCCACGTCGCGCGGGAACCGGTCCAGCGCGGCCTCGGCGCGGACGGTGGCGAAGCTGGCGGCGTAGATCGCGTGCGGGTCGCGCTCATAGGGTCTCACGGCGCGGCACCTGGGCGAGGGGCGGGGCGCCAGCCCCCCGCCCGGCGAAGCCGGATTCCCCCTGAGGTAGTTCCGGCTAAAGTAAAGATGGGCGTCATCATCCCGTCACTTCGCCTTCGCCGTCCGGCGCGCCGATTCCGGGCCGTGCGGGTGATCGGCATGGGGATAGGGCGCGTGATGATGGTGGTCGTGATCGTGATGGTGGTGATGCCCGTCGCCGTGGTGGTGATGGTGATGCGCCGCCTGCGCCTCGAGCCGGCAGAGCCCGGTGCAAAACGTGTCGCAGAGCGTGCAATCGGCGACGTTGGAGCCCGGCGCGGACGCCCCCTGCCCCTCGACATGGTGGTGGTGGCTTTCCTGCACCGCGCCGACCTCGCCCTCGAAGCCCAGCACCTGCGTGCGGTATTTGCAGAGCACGCAGAGCGGCGGCGGCACGGCGCCGAAGGCGGGATGGGTGCGCTCCTCGGGCGAGATGCGCCGGGTCTCGCCATCCTCCAGCGCGAGCACCTGCGCGCGGTACCCGCATTGCCCGCAATTGGGCGGCGGGTTGTCGCCCACCTGCTCCATCACGCGCTCGGCGAAGGTTGCCAGCACCTTCGGGTGGTCGCCGAGATAGCCGGCCTTGATGAATTCGATCTCGGGATGCGCCGCGGCCACGCGGTCGGTGAAGCCGTAGATCCGGTCGATGAGGATGCCGGAAAACAGGAAATACGGAAACACGACGATCCGGCGATAGCCCAGCTTCGCGGCGTGCTGCAGGCAGGGCTCGACCAGCGGGAAGGTCACGCCGGAATAGCCCACCTCCAGCCAGCCGAAGCCCAGCCCCTCGTGCAGCATCCGCGCGATCTTGGCGACGTTGCCGTTGGCGTCGGGATCCGATGCGCCGCGGCCGATCACCACGAGGCAGGTCTCGTGGCGCGGCACGTCCGAGGGCGCGGCGGCGAGCGCCTCCTCGATCCGGGCGGCGGCGGCGGCGATCATCTTCGGGTCGACGCCCAGCTCGCGCCCGTAGCCCACGGCTAGCCCGTGCTTCGCGGCATAGGTGTTGAGCACGGTGGGGATATCGTTCTTGGCGTGCATCGCCGCGAAGAGCATGCCGGGCACGGCGAGGATGCGGTCGCAGCCCTTGGCGCGCAGCCGGTCGAGGCCGTCGCGGATCACCGGGTTGGCGAATTCCAGGTAGCCGTATTCAACCTCCCATTCGGGCGGCAGATGCGCGGGCAGCTTCTCGGCCAGCACGGCGAACTCGTCCACGGCGGATTTGCTGCGCGAGCCGTGGCCGCAGATCATCACGCCGGTTTTGGGACCACTCATGCCGAGGCCTCCTCGGGCGCGGCGGCATCCTCGTCCGCGGGCTCGTCACTCTCCTCGCCGCCCTTCAGCCAGCCCAGCAGCCCGGCCAGCGCGATCGCGCCCAGCCCAGCGCCCAGCACCCAGTGGTCGTGACCGGCCAGATCGGCGACATGCCCCGGATGGGCCTGCGCGGGCGCGGCGAGCAACAGAAGCGGAATGGCGTGGCGCAGCATGGCGGACCTCTCACGAACGGGAGGCCCCCGGGGCAGCCGGGTCAGCGACGATGCCGGCCCCGGACCCCCGGAATGGGTCGGTCGGGACACGTGCCACCTGTCCGGCCCCCGCGGGGGCGTCGTCGCCGTCCTCGCTAGCCGGGCGGACCGGGCGGCGCAACGCGGAATCGCCGGGGGCCGGGCGGCTCAGCCGGGGGGCAGCTCCGCGGCCTGCGCCCGGGGGCTGAGGCCCAGCCGCCCGATCGCGGGCAGCTTCAGCGCCGGGCGCATAATGTCGAGGCCGACGGCCTGGCCCAGCAGGTGCAGCTCGACCCCCGCGCGCGGCCCGACGGTGAAGCCGGCCAGCCCGGAGATCGAGGCATGCAGGTCGCCGCCCTCGTCCAGAACCAGCTGCGGCCCTTCGCCCAGGAAGTCGCGGCCCACCGCGTGCGGCGGCAGGGTCACGCCCAGCTCGGGCAGCTCGCGCAGAAGATGCGCGGTGAAGGTGTTGGAATTCGGGCCCGGGAAGATGCGGTAGGCGTCGGACCCGGCGAAGGGATAGGCGGCGATGGCGGCTTCGAGCCGCGGGATGAGCGTCGCGGCCGCGGACCCGTCGGCGGCGCCGATCACCTGCGGCAGGTTGGAATACCAGCGCGCGTCGGCGGCATAGGCGTCGCGGCGCACCGGCCGGCCCCAGCCCACCACGTCGTGGCGCGTCCAGCGGGCCGCGCCCGCGCGCTTGTGGACGATCCAGCTATGGACCGAGACGGCGCCCTTCGCGCCGCCGGTCCGCGCTGCCATCACGCGGATCGCCGCCCCCGGCACCGCCTGCGCCGGCGGCAGCACGCCCGAGGGGCCCCAATCGGCGTTGCGCCAGCTGTCGGGCCGGTCCTGCAGCGCCCACCAGAGCGAGGCCGCGAACACTGGCAAAAGAAACGCGAGGGTGAAGCCCAGAAGGCTCCAGCGCAGGGTGGCGGCGAGAATGGCGAGCATGGGGGACGGGATCCGGATAGGGGGGCGCCCGGGACGATATGGTGCGCGGGCCCGGGCGGGGAAGCGGCCCCGCCTCACGACCCCGCGAGCGCGCTCAGCCCTCGGCGCGGGCCAGCATCCGGCCCAGCGGGCGGCCGCCGATCAGGTGCAGGTGGAAATGCGGCACCTCCTGCACGCCGTCGCGGCCCGCATTGGTGATCGCGCGGAAGCCCGCGCCGGTATCGGCGGCGATGCCCTGCTCGGCGCAGATCGCGGCGGCGGTGCGGTGGAAATCCACGATCTCGGCATCGGAGGCATTGGCGTGGAAATCATCATAGGTCACGTAGCGGCCCTTCGGGATCACCAGCACATGCACCGGCGCCTGCGGCGTGATGTCGGCGAAGGCGAGCGTGTGTTCGGTCTCGGCGACGGTCGCGTTGGGGATCTCGCCGCGCAGGATGCGGGCGAAGATGTTGTCGTCGTCGTAATCATAGGCCATCGGGGCGCGTCCTTGCTGGGGGCTCGCGCGCAGGCTGGCATCGGGGCGCGGCGGGCTCAAGGCCCGGGCGGCGCTCAATCCGCGAAGAGAAAGGGCGTCGCGGCCAGCGCGGCGCCGGTGTCGGCATCGGTGCCGAAGACCGCGGCGAGGACCGGGGCGATCTCCTCCGCGTCCGCCGTCTCGGCGATGCGGTGGATCTCGGGCAGCTCCGCCTCGCGGATGCGCGTGCTTTCGGAGACGAAATCCTGCGCCACGGCGGGCATCAGGCGGGCCACGGTCGTGTCCGGCGTGCGCGGCCCGATCAGGCCGATCCGCTCGGCATGGCCGCGCAGATAGGCGTCGTCGTAATTGCAGTCGATGAGCAGCGTCCGGACGGTGGCGCGGTCGGCATAGATATCCTCGATCAGGTCGAAATTGACCGGGTCGAGGCAGATCGCCAGCCGGTCCGTCCCCATCTGTCGGAACAGCATCCGCAGCAGCGCGCGGCGATGCCGATGGCGCTTGCCCAGCGTCGATTCGATGCCGCCCAGCGCGGGCATCGGCGTTGCCTCCTCGTCGAAGAGGTAGTCGAGCGTGGGGATCACCTGATGATCCCGCAGGCTTTGCGCCAGCCGCTTGGCCACGTGGTATTTCTTGCAGACCAGCACGACGAGTTCGCGCTCGCGCCCCAGCGTGGCGGCGCGTTCCCAGAAGCGGGGGGCGAAGCGGCGGCCGACGCGGCCGCGCTGGGTCAGGAACTGGAACAGCCGCCGCCCGTCGCCGGCCACCGGGAAATCGGTGCGCCCGCTGGCCCAGAGACTGTCCAGCCGGTCCTTGAGGTCGAAGGCCTCGGGCGAGATCTTGCGCGCGAACAGGAAATCCTGGCTCAGCAGCATGTCGTGGTGGTCGTCGTAGAAGGTCGCCGGCATCCCGTAATCGGTGAACATCAGGAAGGTCGGCGTCCGGCTCTCGATCTCGGCGCGGGGCACGAGGTGGCGCACGAGGGTCTGGAAGAAGGTCTCGTCCGGGATCCAGGTGGTCGAGAAGAAGCGCATCACGGCGCGGTTCGACCGGCAGAAGCCGAGGATCTTCTCGAGCGTGCCGCGGCGCAGGCACCACCATTGCGAGCCGATCATCATCTCGATCCCGCGCGGCACCGACCGCTCCAGCCGCAGCATCTTCTGCAGCTGCATCGCGGCGTAGAAGGCGCGCTTGTTGGAGCGTTCGTTGAACAGGTGGCGATAGATCAGCCGTTCCTCGCGCATGCCGGTCTTGATCCAGCCCGAGGTGTGGAAATCGACGCTCTCGATGTAGTCGACGTCGCGCGCATCGAGGAAGTCATGCGCGAATTCGGCCGACTTGATGGGCCGGCAATCGCCCGAAATCATGTAGAAATGCGTGGCCCGCGGGAACGCCTCCATCGCGGTTTCGACCGTGGCCAGCGTCGCGCGCACGAGGCTCCACTCGCCCCAGCCGCATTTGACGCGCTTGCGCGCGAAGGCGACGTTGGGATTGGCCCGCAGCCCCGCCTCGATCGCGGCATAGGCCGTGGCCGGGGCGCGGGCGTCGAAATGTATCGCGACGTAATCGCCGGTCCGGGTCAGGCCGTCGGCCAGCCGGATGACCGCCTCGGGGTCCTTGTGGCAGAGCAGGATGAAGGCGATCTTGGCCATGGCGCGGGCGGGGTTCTCCGGGCGGTCACACTCGCCCCGCAATAACCGCAGAGTGTGATTGAAGAAACCGCGCAATGCGGGTTTGATGCCGCGACACTGGCAAGAGACGACATCGATGGGCTTTCCCGGAACCTGGATGACCGAAAGCGAGAGCGTGGTTTATCGCGTCGTCCCGAAATGCGCCTGCTCGTCGATCGGGCAGATCCTGTACTATTCCGATCACGGACGGTTCTTCGACGGCGACATCCACGACTCGACCCGCGGCCTGCACAAATGGGCGCAGGAGGAGAGCCAGCCCCTGATCGCGGCCAACGCCAAGGGCCACCGCTCCTACGCCTTCACCTGCGTGCGCAATCCCTACACCCGGATCCTGTCGTCCTTCTTCGACAAGATCGCGGGCATCCAGCGCAACGGAAAGCGCTATCGCGGCAACCTCGTGCCGATGCTGGTGCAGAAATACGGGGTCGATGTGGGCAGCCCCGAGAACGGGTTCGAGTTCGACCAGATCGCCAGCTTCCGGCGGTTCCTGCTCTTCGCGCGCGACACGATCCGGTTCCGCCGCCCGATGGATCCCGACATCCACTGGTCGGCCATGTCGGGCCATGTCGGCACCTTCATCGCCAATGGCGGGCGCTACGACCACGTGGTCTTCACCGAAGCCTTCAATGACGGGATGCAGGTCGTGCTGGACGCGATCGAGACGCCGGTGAAGGTCGACCTGGCCGAAGTGCCGCGTTTCAACGAGAGCGAGGGCCACGGGCCCAAGCGGCAGCACAAGGTGTCGGAGTATTTCGACGATCTGTCGATGCACCTGATCTGGGAAATCTACCACCGCGACTTCAAGCTGTTCCGCTACGATTTCGAGGACCCGGACAACAAGATGCCGAAGGGCGAGGTCGATCTCGACGAGGTGCACGCCAAGCTCGGCGATTGACAGAGGTCCGAATGGCGGCGGTTCCCGCGCGGGCGCCGCCCCCGCTCAGAGCATCGACGGCACGACGAGATCCGGGGGCCGGTGGCCGTCGGCGAAGGTCTGCATGTTGACGAGCATCCGCTCGCCCATTTCCAGCCGCGCCTCCCGCGTGGCCGAGCCCATATGCGGCAGCAGCACGACATTGGGCAAGGCGCGCAGCCGGGGGTTCACGTCGCGGCCATGTTCGTAGACGTCGAGCCCGGCGCCCGCCAGCTCGCCCGCGCGCAGCATCCGCGTCAGCGCGTTCTCGTCGATCACCTCGCCGCGCGACGTGTTCACCACGATCGACTCGGGCCGGAGCAGCTTCAGCCGCCGCGCGCCCAGCAGATGGAAGGTCGAGGGCGTGTGCGGGCAATTGACCGAGACCACGTCCGACATGGTCAGCATCCGGTCGAGACTGTCGTGAAAGGTCGCCTCCAGCGGCTCCTCGAGGCCTTCGTGCAGGCGGCGGCGGTTGTGATAATGGATGCGCATCCCGAAGGCGCGCGCCCGCCGCGCCACGGCCTGCCCGATCCGGCCCATCCCGAGGATGCCGAGAACCTTGCCCGACAGCCGCCCGCCGAGCAGCGCCTCGGGCGCCCAGCCCTCCCATTCGTCGGCCTGCATCCGCGCCATGCCCTCGGGCATGCGGCGGATCACGGCGAGGATCAGCGCCAGGGTCATGTCGGCCGTGTCCTCGGTCAGCGCGCCGGGCGTGTTCGAGACCAGAACGCCCCGCTGCCGCGCGGTGGCCACGTCGATATGGTCCACGCCCGCGCCGTAATTGGCGATCAGCTTGAGCCGGTCGCCCGAGCCCGCCAGCAGCGCGGCGTCGATCTTGTCGGAGAGGCAGGTCACCAGGATATCGGCCTCGCGCATCGCGTCGGCCAGCGCCTCGCGCGGCATCGCGCCATCGGCCTCGGCGAGCCGGGCATCGAAGAGCTCGGTCAGGCGCGCCTCGACCGGCGCGGGCAGGCGTCGCGTGACGACAACACTCAGACGTTTCGTGGGCATCGTGCTGCCGTCTCCCCTTCCGTGACCGCGGGCCATGATGGCAGGGTTGCCCCCACGCGCAAGGGGCGGTCAGACCCCGCGAAGAAAAGCAGGACGGGCAGTCATGCGGATATTGGCGATCGGGGCGCTTCTGGCGGCCCTTCTGGGCGGGCCGCTCTGGGCCGAGACCCGTGGCTCGGTGACGGGCATGGCCCTGCCGCGCTTCGTGTCGATGAAGGCGTCCGAGGGCTATGCCCGCCGCGGACCGTCCAGCACGCATCGCATCGACTGGGTGTTCAAGCGCCGCCACATGCCGCTGCGCGTGGTCGACGAATACGGCCACTGGCGCCGCGTGCAGGACCGCGAGGGCGCGGGCGGCTGGATGCATTACTCGCTTCTGTCGGGCAACCGCACGGTGATCGTCGAGGCCGAGGAGGTCGCGCTCCACCGCCGCCCCCGCCCCGACGCGCCGGTCAGCGCGCGGCTGCAGGCCAATGTCGTGGCCTGGCTGGGCACCTGCGACGCGGGCTGGTGCGAGCTGCAGGTCGAGGGCGCGAAAGGCTGGGCCCAGACCGCCGCGCTCTGGGGCGTGGCGCCGGACGAGCGGCGGGAGTGAGTGCTGGGCAAATGCGGGCACAGCCCCTAGTTCCCCGGCAGCAATGAATGGAATTCTGAATGACCGTGAGAATGAGTATCAGCATTCCTGCCTATGAGATGGCCGGAATGGGCGCGGTGTTTTTGGGCGAGTCTTTCGAAAGACTCACCCGGCAGACCTTCCGGGATTTCGAGGTCGTGGTGTCCGACCAATCCGAGAATGCGGGCGTTCGCGAGACCTGCGCGGCCTACGATGGCCGCCTCGACATCCGCGTCATCGACAATCGCGCCGGGGCGCGCTGCGCCAGCGCAAACGTGAACACCGCGCTGGACGGTGCGGCCGGCGAGATCCGGAAGGTGCTGTTCCAGGACGATCTGGTGGCCACGGATGACGCGCTGGAGAAGATCGAGGCGGCTTTCGCTTCCGGGGACAGCCGGTGGTCGGTTTGCGGTTCGACGACGATCGGCCCGGACGGGTCGCGGGGCCGAGCCCTGGTTCCGCGGTTGACCGAAAGGATGCGCTTCGGCCGCAATACCGTGAGCAGCCCGTCCGTTCTGGCCGTGCATCAATCCGTGCGGACCCGGTTCGACGAGGGTCTCGTCTGGTTGATGGACGTCGATTTCTATGACCGCGCCCAGATCGAATACGGACCGCCTGTCATCGTTCCAGACTGCCTGATCCTCAATCGGATCCACGACGGGCAGGTCAGCGCATCGGTCGACACGACGCTGCGCAAGCGCGAGTTGAAGGAGGTCTTCCGAAAGCGTCCGCCGCGGTTGGGGTCGGTCGCGCATCGGGAATATCTTCGGCAGCGGTTGAAGGCTATCTGATCTTCCGGGGCCAGAGCCGATCCCGGAGCAGACGCCTCGGCGCCCTGGGAGAGGGCCGCGGACGACTGGCCGGGTGGCTTTCCTCAAGGAGATAGCCGAAAAGCTCGAAATCCTTCGCGTAGAGCCGGGCGATCAGGTCCTTCGCATCGGGTTCGAGCGGCTCCTGGCGGGACCGGTAATCGGCGCCCCCGCGGCTCTTGTTGGCGTGGGGGATCACGTGTGACCCGCTCCCAGCGCCATGCTGGCGGGCGAGATAGTCCGCCACCGCATCCAGGCCGTCCTCGAGGCGGAACACCTTGGATCCGGGCCGGACGAGGTCTGCCCCGGGCCGGACGTGGTTGTCATGCGCGAACGGATCCTTCGCCAGAAGATCGGGAAGGCTTCGGATCCAATCATTGAAGCCCATGTCCGCCACGATCCCGTCTCCGTTTCCGAAGGCGTAATCGTAGGCGCTGCGAAGCCGCGCGACGGGATGCCGGACGACGGCGAAACTCGACGAGATCCATCCCGGAGGGATCAGCTTTTCCAAGGAGCCCATGTCGACATGCTGCGGCGAACTCTTCGTCCAGCGCCGCGTCGCGTCATCGAAGAAAAAGGACGAATTCAGAAAGGCCAACTCCCCGAAGCGCGCGGCGAGATGGCTTTCGACCGAAGCGCCACCGCATTTCGGAACGTGGCAGAACATGTGGATCTCGCCGCCGGCGCGATAGAGAGGCATCAGGCCGCCTCGTCCAGTCCGCGGCCCTTGAGGAGGGCCTCGACGCCCGGCAGGCGGCCGCGGAAGCGGGTGTAGAGCTCGGCCGCCTCGACCGAGCCGCCGCGCGACAGGATGTTGGCCTCCAACGCCCGCGCGAGGTCTGCGTCGAACGGGTCGCCCGCCTCCTCGAAGGCGGCGAAGGCGTCGGCATCCATCACCTCGGACCACATGTAGCTGTAATAGCCCGCGGAATAGCCGTCACCCGAGAAGACATGCGCGAAATGGGGCGTGGCGTGGCGCATGCGGATGGCGCGCGGCATGCCCAGCGTCTCCAGCACCTCGGCCTGTTTCTGCATCGGATCCGCGGGCGCCGGCCCGTCGTGGAAGGCGAGGTCCACCAGCGCCGAGGCCACGTATTCCACGGTCTGGAACCCCATGTCGTAGGTCGCCGCCCGCAGCAGGCGGTCGCGCAGGTCTTCGGGCATCGCCGCGCCCGTCTCCGCATGGGTGGCGAATTCGCCCAGCACCTCGGGCACGTCGAGCCAATGCTCGTAGAGCTGGCTGGGCAGTTCCACGAAATCGCGCGCCACGCTTGTGCCCGAGACCGACTGGTAGGTCACGTCCGACAGCATCTGGTGCAGCGCGTGGCCGAATTCGTGAAACAGCGTGCGCGCGTCGTCATAGGACAGCAGCGCCGGATCGCCCTTGGCGAAGTTGCACACATTGACGACGATGGGCCGCACCTCGCCGTCGAGCCGCGATTGCGAGCGCATGGCCGAGCACCAGGCGCCCGAGCGCTTGGAGGCGCGGGCGAAATAGTCGCCCAGAAAGACGGCGACATGCGCGCCCTGCCGCGTCACCTCCCAGGCGCGCACGTCCGGGTGGTAGAGCGGCAGGTCGAGCGGCGTGAATTCCAGGCCGAACAGCCGGTTCGAGACGGCGAAGGCCGCCTCGATCATGCGGTCGAGCTGGAAGAAGGGCTTCAGCTCCGCCTCGTCGAGATCGTGCAACTCGAGCCGCCGCTTCTCGGCGTAGTAGCGCCAGTCCCAGGGCTCGAGCGGACCGACGATGCCGTCCTCGCGTGCCATTCGGGCCAGGTGCTCGGCATCGCCCAGCGCGGCCTTCCGGGCGGGGCGCCAGACCTCCATCAGCAGGTCGCGCACCGCGTCGGGCGTGCCGGCCATTTCGGTCTCCAGCTTGTAGGCGGCGAAATTCGCGTAGCCCAGAAGATGCGCGCGCTCCTCGCGCAGCTTGAGGATCTCGGCGGCGATGGCGCGGTTGTCGGTCTCGCCCCCGTTTTCACCGCGTGCGACCCAGGCCTCGTAGGCCTTCTGCCGTAAGTCGCGGCGGGGCGAGAATTGCAGGAAGGGCACGATCAGCGAGCGGTTCAGCGTGACAACCGCGCCCGGGCGATCGCGATCCTTGCCGGCGGCGCGGGCCGTGCGGATGACGAAATCGGGCAGGCCCCGAAGGTCGTCCTCGGAGAGGTCCATGAACCAGTCGCGCTCGTCCGCCAGCAGGTTCTGGGCGAAGCTTGTCCCCAGCGTGGCCAGGCGCGATTTCACCTCGGTCAGGCGCGCCTTATCGGCCCCTTCGAGCGCCGCACCCGAGCGCACGAAGCCGCGCCGCGTCAGCATCAGGACGCGCGCCTGCTCCTCGGTCAGATCGAGTGCGTCGCGGTCCTGCCAGAGCGTCTCGATCCGGTCGAACAGCGCGCGGTTGTTTGTGATCTCGGAGCCGTAGGCCGAGAGTTTCGGCGCCATCTCGCGCTGCAATTCCTCGCGCGCTGGCGTGCTGTCGGCCCCGGCGAGGTTGTAGAAGACGCCGGCCACGCGGTCGAGCGTCCGGTCCGCGCGTTCCAGCGCGTCGATCGTGTTGGCGAATGTCGGCGGCTCGGGATTGTCGGCGATGGCGGCGATAGCGGCGCGGCCCTCCTCCATCGCGGCGTCGAGCGCGGGGCCGAACTGCGCGTCCGCGATGGCGTCGAAGGGCGGCAGGCCGTGCGGGCCGGTCCAGTCGTCGAGCAGGGGATTGGTCATGGATGTCTCCTTCGCGGCAGAAGCTAGGCCGGGCACCGGGGCGTTGCTAGGGTCGGGGCAAAGAGGAGAGCGAAATGAGCTGGTCGATCCACCACGTGAACCTGCAGGCGCGCGACGTGCGGCGGGCCGCGGCCTTCTACACCGAGATCCTGGGCATGCGGAAGGGGCGCTGGGCCTTCCCCGAGACGCGCGGCTACCTGCCGGGCGATCCCGACAAGCTGGCGCTGATGGGCGACGGGCGCGACGGGCATTCGGGCCTGCACTTGATCGCGCCCGATCCCGATTTCGCGGAGAAGAACGACCTCGCCTTCAACCCGTCGGTCGGCGGCCATGTGGCGTTTCGCGTGGACGATCTGGATGCGGTGATCGCGCGCCTGCGCGCGGCGGGCATCCGCCATTCGGTCACCGGGGAATTCGCGATCCCGGGCCTGCGCCACGTCTATACGGAGGACCCGGAGGGCAATCTCATCGAGATCAACGGCCCCGTGAAATAGCCGCCGTTTGAAGGTGGCCGGGCGCTTCCGCCCGGCCCGCAACATCAGTCGAGGCGCACATGCGCCTTCTTGTCCTCAGCCTTGTCCTTCGGGTCGCGGCCCATCAGCGACAGGATCCCCGCCGCGAGGGTCGAGCCATCCTCCCACAGCTCCGCCTCGCGGGCGTCGAAGCGGATCAGGCGCAGCTTGGGATCGTCCTTGCCGTCATACCAGGCGGCGACGGCGGGGTTCCACAGCCGCTCCACCCGGGCAGGATCGGTGTCGAGCGACAGCGTCCCCGAGGCCGAGGCCCAGAGGTCCCAGCCCTTGTTCACGAAAGTCATCATGCCGGGCTTGTTGTTGGCGGCGAGCACCCGGCCCAGGTCGCTGTCGGTCGTGCCGAAGAACCAGAGCGGTCCCGAATTGTGGTCGCCGTCGACGATGGCGGTCATCGGGCGCGGCGGGGCGCCCTCGCATCCGAGGAACACCGTCTTGTCGGAGCGCAGGTGCTTCCAGAACTTCTCTTCGATCTTGGCGGCGTCGGTCATGTGAATCGCTCCTTCGGGACTGTTCGTGCGTGTTCGGTGAGGGCAACGCGCCCGCACCCCTCAAGGTTGCGCGCATCCGGACCGGACGCGATTCGCCCGGCCCGGCTCGCGGCGCGCAAGCCCCCGCGAGGTCAGGCTTTCCTGACCTGCCGCGCGGCCCCCTGATCTGCTATGATGGGTTCACGCTCGAGCCCTGCATCCCTGTTCCCGCGCGCCTGCGCCGGTCCCCGGAGGTCGTGCCATGCTGTTCAACGCCGTCATCCTGTCCATGGCCATGCTGGCCGCGATCCTCGCGATCGGCGGCGGCCTGATGGTCCTCGCCCGCCAGCAGGTCGTGGTCGACGAGAAGGGCCATGTCAGCCAGATCGAGATCCCGTTCTTCGGCAAGCTGTCGACGAATTACCCCTCGCTGGTGGCGATCATCGCCGGCATCGCGCTGGCCTACGCCACGATGTCGCGCCTGGTCATTGAGCCGCAGATTCCGACTCTGCCGCTCTCGGCGCAGGTCACATTCGAGGGATTGGCCGAGAACACGCCCGTCTTCGTGAACGCCGTGCCGCAGAGATACCTGCGCACCGCGACCGTCGTGGGCACCGGCGAGACGCCGCACGAGATGATCCTCGAGGTGGACGAGCCGGGCCCCTACACCGTGATCGCCTATACCGTGACCGGCGTCAGCCCGGACGGGCGGCCGATCTTCACCCTCACGCAAGGCCCCGCGCGACGCGGCGACGGCCGGTTCGAATTCTCGGGCCGGCTGATCAAGGCCCTGCAGGAGGCCGTCGAGGAGGACCAGCCATGAGACGGACGATCTGGATCGCGGCGCTCATAGGGTCAGTGGCGACATTGGCCCCGGCCGCGCGGGCCGAGACGATTCTGCGCCTTCTGACCAGCGGCGGCGTGCCGGTGCAGGGCCTGCCGGTGGTGATCGAGGACGGGACGCAGTCCACGGTCGCGATCACCAATGCCGAGGGCGATCTCGAACTGCCGCCGACCCTGTCGGCGCGGGCCGAGCTGGTCGTGCCGACCGGCCGGGCCGAGGCGCCGGTCCTGCGCCGCAACCTGCTGGAGATCCTCGAGGATCCCGCCGACGGCGTCGCCGCGTTCGGCCGCGCCGCCACGGGACAAGCCGGGGCCCAGACCACTGGATTGCGGATCGAGGCGATCGAGCGCTGAACGCGCCCGGGTCTCACTCGCCGCGGGCGCAGGTCCGGCAGAGCGCGGCCGTGGGCACGGCCTCCAGCCGCTCGGGCGAAATCGCCTCGCCGCATTTCCCGCAGATCCCGTAGGTCCCGTTGTCGATCCGCGCGATCGCGGCGTCGATGGCGCGGATCTCGTCGCGGTCGTGCTGGCCCAGCGACTCCAGCACCTCGTCTCCCTGTCGCTCCGAGGCGCGGTCCTCCCAATCCTTCGGCGCGGGATCGTCGAGCTGGTCCTCGATCCGCTCGAGGTCGCCGGTCAGTTCCGCGCGGCGGGCGAGAAGGCGGGTGCGGGCATCGGTCATGGGATCCTCCGTTTCGTGCGAGAGTGGCGCGCGCTCGAAAGGCGCGCGTTGATTTGCGTCAAGCCACGCGGTGCCTTGCGCCCGCGGGGCGGCTTGTCGATAGTCGGGGCGAACCCGCAGACCGGAGCCGACCCCATGACCCGCAAGACCCTGACCCTCCTGGCCCTCCTCGCCTTCGCGCCACTGGCCTCGGGCTGTGCCGCCGTGGCCATCGGGGCGGGCGGCGCCATCGTCGCCGACACCATCGCCGAGGAGGAAGGCGGGAACCTGTTCTGACCCGCCGCCAGAGGAGCCTAGCATGATCCGCATCTCCGTCATCCTGTCGCTTGTGATGACCCTCGCCGCCTGCGAGACGACGCGCGGCTTCGTGCGCGACGCCGAGAACGTGGGCCAGGCGCTGGCGCGGGGCGGCTGAGGCGCGGCCTGGCGGTCGCAGCGTCTCCGCCTACGCGATCGGGGGGGGGGAGCGCGTTTCGTTGCTGGAAACAGTGATTTCCTGTATGGCTTGATCGTCCCCGCGGGAGCGCTTTCACGCCCGCCCGGACTGCGACCCGCAAGACGCCATGCCGCGACGCACGCGCCCGCGACGCACCTGATCGGTGCGACCGGTCGGACCTTGTCGCACGCCCCGCCCGGGCATCCGCGGCCCGCCGGGACGCGGCGTCCTGTCCATCTCCGCGGATGGGAGATTGACGATGTCACGCTTGTTTTCGACCCTTCTCGCCCTGTCGCTCGCCACGCCCTTCGCCGCCTCGGCGCAGGCGGTGAACGTGATGCCCGACTCGAGCTACGACGCGATCGCCTCGAAGCTGCTGATGAGCGGCTACAAGGATCTGCGGCTGGTCAGCGCCGAGGACGGCCTCATCAACGGCTTCGACAAGGAGGGCAGCGAGGTGATGATCGTCGTCGACCCGGAGTCGCGGAAGGTGCTGCGCACGATCAACGTCCACAAGACCGACGACTAAGGGCCGAGCGGCGCGCCCCCGCCGGGACCGCCGGGGGCGCGTGTCGCGCGGCGGTGCGGCGGGCCGATTGATGCAGCGCAAAGCGGGCGGCGGGCGCGACTGCTAGCCGGTGATAACGCAGGGCAGTCAAGGGTTTGGGCCGATCGATGACGCGTCGCAGATGGACCGCCCTTTCGCTTTTTACCGTCTCGATCCTCGTAGCATCGCCGGCACTGCCGCAATCGCGCACCTGCGACGCGCCGAACGCGTCGGTCACGGTCGGCGACGGGGACGCGGCCGCGCTGATCTGCGACGCCGCCCGGGAGGCGGCCGGGATCTTCGCGGCCTGCGGCCTGCCGGACATCCCGGCCTCCGTCCGCATCGAGACCGTCGACGCCTTCGAGACCGATTGCGCCGGCATCTATCACTGCGGGCGCGGCCTCATCGAGGTCCTGTCCCCGGCGGCGCTCGCGGCCCGGGACCTGCCCGACGGGGCGTTCTCGGACCTGAGCCCGGAGGCCTATTTCCGAAGCGTCGTCGTCCACGAGCTCGCCCATGCCGCGACCGACGGGATGCCCTGTCCCTACGAGAGCTGCGTCGCCAGCGTCGAATACGTCGCCTACGCGATGCAGGTGAAATCGCTGGGCCCCGCCGCGCAGGCCGGCTTCGAGACCGCCGCCGCCATCGACCGGGCCGTCGCGCTCGAAGAGCTCAACCCGATGATCCTCTTCGTGGCCCCCGACCGCTTCGCGCAACGCGTCTGGACGCATTTCACGCAGCAGGACGACCCCTGCGGCTTCGTCCGCCGGCTGGTGGCGGGAGAGGTGGTCCTGGACCACGGGTTTTTCGATCCGTGAGGGGGCGCAGCTGCTCGCGCGCAGCGGGCCGCTGGCGGTCCCGAACGGCGAGCTGCGCACCGAGTTCGCCGCCGACGGGGTGGTCGAGGAAGAAGGGGGGAACCTGTTTTGACCCGCTTCATCATCGCCCTGCCCGTGCTGTTCGGACTGGACGCCTGCGACGACACGGTCGGCGGCTTCATCGAGGACCCGGAAGAGTTCGGCGACGCGGTCGCGGATACGATCTGAGGGTTGGGCGGATTTGCGTATCAGGCGCTCCTGGTGAGAGCCGAGGGCGCTTCATTTTATGTGTGTCCAATTGTTTCGCTGCATGGAGCGAAGGAGCAAGCCTAGTGCCACGGCCCGTCGCATTTATTGCTGGATCAATCGGGTGAAGCACGGGCTGGTGACGGAGCAGGAGGCGTGGCCGTATTCATCGATCCACCGGGACTGCCGCGCTCAGGCCGAACGATCGTAGGGTGCGTGCTTGCCATGCACCGTTCGCGGATTTTGCGGGCGATGGCGGTGCGTGACGAGCACGCACCCTACGCTTGCTCGACCCTTTACCAGTTGAATACTCGTGGAAAACGCGCGACAGACGCACCATGAATATCGCTGAACTCCAAGCTATTGCCGTCGCAGCAACAACTGAGAGCGATGTGGTAGACTTCAAAGAAGGATTTTTCCCTGAAAAGAAGGCGGCGTTCTGGGCGGAACTGGTAAAAGATATCGTTTCTTTCACCAACTCCCGGGGAGGTGTAATTATTTTTGGTATCTGTGACGACGGTAGTACTTCGGAAAATGACGCATCGTCGCTCCTTGCCTTCGACCCCGCCAAAATTACCGATCAAATTGCAAAATATACAGGGGTCCAATTTTCAGATTTCGACGTAGCATCTGTTGATCGGAATGGCCAAACATTCCCCGCAATCTTCATTTCGTCGTCACGATTTCCGCTCGTGTTTACCAAGGTCGGCACCTACGCAGTTTCCGAAGAAAAGCAAAAGACAGCGTTTAGTGTCGGGACCGTTTACTATCGTCACGGAGCAAAAAGCGAGCCGGCGCAACAGCAAGATATCATAGCTTCCTTTGAGAAGGAGCTCACGGCCAGGCGGGAAGAGTGGCTTGGAAATATTCGACGGGTTGTCGAAGCCGCGCCGGGAAGTACTGTCATCGTAGCTGACGGAAGTCATGCAACCGGGGCCGTTCGCCTCTCTTCGGACCCGTCTGCTCCCGTTGTACGACTCAACCGTCTTAGCGAGACTCATCCGCATACGCGCGGCCAAGTCATAAAGGAAGTGAAGAAAAAAATCGGCGCAAAGAAGTTCAACGGGCACGACGTCCAATGCATTCTACATAAGGAGAGCATAACGCCCGACACTCGCGCCGACCTTGTTCACAAGCCGCATTCGAAAGCAAGCCCACAATACAGCGAGGCCTTCGTGGAACTGATTTGCTTAAGGATCGAAGCTGATAGTGACTATCTCAAATCGTGCCGAAACAATTGGAAAGAGGCGAAATACGGGGGCGGAGAGTGAGCAGCACCCCCGCGAAAATCACCCATCCATCTTCAAAGCATTGATGAACGCCGATTGCGGGATCTCGACCTTCCCGAACTGCCGCATCTTCTTCTTGCCCGCCTTCTGCTTGTCGAGCAGCTTCCGCTTCCGCGTCGCATCCCCGCCGTAGCATTTCGCGGTCACGTCCTTGCGGAGCGCGGCCAGCGTCTCGCGGGCGATGACCTTGCCGCCGATGGCGGCCTGGATCGGGATCTTGAACATGTGGCGGGGGATCAGGTCCTTCAGCTTCTCGACCATGGTGCGCCCGCGCATCTCGGCCCGGTCGCGGTGGACCATGATCGACAGCGCATCCACCGGCTCGTCATTCACCAGGATCTGCATCTTCACCAGGTTGTCCTCCCGGTAGCCGATCATCTGGTAGTCGAAGCTGGCATAGCCCTTGGTCACCGATTTTAGCCGGTCGTAGAAATCGAACACCACCTCGTTGAGCGGCAGGTCGTAGACCACCATCGCCCGCGGGCCCGCATAGGTCAGGTCGAGCTGGATGCCGCGCCGGTCCTGGCAGAGCTTGAGCACGTCGCCCAGGAAGTCGTCGGGCACCAGGATCGTCGCCTTGATGCGCGGCTCCTCCACGTGGTCGACATGGGTCAGGTCGGGCATGTCGGCGGGGTTGTGCAGCTCGATCATCTCGCCGTCGCGCATGTGGACATGATAGACCACGCTGGGCGCGGTGGTGATCAGGTCGATATCGTATTCCCGCTCGATCCGGTCGCGAATGACCTCCAGATGCAGCAGCCCGAGGAAGCCGCAGCGGAAGCCGAAGCCGAGGGCCGCTGAGCTTTCGACCTCGTAGGAGAAGGAGGCGTCGTTGAGCGCGAGCTTCTCGATCGCGTCGCGCAGGTCCTCGAACTCGGCCGAGTCGACCGGGAAGAGGCCGCAAAACACCACCGGCTGCGAGGGCTTGAAGCCCGGCAGGGCCTGGGTGGCGCCGTGCTTCTCGTGGGTGATGGTGTCACCGACGCGGGTGTCGCGGACCTCCTTGATCGAGGCGGTGAGGAAGCCGATCTCGCCGGGCCCGAGCTCATCCACCTGGACCATGGCGGGGCGGAAGACGCCGATCCGGTCGACATGGTGGACCGAGCCGTTCTGCATCATCCGGATGCGGTCGCCCTTCTTCAGCTTGCCGTCGATGATGCGCACCAGGACGATGACGCCGAGATAGCTGTCGTACCAGCTGTCGACCAGCATCGCCTTGAGCGGGGCGTCAGCCTCGCCCTTGGGCGCGGGCAGGCGGTCGACGATGGCCTGCAGCGTCTCGCGGATGCCCTGCCCGGTCTTGGCCGAGACGAGGAGCGCGTCGGAGGCGTCGATGCCGATCACGTCCTCGATCTGCTCACGCACGCGGTCGGGCTCGGAGGCCGGCAGGTCGATCTTGTTGAGGACCGGCACGATCTCGTGGTCGGCATCGATGGCCTGGTAGACATTGGCGAGCGTCTGCGCCTCGACCCCTTGCGTGCTGTCGACGACCAGAAGCGAGCCCTCGACCGCGCGCATCGAGCGCGAGACCTCGTAGGCGAAATCGACATGGCCGGGCGTGTCGATCAGGTTGAGCGTGTATTCCTCGCCATCGGCGGCGGTGAACTGGATGCGGACGGTGTTGGCCTTGATGGTGATGCCGCGCTCGCGCTCGATATCCATCGCGTCGAGAAGCTGCTCCTTCATCTCGCGCGCGCTGACGGTGTTCGTCTCCTGGATCAGGCGATCGGCCAGCGTGGACTTGCCGTGGTCGATATGCGCCACGATCGAGAAATTGCGGATATGGGCGAGGTCGGTCATCGGGATCGGCCTTCCTTGAGGAGTCCGCGCGGAGATACATCGCGCGCCGGTTGGCGGAAAGGGGCGGCGTGTCGCGGGGGGTGCGTCCCGCCTAGCCGTGCCCTGCTTTCAACGTCATAGTCGCCGGACGGCTCGCAAAGGGAAGGGTGTCGCAGCAATGATGCTGATCGGATGGCAGGAACGGGTGGACCTGCCGCTTCTGGGTGTGACCGGCCTGAAGGCGAAGATCGATACCGGCGCACGTACGTCTGCGCTGCATGCGACCGATATCGAGGCGTTCGAGCGCGACGGCGTGCAATGGGTCCGGTTTCACACCGGGTTCGACGACGATGCCCATGACACCAATGCCGAAGCGCCGGTCCACGACCGCCGCGAGATCACGAATACCAGCGGTATCCCCGAGACGCGCTACGTCATCCGGACGAAGTTCCGGATCGCGGGCCGACTGTGGAGCATCGACCTGTCGCTGGCCGATCGCAGTGGCATGACCTTTCGAATGATCGTGGGGCGCACCGCGCTGCGGCGGCACAAGATCGCCGTGCATCCGGGGAAACGGAACCTCACCACCAACGCAACGGCCAAGCGGCCCAAGGGAAAAGACAGTTCATGAAAATCGCAATGATGGCCCGCAACCCGGATCTCTATTCTCACAGGCGGCTGAAGGAGGCGGCGGAGACGCGGGGTCACGAGTTGAACATCATCAACACGCTGCGCTGCTACATGAACATCGCGTCGCGCCGGCCCGAGATCTTCTACAACGGCGAAAGCCTGACCGGATATGACGCGGTCATCCCGAGGATCGGCGCGTCGGTGACCTTCTACGGCCTGGCCGTCCTGCGCCAGTTCGAGATGATGGGAGTCTATCCGCTCAACGAAAGCGTGGGGATCGGGCGGTCGCGCGACAAGCTGCGCTCGATGCAGCTTCTGGCGCGCGACGGGATCGGCCTGCCGGTGACGACCTTCGCGCATGACCCCAAGCAGACGGAGGAGGTGCTGGCCCTGGCCGGCGGCGCGCCGCTGGTCATCAAGCTGCTAGAGGGCACGCAGGGCCTGGGCGTCGTGCTGGCCGATACCGACCGGTCGGCGAAATCCGTGATCGAGGCGTTCCGCGCCACGAACACCAACATCCTGGTCCAGGAATTCATCAAGGAGGCCGGCGGAACCGACATCCGGGCCATCGTGGTGGGCGGCCGCGTCATCGCGGCGATGAAGCGCACCGGCGCCGAGGGAGAATTCCGCTCGAACCTGCATCGCGGCGGATCGGCGGATGTCATCAAGCTGTCGCCAGAGGAGCGTTCGACCGCCGTTCGGGCGGCCAAGGCGATGGGCCTGAACGTCTGCGGCGTGGACATGCTGCGGGCCAATCACGGGCCGGTGGTGATGGAGGTGAACTCCTCGCCCGGGCTGGAAGGGGTGGAGAAGGCCACCGGTCTCGATATCGCGGGCCAGATCATCGAGTATCTGGAGAAGCACGCGAAGCCCGGCGCGACACGGACTCGAGGCAAGGGCTGATGGTACGGCGCGCCCCGTTCGAGATCGGGCCGGAGGCGATCGCCCCGGGGATGCGCCGCACCGTCGACCTGCCCGTCAGCACGCTATCGGATCACACGCCCGTCACCATGTCCGTCCATGTCGTTCACGGCCGATCCGAGGGGCCGACGGTCTTCGTCAGCGCGGGCGTGCATGGCGACGAAGTGATCGGGATCGAGATCGTGCGCCGCCTGCTGCGGACGCAGAATCTGAACGGGTTGCGCGGCACGCTGCTGGTCGTGCCCATCGTCAACACCTTCGGGTTCCTGAACCGGTCGCGCTATCTGCCCGACCGCCGGGACCTGAATCGCTGCTTCCCGGGCAGCGGGACCGGGTCGATGGCGTCCCGGCTGGCGCATCTGTTCCTGAGCGACGTGGTGATGCGCTCGGATGTGGGAATCGACCTGCATTCGGCCGCCATCCACCGCACGAACTATCCGCAGACGCGCATCTCGCCCGGCGATCCGCGCGTGCGCGAATTGGCCGAGGCCTTCGGCGCGCCGATCATCATGGAGTCGGCCTTGCGCGACGGATCGCTGCGCGCGGCGGCGCAGGCCGCCGGCGTGGACATGGTGGTCTACGAGGCGGGCGAGGGCCTGCGCTTCGACGAATACTCGGTCCGGGCGGGGCTGGCGGGCATCCTGCGGGTGATGCGGTCGATGGGCATGGTGACGGGTCGTGGCATCGCGCGTCCGAAGGCGCCGTCGCAATTCTGCCCGTCGAGCAAGTGGCTGCGCGCGCCGATCGGCGGGCTGTTCCGCAGCTTCCGTGCCGATGGCGACCTCGTGCGGCGGCGCGACGTTCTCGGCTCCGTCTCCGATCCGTTCGGCGACGTGGAGGAAGAGATCCTCGCCCCGTTCGACGGCATCATCGTGGGGCGCGCGGTCCTGCCGGTGGTCAACGAGGGGGACGCGGTGTTCCACCTTGCCCGCGTCGCGTCGGTCGAGCGGGTCGAGACGGCGGTAGAGGATCACAGCGCGCAACTGGCCGACGACCCGATGTTCGACGAGGACGAGATCATCTGAGGGCGGTGCCCGGGACGGGCGTTGCCGTTGGGGGACAGTGAAAACCCGAACGCCGCGAACGGCTTGGGGGTCGGGCGTCGCGCGGGTAAGGCCGGGTCGACGTGTTTCGGGGGCCGGGGCTGAGATGACGGGCAGAAATTCCGCCTTCCTTCTGGCGCTGGTCTCGATCGCCATCCTGTCGTCGAACGCGACGGTCGCGATCCTGGCGATCGGAGGGATGTCGCCGCTGACCTTCTCGCTTGGGGCCACGGCCGCGACGGCGCTGGTGCTGGGCCTGCTGATGCCCAGTGGCGGATGGGCGCTGGCCGGGCCTTTGCTGCGCCAGCCGTGGTTCCTGCTGGCGATCGCGCTGAAGGTCACCAACGACGTCGCCTTCTACTACGCGGTCACCATCTCGAAGGAGATCGAGGCGACGATCATCGTCTACCTCTACCCGGTGTTCAACGCGGTGCTGGGCGGGCTGCTGCTGGGACCGGGCTATCAGCGGCTCAGCCGGAAGGAATGGGTGCTGTTCACGCTATCCTTCGTGTCCATCGTGCTGCTGACGCCGCTGGGCGCGTTGTCGGAGCTGAGCGCGTGGATCTTCGGGGCGGCGCTGCTGTCGGCGGTGGCATCGGTCTATGTCGTGCTGGTGCAGGTCACGGCGGACCGCATCGGCGCGCCCCGGCGGCTGGAAATGGCGGTGCTGGGCTGGCTGTCCTTCGGGAACCTGGCGCTGCATGTCCTGGTCGCGGCGGGCTGGATCGTCTTCTTCGACGGCTGGGATCGCCTGTCCGCCCCGCCGGAGGCCGCCTTGCCCACGCTGGCGGGCATGATCTGGATCGGGGTCGCCGTC
The DNA here is from genome assembly GCF_029853695.1 of Jannaschia sp. GRR-S6-38. Classification (NCBI taxonomy): domain Bacteria; kingdom Pseudomonadati; phylum Pseudomonadota; class Alphaproteobacteria; order Rhodobacterales; family Roseobacteraceae; genus Jannaschia; species Jannaschia ovalis. Next base: position 1,207,175 of record NZ_CP122537.1, read on the forward strand.
TACTGGGGGTCGGAGGCGCTGTGGCTGCGCGCCTCGCGCATCTACAACGCGATCAGCCTGAAAAGCCTGTTCTACCTCTCGCCCGCGCTGGGGGCCTGCTACCTGGCGTTCCTCGGGATCGACGACCTGGACGTGGTGGTGGTGTTCTGCCTGTGCGGTGTGATCGTCTCGAACTACCTGCTGCACCAGCGCTTCATCGACGACCTCAGCTTCATCAGCTTCCTGTTCGGGCTGATCGGCGCGGCGGTGGTCCTGCGGCTGGCGCCGGCGGACGGGATCGTCGCGTCCTTCCACCTGAGCCCCGATATCTTCCAGACCCAGATCACCTTCGTCTCGATCATCGCGGGCTTCATCCTGTTCCGCGCGCTGGAGGTGTTCCAGCGCTGCGCCGACGCCTTCCAGACGCTGATCGTCCGCGTCGCCGCGCATCCGCGCGCGCAGGCCGATCCGCAGGCCACGCAGGCCATGTTCGACCGCCTCGTGGTCGAGCCGGATGCCCTGCTCTGGCCCGCGGACGCGGCGGCGGATCACGCCCGGACGGTCCTGATGGACGAAACCGTCCGGCCCGATTTCCTGCGCTATTTCAAGCTGCGGGTGATGGGCCTGTCGCGGCCCGAACGGTTCCTGATGTATCTGGTCTGCCTGCTGGCGGTGCCGTCGGTGCTGGCCCAGGCGGTGGTCTCGGGCAACGGGGCCTTCGTGTCGGCCTTCTTCGTGGGGGTGTTCTGCTTCCTGCCGGTGCTGGTGGATGAACAGGTCAGCTTCCGCATCGTGCGGCCCGTTGTGGGCGTGGTCGTCCGCCGCACCCTGCTGGCCCATCACGCCGACCGCGAAGCCATCGTGACCGGCATGCTGGCGCCGCGCAGCGTCTATCTGAACAACGAACGCATGCGCACGATCCTGTTCATCGGCCTGACGCTGGTGATCTGCGCCGCGACCTGGAGCCTGCTGGAAGGCGCCTGATCGGCCCGACCCGCCGTCTCGCCCCGGTTGACAGGCGCGCCGCGCAGGTCCATCTGCCTGCACAACCCCGCCCTTCGGGCCGCGTGAGCTGGACGTCCATCCGGGACGTTCCCCACGATCGGCGGGTTGCTTTCCCAAGGATCACGCCGGGGAGGCGCGGAGCGACCCGCTCCGTGACCCCGCAACCGTGCGCCCGAAGCGGCGCGCCCGATGCGCCCGTGACGGGCGCCACAGGATATATTCACATGGATTTCGACATGCTGGGGCTGAAGCCCCGCCTCATCGACGCGCTGCGCGAGATGAACATCACCGACCCCACCCCGATCCAGAAGCAGGCGATCCCGCCCGCTCTGGAAGGCCGCGACGTCATGGGCCTCGCCCAGACCGGCACCGGCAAGACCGCGGCCTTCGGCCTGCCGCTGACGCAGCACCTGCTGACCGACGAGGCCCGTCCCGCCCCGCGCACCGCGCGCGCCCTGATCCTCGCGCCGACGCGCGAGCTGGTGAACCAGATCGCCGAGAGCCTGTCAGGCTTCACCAAGGGCAGCCATCTGAAGGTCGCCCGGGTCGTGGGCGGCGTGGGCATAAACCCGCAGATCAAGCGGCTGGAGCGCGGCGTCGACCTGCTGGTCGCGACGCCGGGCCGGCTGATCGACCTGATGGAGCGCGGCGCCGTCAAGCTGGGCGAGACCCGCTTCCTGGTTTTGGACGAGGCCGACCAGATGCTCGACATGGGCTTCATCCACGCGCTGCGCCAGATCGCGCCGAAGCTTCCGGCCGAGCGCCAGACGCTCCTGTTCTCGGCCACTATGCCCAAGGAGATGGAGGGGCTGGCCGCGACCTATCTCGACCATCCCGTCCGCGTGCAGGTCGCCACCTCGGGCCAGACCGCCGACAAGGTGACGCAGGTCATCCACTTCGTCGCCAAGGCCGAGAAGCCGGGCTTCCTGCTGGACCTGCTGCGCGCACATCCGAACGAGGCGGCGCTGGTCTTCGCGCGCACCAAGCACGGCTCGGACCGGCTGGCCAAGCAACTGACCAATGCGGGCGTGCATGCCGTGGCGATCCACGGCAATCGGAGCCAGAACCAGCGGATGCGCGCGCTGGAGGCCTTCGCCTCGGGCGACGCGCCGGTGCTGGTCGCCACCGACGTGGCGGCGCGCGGCCTCGACATTCCGGCGGTGCGGCACGTCTACAATTACGAGCTGCCCAACGTGCCCGAGACCTATGTCCACCGGATCGGGCGCACCGCCCGGGCCGGCCGCGACGGGGCCGCGATCACGCTTTGCGCGCCCGACGAGATGGGCGAGCTGAAGGATGTCGAGAAGGTCATCCGCGGCGAGATCCCGGTGGCCTCGGGGCGGCGCTGGACCCCATCGCAGGAGGAGGCCAAGCCCAAGCAGAGCCGCGGCGGCGGCCGGCGTGGCGGCGGGCGTCCGCAGGGCGGCGGCGGCCGGCCCCAGGGCGCCAAGCCGCAGGGCGCCGGCAAGCCCGGTTCCGGCAAAGGTCGGCGGCCGCGCCGTTCGGCCTGAGCGCCGCGACATTCCAGACCCGCGCCGCCGATTGTCAGCGCCGCGCGGGTCTGGCATCCTAGCCTCCTGATCGAGACGCCAGATTTCGACTTCACGAGGCATGGACATGAGCAGATTCAACCTCTTCGCGCTGACCCTCGGCGCCGCGCTGACGTTGTCGGCCTGCGGCGGCGGGCGTGACGCGCCGGTGCAGCGCGCCTATGCGACGGGCCCGATCCAGACGGCCTGCCTGCGGGCCGACCGGAGCGCGGCGAACCGCCAGCTCTGCGGCTGCGTGCAGGCGGCGGCGGATGCCAAGCTGTCCTCGGGCGAGCAGAGCCGCGCGGTGCGCTTCTTCCGCGACCCGCATCACGCGCAGGAGGTCCGCCAGTCGGACCGCCGCCGCGACGAGGCGTTCTGGAAGCGCTACAAGGATTTCGTGTCGACGGCCGAGCGGATCTGCCGGGTGGCGTGACCGTCGCCGGGGCCGCGCGTCAGGGGCGGACGCCGACGCCCGCGCCCCGCGCGAGGCGCCAATGGTCCGGGATCGAGGGCAGGAACAGCAGAAGCCAGCCCCAGGTCAGGTAGGCCGCGATCATCATCGGCACCCAGAGCAGGGCGAAGAACAGGCCGATCGCGCCCGCGATCCGCGCCGCATTCCGGGGCCTGGCGCGCCGCATCAGCGCCAGATGCAGGAGCTTGCCGCCATCGAGCGGCTGCACCGGGATCAGGTTCAGCGCGAAGAGCACCAGGTTGATCTTGGCGAAGACGCCCGCATACCAGCCCGCGTACCAGAGCGCATCGATGCCGGTCGCGAAATAACCATCCACCAGCCAGGACGCGACCAGCGACGACAGCGCCCAGAGCGCGAGGTTCGTCAGCGGGCCCATCGCCACTTCGAACTCGCGCGCGAGCGGGGGCGACGCGCGATCGTATTCGCAGAACCCGCCACCGCCCCAGAGTACGACGCGGCGCGCGCCGTTGCCGACGGCATAGCCGCCCCAGGCATGGCCCAGTTCGTGCAGCAGGATGGCCAGCGCGATCATCGCGACGAAGGCCAGCGAATGGGGCGTGATGTGAAAGCCGGTCAGGATGACCGCGAGGATCAGGAAGCTCGGGGCGATCTGGATCGGAACGCCCATCGGGCCCGGGATTTCGAACAGGGGGGGCTCGTCGCGTGTGATCATGAGGCCGTCCTCCGGGTTGCGCCCGCGCAGTCTCGCCCGATGAAGGGTTCGGAATTCAGGCCCTGCCGTGGCGCTTTCGGGTCGGATCCGGCAGACAGGGGGCATGACACGCATCGTCATCCTGTCCGGCGCGGGGCTGAGCGCCGAATCGGGGCTCGGCACGTTTCGCGATGTGGACGGCCTCTGGACACGCTACGACCTGAACGACGTGGCGACGCCCGGGGGCTTCGCCCGCAACCCGGCGCTGGTGCATGATTTCTACAATGCGCGCCGGGCCAACATGCGCGCCGCGCGCCATAACATGGCCCATTCCGCGCTGGCGCGGCTGTCGCGCGCGCCGGGCGTGACGCTGGTCACGCAGAATATCGACGATCTGCTGGAGCGCGCGGGCGCGCGGGACGTGGTGCATATGCACGGGCGGCTGGACCGCGCGCTCTGCGCGGCCTGCGGCGCGCGCTGGGACGCGCCCGAGGCGATGGTGCCCGGCGCCCCCTGCCCCGAATGCGCCGATCCCGTGACCCGGCCCGATGTCGTCTGGTTCGGCGAGATGCCCTATCACATGGACCGGATCGAGGACGCGCTGGCGCGCTGCGACCTCTTCGCCTCGATCGGCACCTCGGGGACGGTCTATCCGGCGGCGGGCTTCGTCGAGCTGGCCCGGATGGCGGGCGCGCACACGGTCGAGCTGAACCTCGAGGCGTCGGGCGGGGCGTTCGACGAGGTGCGGGAGGGGCCGGCGACCGCGCTGGTGCCGGCCTGGGTGGACGAGGTGCTGGGATAGCCGCCGACCCCTGGGCCCAGCGGCGCGGTCCGCGCCGAGCGCCTCAAACGAAAAAGGCCCCCGAAGGGGCCTCGATCATCGCCGGCGCGGAGGCCTCAGGCTTCCAGCGCGGCGGCGGTGTCCGTGGACTTCTCGATGTCGCGCTTGATCTTGAGCGCGCGGGCCGAGAGATCGCTGTCCTTGGCCTTCGCCAGGAAGGCGTCGAGCCCACCGCGGTGATCGACGGTGCGCAGCGCCGCCGCCGAGATGCGCAGCCGGAAGGCGCGGCCCAGGGCTTCGGATTGCAGCGTGGTGTCGTTCAGGTTCGGCAGGAAACGGCGCTTGGTCTTGTTGTTCGCATGGCTGACATTGTTGCCGACCATCGGGCCTTTGCCGGTAAGTTCGCAGACGCGCGACATGGGGACCACTCCGGGGTTCAGGGTTCTTGAAACAGGTGCAGGGCCGATCAACGGCCCCGCGGTCGCGGCGTGATAGTCGGGGTGCGCGGTGGCGTCAAGCGCCCCGCAGGGATTCGAGCATCTCGGCGGCGGCCGCGCGCACCGCGCGCTCGCCCGAAGCGACCCGTTCCGACATCTCGGCCATGCGGCGGCGGGCCTGCGGCGTCTCGAGCCGCGCCAGGAGACCGGCGCGGACCTCCTCGGTGAACCAATGGGCGGCTTGCGCGGCCCGGGTCGCGTCCCAATGGCCGGTCTCGCGCCGCCAGGCGGCCAGCGCCTGCATCTCGGACCACGCGCCCTCCAGCCCGGTGCCGTCCAGCGCCGAGACCGGTAGCGCCTTGGGAAAGCCCTCGGGATCGGCGGGCCGCTTGCGCAGGAGCCGCAGCGCGCCGGCGTAATCGGCCACGGTCCGGTTGGCCGCCGCCTTCAGGTCGCCATCGGCCTTGTTCACCAGGATCAGGTCCGCGATCTCCATGATCCCGCGCTTGACGCCCTGGAGCTCGTCGCCGCCCGCGGGCGCGAGCAGCAGCACGAAGAGGTCGCACATCTGCGCCACCATCGTCTCGGACTGGCCCACGCCCACCGTCTCGATCAGCACCACGTCGTAGCCCGCCGCCTCGCAGAGCGAAACCGCCTCGCGCGAGCGGCGGGCGACGCCGCCCAGTTGGCTAGCGGCGGGCGAGGGCCGGATGAAGGCGTTCGGGTCGCGGCTGAGCCGCTCCATCCGCGTCTTGTCGCCCAGGATCGAGCCGCCGGTGCGCGCCGAACTGGGATCGACGGCGAGGACCGCGACGCGCAGCCCCTGCCCGGTCAGCATCATGCCGAAGGCCTCGATGAAGGTCGATTTGCCGACGCCGGGCGTGCCCGAGAGCCCGATCCGCAGCGCCTGCCGGTTCGCGTCGCGCAGGCCATCCAGAAGCGCCGCCGCGCGGTCGCGGTGATCGGGGCGCGTCGATTCAACCAGCGTGATGGCGCGGGCCAGCGCGCGGCGGTCGCCGTCGAGAAGCGGCTGGTGAAGCGGGTCGGGGCTGTCCATCCGCCCGGTGATGCCGCGCGGGCGGCACGCGCGCAAGCGTGACGGCGACGGGCGGACGGGCTAGGTGCTCGCCCATGTTCGCGCGGCTTCTGCTCCTCCTGACGCTCTCCGCTCCGCCCGTAAGCGCGGAGCCCTTCGCCGTGCGCTTCGACATGTCGCTGCGCGGCATCACCGGCGGGCAGCTGGCGCTGGTGGCCGAGACGGGCGGTGGGCGCTATGCCGTGACCGGGCGCGCGGCGGGCACGGGCGTCGTTGGCGCGCTGGTGCGCTACGCCTACGAGGGGCGCGCCGAAGGGCGGCTCGGGGCGGCGGGGCCTCTGCCCGACAGCTATACCGAGGTCGAGATCGCCGGGCGCGACCGGTCGGAGACGCGGACGCGCTTCGCGGAGGGCCGGCCCGTCGCGGTGCGGATCGTGCCGATGCCGCCGCCCGCACCGTGGCAGATCGCGCCGGGCGCGGCGGGGCGGGCCATCGACCCGCTCACCGCGCTCTGGGACATGCTGCGCCCGCAGGCGGCGGTCTGCGACCGGAGCTACGACCTGTTCGACGGGCAGCGCGTGTCGCGGCTGGTGCTGGCGCCGGCCCGCCCCGACCCGCAGGGCGGCACGGCCTGCGACGCCCGCTATACGCGGATCGCGGGCTATTCCCCCGAGGAGATGGCCCGGCGCGACGGCGGGCGGTTCACCGTCCATTACCAGCCCACCGGCGACGGGCGCCTGGCAGCGGCGGAGCTGCGCGCCCGCACCTCGCTGGGCGTCGCGGTCCTGCGGCGGCGGTGAACGACGCGCTGCCCATCGACGCCGCGCTGCCCGGACTGCTGGCGGCGCTGGACGATGGCGGACTGGCCGTGCTGCAGGCGCCGCCCGGCGCGGGCAAGACGACGCGCGTGCCGCTGGCGATGCTGGACCGGGTCGCGGGCCGGATCGTCATGCTGGAGCCGCGCCGGCTGGCCACCCGCGCCGCCGCCGCGCGCATGGCCGAGACGCTGGGCGAGCGGGTGGGCCAGAGCGTGGGCTTCCGGATGCGCGGCGCATCCGAGGTGTCGAAGGCCACGCGGATCGAAGTGGTGACCGAGGGCATCCTGACGCGAATGATCCAGTCCGACCCGGAGCTTCCGGGCGTGGGCGCGCTGATCTTCGACGAATTCCACGAACGCTCCCTCAACGCCGATCTGGGCCTCGCGCTGGCTTGGGAGGTGCGGCAGGCGCTGCGGCCCGATCTGCAACTGGTGGTGATGTCGGCCACGCTGGACGCCGCGCCCGTGGCGGAGTTGCTGGGCGCGCCGGTGATCCGCTCGGAGGGGCGCTCCTTCCCGGTGGAACGGCGCTGGCGCGACCGCCCGCCGCCCGAGGGCCAGCGCTTCGAGGCGCAGGTGGCCGGGCTGGTGGTGGAAGCACTGGATGCGGTGGAGGGCGACGTGCTGGCCTTCTTGCCGGGCGAGGGCGAGATCCGGCGCTGCGCGGGCCTGCTCGCGGGGTGCGGCGCGGAGGTGCGGCCGCTCTACGGCGCGCTGCCCTGGGCCGAGCAGCAGGCGGCGATCCGGCCCGGCGGCGCGCGGCGCGTGGTGCTGGCCACCGCGATCGCCGAGACCTCGCTCACCATCGAGGGGATCCGCGCGGTGGTCGATGGCGGGCTGTCGCGACGCGCGCGGTTCGACCCGGCCTTGGGCATGTCGCGGCTGGTGACCGAGCGGGTGACGCGGGCCGAGGCCGCGCAGCGCGCGGGCCGCGCGGGCCGGGTCGCGCCGGGCGTGGCCTTCGCCAATTGGGTGCGCGGCGCCGAGGGCGGGTTGCCGGCCTTCCCGCCCCCCGAGATCGAGAACGCCGACCTGGCCGGGCTGGCGCTGGAACTGGCGGCCTGGGGATCCGACGACCTGGCCTTTCTGACGCCGCCGCCCGCCGCCGCTCTTGCCGAGGCGCGCGCCCTTCTGGCCGAGCTGGGCGCGCTGGACGATGGCTCGATCACCGCGCATGGCCGCGCGCTCGCGCGCCTGCCGCTGCATCCGCGGCTGGGGCATATGGTGCTGACCGGCGGGCCGGGGGCGGCGCGGCTGGCGGGCCTTCTGTCGGTGCGGCTGCCGCCCGGCCCGGTGGACCTGTCGGAGGCGCTGCGTCGCCCGCCGCCCGAGGCCGCCGCCGAGGCCAAGCGGCTGAGGCGCTTCGAGGCCGGGCCGGAGCGATCGGCGGCCCAGCGCCTCGCGCTGGCCTATCCCGACCGGGTCGGCCTGCGCCGCGCGGGCGACGCGCCGCGCTGGCTTCTGTCGAACGGCAAGGGCGCGCGGATGGAGACAGGCGAGGCGCTGGCGGCCGCGCGGCTGATCGTGGCCTCCGACCTCGACGGCGACCGCACCGAGGCGCGGGTGCGCCGCGCGCTGTCGATTTCCGAGGCCGAGCTGCGCGCGGTTCTGGGCGAACGGATCCGCTGGGTCGAGGAGGTCGCCTGGTCCGACCGGCACCGGCGCGTCGAGGCCCGCCGCCAAGAGCGGCTGGGCGCCATCGCACTGGACGACCGGCCCTGGCGCGAGGCGCCCGCCGCGGCGGTGACGGCCGCGCTGATGGCGGGGGTGCGGGCGCTGGGGCTTGGCGCGCTGGGCTGGACGAAACGGTCCCGCCTGCTGCGCGCGCGCATCGCCGCCTCGGGGTTGCGGGACGTGTCGGACACGGCCTTGCTGGACGCGCTGGAGGAGTGGCTCGCGCCCTTCGCGGACGGGATCCGCGATGCCGATGGGCTGGGCCGGCTCGATCCGTTCGACGCGCTGGAGGCCTGGATCGGCTGGGACGGGATGCGGGCCGTGAACGAGGCCGCGCCCGCCCATTACCGCACGCCGCTGGGCCGCAAGGTGCCCATCGATTACGCGCCCGAGACGCCGACCGTCTCGCTGCGCCTGCAGGAGGTGCTGGGCGAGACGCGGCACCCGGTGGTGGGCGGCGTGCCGCTGCGGATGGAGCTGCTGTCGCCCGCGCAGCGCCCGATCGCGATCACGCAGGACCTGCCGGGATTCTGGGCGGGGGCCTATGCCGATGTACGCCGCGACATGCGCGGCCAGTATCCGCGCCACCCCTGGCCCGAGGACCCGACGCAGGCCGAGCCGACGACGCGGGCCAAGCGGCGGAGCTAGGGGCGCGGCGCTAGCGGGCGAGCAGATCGGTCATGATCGGGCTGCCCGGCTCGGTCAGGGCGTCGATCACGTCGAAATGGTGCCGGCCCGGCGCCACCCTCACCGGCGCCTCCCAGGCCGCCCCGAGCCTCTGCGCCTGCCACAGGAAGGCGGGCCGCTCCTCCGCCCCGACATGAATCGCGACGCTCGGACCGGGATAGGGCCGGGCGAGCAAGGGGCTTTCCGCCGCGGCCTCGGCGGCGTCGAGGCGCAGCTCGTCGTTCATGCTCTGCGCCACGAAGGGGCGGAGATCGGCCAGCGGGCTGATCGGCACGCAAGTCGCGACCCGGTCGATGCAGGCGGGCGCCGCGTCGGGCATCACCGCGCGGGCGACCAGGTGGCCGCCGGCGCTGTGTCCGGTCAGGCGGATCGGCCCCGCGACCCGGTCGGCCGCCGCGTCGATGGCGGCGGCGACGTGGCGCGTGATTTCGGCGAGGCGGACGCGCGGCGCGAGCGGGTAGCCCACGACCGCGACGGCATGCCCGGCGGCAAGGCCGCCCGCCGCCAGATGCGACCAGTCGGATTTGCCGAACTTGTGCCAGTAGCCGCCATGCACGAAGACGATCAGCCCGCGCGGGGCATCGTCGGGCATGAACAGGTCGAAACCCGCGCCGGGCGTGTCGGCATAGGGGATGTCCAATTCGCCCCTCGCGCGGGCCCGGAAGGCTGCGGCCGCGGCCTGCCAGCGGGGTGGGTAGCCTTCGTCATCCGCGATATAGGCCGCGTTGGCATAGGCGTCGTCCAACGCCGCGCGGTCCATTCGTTGCCAGCCGTCCATGTCCTACCTCTTCCCGATCCGCCGCCGGGCTAGCACGGCGACGGGCCACGCGAAAAGGGCGCCCCGAGGGACGCCCTTCGACAGTGGCCGCGCGGCGCGGGACCTAGTGCAGCTTGGCCGAAACCGTGTCGATCGAGCTGTCGATGAGCTTGTTCGCGTCATCCGCCGAAAGCTGCCTGGCGACGACCTCGCCGGCGACGGCGGTGGCCACCGCGATGGCCCGGTCGCGGACCTCGCGGACGGCGGCGTTGCGGGCCGAGGTGATCTGCTCATCGGCGGCGGCAAGACGGCGCTGGACGCTGGCCTCGAGCTCGACCTTGGCCTGCTCGGCGGCCGATTGCGATTCCGCCTTGGCGGCGGCAACGATCTCGTCGGCTTGCGTCTGGGCTTCGCGGGTCTTGCGCTCGTAGGAGGCCAGCAGCGACTGCGCCTCCTCGCGCAGGGCCCGCGCCTCGTCGAGATCCTTGCGGATGTCGTCGGCGCGCTTGTCCAGCATCCCCATCAGGAGGCCGGGCACCTTGAAGTAGATCAGCACGCCGATGAAGACGAGGAAGCCGATGGTGACGATGAAGTCGGTGTTCGACAGGCTGAAGAACGGCCCGGTCGCGGCCGCGGCGGGCGTGGCCAGAAGGGTGAGCGGCAGCAGGAAGCGCATGGTTCAGTTCCCCTTCACGCGGGCGTCGACGGCCCCGTCGATCGTGGCCTGGTCGGGCGTGCCGCCCAGCGCCTTGACGATCTCGCCGGCGACGTCGCGGGCGACTTCGGCCACCGAGGCGGCGGCGCCGTCGCGGATCTCGGCGATCTGGGCCTCGCTCTCGGCGGTGCGCTCGGCGATCTGGGCGTCGGCCTTGGCGATCGCGGCGTCGAGATCGGCCTTGATCGCGGCCCGGGCCTCGCCCGAGATGCGCTGCGCCTCGGCGCGGGCATCGGCCAGCGCCTGCTCATAAGCGGCCTCGGCCTCGCTGGCCTGGCGCTTGAGATCCTCGGCGGCGGCGAGGTCGTTGGAAATGGTGCCCGACCGCTCGGCCAGAACCGCGGACATGCGCGGCAGGACGATCTTGGTCAGAACGAGGAAGATGGCGAGCAGCGTGAGGACCAGCCAGAAGATCTGGTTGGTGAACCAGCTGTCGCAAAGCTGGGGCATCCCGATGGCATTGCCCACGCTGTTGACGCAGGTGCCGGCGAGCTCGAGGTCGATTGGATCGGGTTCGGTGGCCATGATCGGGTCCCGTCAGGTCGGTTTCCTGCGGCGGGCGGCCGATGGCCACCCGCCGAGCGTAAGGATCGTCAGCTTCGTCTCAGACGGCGAACATCAGAAGCAGCGACACCAGGAAGGCGAAGATGCCGAGCGCTTCGGCGAAGGCGATACCGATGAAGAGCGTGGCGGTCTGGGCGCCGGCGGCGGACGGGTTGCGCAGCGCACCCGACAGGAAGTTGCCGGCGACGTTGCCCACGCCGATGGCGGCAAGGCCGGAGCCGATGGCGGCAAGGCCGGCGCCGGCGTATTGACCGAGGGCTTGGGCTGCTTCGAGTTCCATGTGTTCTCTCCTTACGATGGAAGCTGGGAAGATCGGGGGCGGGGCCGGTGCGGCCGCCGCCCGGGATGCGAAATCAGTGATGCGGGTGCAGCGCGTCCTTGAGGTAGACGCAGGTCAGGATCGTGAAGACGTAGGCCTGGATGAAGGCAACAAGCACCTCCAGCCCGTAGATCGCGACGATGGCCAGCACCGAGAGCGGCGCGATGGCCGCGATGGCGGCGAAGCCCGCGAAGACCTTCAAGACCGCGTGGCCGGCCATGATGTTGCCCGCCAGACGAATGGAGTGGCTGACCGGGCGCACGAAATAAGAGATCAGCTCGATCACCGCGAGGATCGGGCGCAGCGCGAGCGGCGCCGACGAAACCCAGCACAGCCCGAGGAAGGCCGAGCCGTTCTTGACGAAGCCCACCACGGTCACGGTGATGAAGACCGCCAGCGCCAGCACCGCCGTCACGGCGATATGCGAGGTGGTCGAGAAGGAGGTCGGGATCAGCGCCAGGAAGTTGGCGAAGAGGATGAAGAGGAAGAGCGTGAAGATGTAGGGGAAGAACTTGAGCCCGTCCTTGCCCGCCACGTCCTCGACCATCTTGTGCACGAAACCGTAGGCCAGCTCGGCCACCGACTGGGTGCGCGAGGGCACGATGGCCCGGCCGCGGGTGCCCAGCACGAACAGGCCGATGACGCAGAGCACCGCCAGCGCCATCCAGAACGTCACGTTGGTGATCGTGAACATGCCCACCGGGTCGCCCGCCTCGCCGAAGAGGGGCTTCACGATGAACTGGTCCATCGGGTGGAACGAGAGTCCGCCGCCTTCGCTGGGTTCAGCCATGGTCATCCTCATTCTTCGGCGCACCGGCGCCGGGTTCCTTCAAGGCGGCCTCCGCGGAGATCCGCACCTGCGCCTCCTGCGCGGAGGCGATCATCGTCTTCACCCCGGCCGCGAAGCCGAGAAGCGTGAACACGACCATCAGCCAAGGCTGGGTTCCCAGCAGGGCGTCGAGGCCGTATCCGATGCCGAAGCCGATCCCCAGACCGGCTACCAGCTCGATCACCATCCGCCAGGCCAACTGCGCCTGCGAGTAGTGCTCCTCCATGTGGTGCTTCGGCGCCGGACGCTTGGCGGCGAGCTTCGCTTCGAGCTGGCGAAGGCGTTCGGCGCGGTCGTCATCGGACATGAGGCACCCCCCGGATGTCGGCTGGCTGTCTAGGCCGGGGGTCGACCCGAGTCAACGCGGCCGAGAGCGCGGTTTTTTGGTAATAGGATCAGAGACTTGGCGGGGCTGCGTCAGCCCACCAAAGCGGGCTTCCGTGCCGTCGCGGGACTGTTGCGATATTCAACCCCTGCGTTGAACGTTCCTTCGGGCGCGGCTAGGGGGAGGCATGGCCGATCCCCTCTCCGCCGCCTTCGCCGCCCTTGCCGACCCGACGCGGCGCGCGATCCTCGCGCTGCTACTGGAGGACGACATGGCGGTGACCGACGTGGCCGATGGGTTCGAGATCTCGCTGGCGGCGGTGTCGAAGCATCTGGGCGTGCTGGCCCGCGCGGGCCTGATCACGCAGGAGCGACGCGGCCGCGTCGTCTGGTGCAAGCTGGAGCCCGATGCGCTGCGCGAGGCGAGCGTCTGGATGCAGGCCTTCGGACAGTTCGACGGCGTCGACATGGACGCGCTGGAGGCCTTGCTGGACGACATGGAGGGCCCGCCGGACGCCCGACCTGACGACCCGCCCGATCTGCTGGGCACGCTTCTGTCGCGCGAAACGGCGGTCTGGGAGGCGCTGGCTTGCGGCGACGCGGCGGCGGATCGCGCGGCCCTGGCCTCCGGCTTCCTCGGCATCTATCCCGATGGCTTCGCCGGGCGCGACGACCATGTCGGGCAATTGGCGCGCGGCCCGACCGTCGCGGAGTTCCACCTCGACCGGGCGCGGATCACCCCGCTCGGCCCGGACCGCGCCGCCTTGTCCTACCACGCCCGCTTCCGCCGGGTCGGCGCGGAGGTGGAGGAGGCGATGTGGGTCACCTCGGTCTGGCAGCGGGACGGCGACGGCTGGATCAACCTCCTGAGCCAGGACACCCCCGCCCGCGGCTGACGCGGCTCAGGCGTTCCGGTTCGGCATCAGGAAGATTTCGCGCACATCCGCCCGGCCCGGCGCGCCGAGCGCGTGCATCACCGCCGCCGCCACGTCCTCGGGATGCAGGCGGCTGTCGTCCGGCTCGTCGAAGAAGGGCGTGTCGACCATGCCCGGCGCGACCACGGTGCAGCGGCCGCCCCATTCGGTCATTTCCTCGGCGAGGTTGCCGGCGAAGCCGTGCACGAACCATTTCGTCGCGCCGTAGATCGAGCCCTTTAAGTGCCGCCGGCCAGCCGCCGACCCGGTGACCACGAAATGCCCCTTGCGCGGCTTCAGATGCGGCAGTGCCGCGTGGGCGGTGTAGAGGACGCCCAGCACGTTCGCGTGGATCATGTCGTGCCATTCCGACGGCTTGCCGTCCTGCGTGCCGGGTGTCTCGACCCCGGTGCCGGCATTGGCGAAGGCCGCGTCCACACCGCCGAACCGGTCGGCCAGTTCGGCCAGCGCCTCGGCCTGCCGCTCGCGGTCGGCCACGTCGCCCGCGAAGGACACGGCCCTGTCGCCCAGCTCGGCGGCCAGATCGGCCAGCTTGTCCTCGGACCGGGCGAAGAGGCCCACGTTCCAGCCCGCCGCGACGGCCTGCCGCGCGGTTTCGGCCCCGATGCCCGAGGACGCGCCGGTGATGAAAAGGGTCTTGCCGCTCATGGGGCTCTCCTGCGTTGAAGCTCTGCCGTCTCAACGCGCCGCGCCCGGAGCCGGGTTCCGCCCGGCTAGAGAAGCCGCTTCTTGAGATCGTGGGTCAGGTGCTCGATCGGCTCGCCCTCCTGTTCGGCCAGCCGCATCAGGCCGAACTGCACGCCTGCGACCTCCTGGTAGTAGGAGGTGAAGACGTAATTCGTGGCCGCGCCCGCCGCTGCGCCGATCACCGGCACCGCCTGCGCGGCCAGCTTCTGGCCTAGCGGCACGGCCAGCCGGGGCGCGACCTTGGAGATCAGCCCGTGGATCGCGCTGCCGGTCACCGTCAGGCGCATGGTCAGGAAGCTGAGATCGGTCGCGTCGTCGTCATCGAGAGGGCCCGCTGCGGCGAAGACGCGCAGGCAGGCGGCGCGCACCTCGGGTTTGGCGGGGTCGAAGCCGTGCTGGTCGGCGATCGATTGGATCGCGCGCAGGATGATCGTCGTGGTCACCGGAAGCTCGGCCAGCGCGGAGGGCAGGCCACCGAAGCCGCCCGCGGCCCCGGTGCCCACGGTGATCGCGCGGGTCAGCCAGTCCGAGGTGTCGGCGATCCGCCCGCGCGAGGCGGCGGCGGCGGTGAAGCTGCTCTCCAGCGCGGCGGCGGTGGCGCGTTCGAGCCCCTCGCGCACCGGGCCGGGCAGCATGTCGATCAGGCTCTCGGCCTGTGTGCCCACCAGCGACAGAAGCTGCAGCCCCACCCCCGAGGCCTGGCGCATCTTGAGCGCGAGGCGGTCGAGCTCGGCCTCGCGGTCGAGCGGCGGGAAGATCTGGGGATCGGCGAGCGGCGTCATGGCGAAGAATGTGGGGACGGGCCGCCCGCGCGGCAAGATGGCTCAGGTCGCGGGCGTCACCGGGCCGGTCACGCCCGCCCAGTCCCAGACCCCCAGCACGCGGTCGGGATTGGTCGGAGGCGGCATCGCGACCCCGTCGAGACGGGCAAAGCCGAAACGCGCGTAATAGGGCGCGTCGCCCACCAGCAGCACGCGGTCGACGCCCGCGACATGGGCCCGGTCCAGCCCCGACTGGATCAGGAAGGCGCCCAACCCCTCGCCCTGCCGCGTCGGGTGCACGGCGACGGGCCCCAGCAGCATCGCGCCGTGATCGCCGATGCGGACCGGCCAGAAGCGGATCGCCCCGGCCACCTCGCCGTGGCGGCCGCGCGCCACGAGGCACAGGTCGCGCGCCGGGGGAACCTCGTCGCGCAGCCGGTAGGATGACAGCGCCGTGCGCGCAGGGCCGAAGCAGAGATCGAGCAGGGCCTCGACCTCCCACCAATCCGCATCGGTTTCCCGTGACAATTCCATGCGCGCCCCGTGCCCTCGCGCCGTTGTGGCGTTTCCTGCGGGGCGCGGCTAGTCCTGTCGCCGCAACCCCAGGAGCCACGCGATGTTCTACCGCCCCGAGGACGGCCACGGCCTGCCCCACAACCCCTTCAACGCCATCGTCTCGCCCCGGCCGATCGGCTGGATCAGCACCCGCGGCACGCAAGGCGACAACCTCGCACCCTACAGCTTCTTCAACGCGGTGGCCTACGTGCCGCCGCAGGTCATGTTCGCCTCGACCAGCGCAAAGGACGACCGCGAGGGGACCAAGGACAGCGTGGCGCAGATCCGTGAAAGCGGCGTCTTCGCGGTCAATATCGTCGAATACGCGGCGCGCGACGTGATGAACGCCTCCTCGGCAGCGAAGCCCGCGGGCGTGGACGAGTTCGAGATCTCGGGCGCGGTGAAGGCCGAATGCGAAACCATCGACTGCCCGCGCGTCGCCGGCGCGCCCGCCACGCTGGAATGCAAGCTGACGCAGATCGTCCAGCTGCCGGGCGAGGCCAATTTCGCCGTCTTCGGCGAGGTGACGGGCGTGCATATGCGCGACGATTGCCTGCGCGACGGGCGCTTCGACGTCACCACCTTCTCGCCCCTCGCCCGGCTGGGCTATCGCGACTATTGCCAGGTGGAGAGCCTGTTCGAGCTGCAGCGGCCCGACGATTGACTCGGGCCCGCGCGGCGGTGTCCCATCGCCCGGAACATCGGACGGGGGGACAGCCATGCCAGCCATTCACGCCGCGATGGGCAGCGGGGCGGAGAACCGCGCCTTCGGCTTGACGCGCCGGACCCGGGTTCCGACCGAGGCGACGGAGGGCGCCTTCGCGATCTGGGAGGAGGAGATCCCCGCCGGCGCCGGCCCGCCCCTGCATGTCCACGAGCGCGAGCACGAGGTCTTCACCGTGATCTCGGGTCGGGTGCGCTTCGTCGCCGACGGGCGCGAACACGATGCCGGGCCGGGGGACGTGATGATGATCCCGCCGGGCGTTCCGCACACCTTCCAGGGCAAGGAAGACGCGGTCGCCACGGTGATGCTGACGCCGGGGGCGGCCTCGAACTTCTTCGCCGCCGTGACCGAGGCGGGGGTCGATCCGGCCACGGATATGGACGCCGTTATCCGGATCGCCGCCGACCACAACATCCGCTTCGTCGGCCCGCCGCTGGATTGACGCCTCGCGGTTGCGGGCGTTGCCAGAGGCCGGGCCGCGCCTAGCCGCCGGGCAGCATCCAGCGGACGATGCCGTAGAGATAGAGCGCGCTGAACAGGATGTTGAGCCACTTCAGTTGCCGCTCGCCGTGAAGCCAGGCGCAGTAGATCCAGATCACGCAGAACGGCAGGCCCAGCACCATCGGCCAGGGATGCCAGTTCTGGACGATGGCGATGGTGCTCGCCAGCCCGAGGCCGAGGGCCAGCCATTTGAGCTGCTGCTCGCGCGCTGCCAACCGATCCGCGAGCGGGAGCACGGACGATCGAAACAGGCGCATGGCTGCGGGTCCTCCTGGGGCGGGTTCGACGATGTCAGAGAACGGCGCGCCGTCCGGGCGCCCGTCGCGCGAACCCTACGCCAAAAGGCGGTGTTCCGGCAAGGCTTGTGAGGCCCCCGACCATCCCCGCGGCGGGGCGGCCCAGCCGGTTCGCGCCGCCGTCAGTGCCCGCCCAGGATTCCCGTGCGCACGCCGTAATTGGCGGCGATGGCGTAATCGGGATCGTCGTCGCTATCGACCATCAGGTGTCCCGCGCGGGTCAGGAGCTTGTGGCAGTCGCGGCTGAGATGGCGCAGTTGCAGCGTCTTGCCCGCGGCCTCGTACTTGCCGGCCACGGCCTCGATGGCCTGCAGGGCCGACTGGTCGGCGACGCGGCTCTCGGCGAAATCGACGACCACCACCGACGGGTCGTTCTCGGGGTCGAAGAGCTCGACGAAGCCGGTGGCCGAGCCGAAGAAGAGCGGGCCCTTCACCTGGTAGACCCGCGCGCCCTCGGGCGTCTCGTAGGTCGCGGCCCAGATGCGCGTGGCGTTCTGCCAGGCATAGGCCAGCGCCGAGACGATCACCCCCACGACCACCGCGATGGCAAGGTCGGTCAGCACGGTGACGATCGTCACCAGCACGATCACCACCGCATCGGTGCGCGGCACGCGGGCGAGGATCTTGATCGAGTTCCACGCGAAGGTGCCGATCACGACCATGAACATGACGCCGACCAGCGCGGCCAGGGGAATGCGCTCGATCGCCGGCGCGGCGACGAGGATGAAGGCCAGCAGGAACAGCGCCGCCGAGACGCCCGAAATGCGCGTCCGCCCGCCGGATTTCACGTTGATCATCGACTGGCCGATCATCGCGCAGCCGCCCATGCCGCCGAAGAAGCCGGTGACGGTGTTGGCCGCGCCCTGAGCGATGCATTCCTGCGACGCGCCGCCGCGCTGGCCGGTGATCTCGCCCACGAGGTTGAGGGTCAGCAGGCTCTCGATCAGGCCGATGGCCGCGAGGATCAGCGCGTAGGGCAGCACGATCTGCAGCGTCTCGAGCGTCAGCGGCACCATGGGGATGTGGAATTCCGGAAGCCCGCCCGAGATCGAGGCGAGGTCGCCCACGGTCGGCGTGTTCAGCCCCAGGCCGATCACAACCGCCGCGGTCACCGCGATGCCCGCCAGCGGCGCGGGAATGGCCCGCGTCAGCCGGGGCAGGCCCCAGATCACCGCCATCGTCACCGCCACGAGGCCCAGCATCAGCGCGATGTCGGCCAGGGGCAGCCACGCGCCCGAAGCGTCGCGGAACTGCGTGAGCTGCGCCAGGAAGATCACGATCGCCAGCCCGTTCACGAAGCCCAGCATGACCGGGTGCGGCACCAGCCGGATGAACTTGCCCCAGCGCATCACCCCCGCGAGCAGCTGGAGCAGCCCCATCAGCACCACCGCCGCGAAGAGGTATTCGACCCCGTGCTGCGCCACGAGGCTGACCATGACCACCGCCAGCGCCCCCGTCGCGCCGGAGATCATGCCCGGCCGCCCGCCGATCAGCGCGGTGATGAGGCCCACGATGAAGGCCGCATAGAGGCCCACCAGCGGGTTCACCCCCGCCACGAAGGCGAAGGCCACCGCTTCGGGCACCAGCGCCAGGGCGACGGTCAGGCCGGCGAGGATCTCGATCCGCCAGGAGGCGGGCGTCAGGTCGGAGGTCGGCGCGACGCGCAAGTCGGGGGTATCGAAACGGTCGGCGAGGCGCGCCAGCAGGGATCTGGTCAAAACGGAACTCTCGTAAGCGGGGGTTTCGCGCCCCCTAGCAGCCCGGGATCGAAAGCGACAGGGGCGGGACGTTGCGAATTGCCGCGCGCCGGGTCAGGGTCGCCGCGTTCGCATGGGGATGCAGATGGACGAGATCGTCATCGGGATCATCGGGGGCTCGGGCCTCTATCGGGTGGCCGGGTTCGCGGATGCCGAATGGCGCCCGGCCGCGACGCCTTGGGGCGCACCCTCGGACGACCTGCTCCACGGGCGGCTGGGCGGGCTCGGCGCGGTGTTCCTGCCGCGGCACGGGCGCGGCCATGTGCACATGCCCTCCTCGGTGCCCTACCGCGCCAATATCGCGGCGCTGAAGGCCGCAGGCGTCACCCATCTGGTCGCGGTCTCGGCCGTGGGCTCATTCCGCGAGGACATGGCGCCGGGCGATTTCGTCGTGCTGGACCAGTTCGTCGACCGCACGGTGGGGCGCGACGCGTCATTCTTCGGGCCGGGGCTGGTGGCGCATGTCTCGCTGGCGCATCCCACCTGCCCCGCCCTGTCGGCGGCGCTGGCCGGGGCGGCCCGGGCGGCGGGCGCGACGGTGCACGAGGGCGGCACCTACCTGGCGATGGAGGGGCCGCAATTCTCGACCCTAGCGGAGTCGCGGATCTGGCGCGACGGCTGGGGCTGCGACGTGATCGGCATGACCGCGATGCCCGAGGCGCGGCTGGCCCGCGAGGCCGAGCTGCATTATGCCTCCGTCGCGATGGTGACCGATTACGATAGCTGGCATCCCGAGCACGGGGCGGTGCAGGTCACCGACGTGATCGCGACGCTCCAGGCGAATGTGGACCGGGCCGGGGCGATGATCGCCGCCCTGCCCGAGGCGCTGGGCGCGGCCTGCCCGGCGGGCTGCGACCGGGCGCTGGAGCACGCGGTGATGACCGCGCCCGATGCCCGAGATCCCGAGATGGTCGCCCGGCTGCGGCCCGTCGCCGGGCGGGTGCTGTGAGGGCGGCGGCGCTGGCGCTGCTGGTGGCGAGCCCGGCCGCCGCGCAGGAATTCGTCGAGGTGCCGGGACCGCTGGACGACGACGCCTTCTACCGCGCCGTGGCCTGCGCCGCGCCGCCCGGCGGCGCCTGTGGCAAGCCGTTCCTGCGCTGGCCGGCCGCACGGCGCGACGGGCTGACGGTGGGCCTGGCCTCGGTCGCTGAGGGTCTGCCGGACTGGCGGCTGCGGCTCTACGAGGAGGCGCTCGCCGCCGCCATCGCCGAGATCAACGCGCTGGGCGCGGATCTGAGCCTCTCGCCCGTCGAAACCGGCGCCTCAGCCCCCGACATCGCCATCCATGTCGTCGCCACACCGCCCGGCCACGTGATGCGGAACACCGGGGTGCCCGGCCTCGACGGCGCGCTGCTGCCGCTGGGCCGCGTCGCGCTGCGAGCCCGCGACGGCGATATCCGCGAGGCGCTGATCGCCGTCTCCGCCTTCACCCGGCGCCGCGAAATCGCCTCCATCCTGCTGGAAGAGATCACGCAGGGCCTCGGCCTGATGACCGATATCCGCGGGCCCGGCTATGCCCGCTCCGTCTTCTCGGAGGACGGCAATTCCACCACCCGCCTGACCGGGCAGGACGCCATGGCGCTGCGCCGCCACTACCCGCCATCCGGCGAGAGCGCCGAGGAAAGCTGAGACATGAGCCGCAAGACCGTCCGCGACTACATCCGCACCATCCCCGATTTCCCGCATGAGGGGATCCTGTTCCGCGACGTGACGACGTTGTTCGCGGATGCGCGCGGCATGCGGCTCTGCGTCGACCAGCTGCTCGATCCCTATGCCGGGCAGCGCATCGACGCCGTCGCGGGGCTGGAGGCGCGGGGCTTCATCCTGGGCGGGGCGATTGCGCATCAGCTGGGCACGGGCTTCGTGCCGATCCGCAAGAAGGGCAAGCTGCCCGGCCCGACCTTCGCGCAGGATTACGCGCTGGAATACGGGCAGGCGACGGTCGAGGTGCATCGCGATGCGCTGCCGGCGGGCGCGCGGGTCCTGCTAGTCGACGACCTGCTCGCCACGGGCGGCACGGCGCGGGCGGGCATCGCCCTCTTGGAGCGGCTGGGCTGCGAGGTCATGGGCTGCGCTTTCGTCATCGACCTGCCAGATCTGGGCGGACGAAAGGCGCTGGAGGCGATGGGGATGGAGCTGCACACGCTGTGCAGTTTCGAGGGCGCGTGAACAATCGCCGCCGATCGTCCGCTGCGTTAACCTTTTCGTAATCTATCGCTGCCAAATCTGGGACGTGGCAGATGCAGACAGCCACCCATTCCCCCGCGCCCTGCCGGTCCCCCTTGGCAGGGCGCACCTTTTTCCGGGGTTGGCTTGGGCGTCCGCTCCGAAATTCCATGTTTCATGTCAGTATCTTGCGCCCGCGAACCGCGGACGACTGGGCCGCACGCTCTTCCGACCCATGCCGCCGCGGCGGCTAGGTGCGCAGATCGGGCTCGCCCGGTCGGGGCCGGCCGAAAAGGTTAACGTTCGTTAAGAAAGTCGCCGCGGCCGGGCGGCGGGCTGCCGCGCTCAGCGGCGGCGCAGAACGGCGCCGGGGTTCATGATGCCCTTCGGATCCAGCGCGTCCTTGATCGCGCGCATCGCCGCCAGCTTCACCGGATCGACATAGCGCTCCATGTCCTCGACCTTCAGACGCCCGACGCCGTGCTCGGCGCTGACGGAACCGCCATGCGTGTGCACGAGGTCGTGGACGCAGCGCTTGATGGCGTCGCGCTGCGCCGCGTGATCGGCGCGGCTGCGGCCGGGCATGGGAAAGACGTTGTAATGCAGATTGCCGTCGCCGACATGGCCGAAGCAGTTGATCCGGAACGTGCCGATCTTCGCGAGCGCGCCCGGAGCCTCGGCGATGAAGCGCGGGATCGCGGCCAGCGGGACCGAGATGTCGTGGCTGGACACGGCGCCGATCCGACGATTCGCCTCGGGCAGGTTCTCGCGCAGCTGCCAGAAATCCTGCCGCTGGCCCTCGGATTGCGCGATCACGCCGTCGGATACGAGGCCCGCGTCATGCGCCGCCGCGAACAGCCCCTCCAGCGCCGCCTGCGGATCGCCCGCCGCGCCGAGACCGAGATCGATCAGCACCGACCATTCGGGATTGCCCTCGGCGGATAGCGGACGGCGCACCTCCGGCACCGTCTCCTCCAGAAAATCGAGGCCCGTCTTCGAGATCAGCTCGAAGGCCGAGATCCCTTCGCCGATCCGGTCGCGCGCGAGGTTCAGCAGGTCGAGCGCGGCCTGTGGGTCCCGGACGGTCAGCATCGCCGCGCCCTCATGCGCGGGGCGCGGCAGCAGCTTGAGCGTGGCCGCGGTGATGATGCCCAGCGTCCCTTCGGCCCCGATCAGCAGGTGGCGCAGGTCGTAGCCGGTGTTGTTCTTCCGCAGCGGGCTGAGGCCCTGCAGGACCGATCCGTCGGGCAGCACAGCCTCGAGCCCGAGACAAAGGTCGCGGGCATTGCCGTAGCGCAGCACGTTCACCCCGCCCGCATTGGTCGAGAGCACGCCGCCGATCCGGGCCGAGCCCTGCGCGGCGATGGTGAGGGGAAACAGCCGGTTCGCCGCCTCGGCGGCCTCGTGGACGTTCTGCAGGATCACCCCCGCCTCGGCGACCAACGCGTTCTCGGTCGCGTCGATGCTGCGGATGCGGGTCATGCGTTCGAGCGACAGGATGACGGGATCGCGCAGATCGTCCGAGACCTGCCCGCCGACCAGCCCCGTCCCGCCGCCATAGGGCACGATAGGAAGCCCCGCGGAGGCCGCCGCGCGGACGATGCTCGCCACCTCCTCGGTCGAGCCGGGCGCCAGCAGAAGCCCGCCCTGCCCCGCGAAGCGGCCCCGCGGCTCCTCGGTGTAGCGCGGCTCGAGCTCGCGGAAGACGGCGGGGGCGAGATCGGCGCGGAGGCCGTCGGCGAAGGCGGCGATCGCGGGGGCAAGGGTCATCAGGGGTCCGTCACGAAGGAGGGCGAGAGGACGATGATCGTGGGCCGGTCGGGCAGCGTGCGCAAGGAGACTTCCAGGCTGCTCTCGGCGCGGCGCTCGATGGCGAAATCCTCGGCCATGCCCTCAAGGAAGCGCTGCAGCGTCGCCTCGCCGAACCAGTGCATCGGCAAAACGATCGAGGAGCGCAGGCGCTGCAGCACCCGGATCATGGTCGGCCGGTCCAGCGTCAGCCCACCATCGACCGGCGCCATAACCACGTCGAGCCGGCCCAGCGCGGCATAGGTCTCGGCATCGGGCTCGTGATGCAGATGTCCCAGGTGCCCGATGCAGAGCCCGCCCACCTCGAAGACGAAGATGGAATTGCCGTTCGCCTCGAACCCGCCCATGCGCGAGCGGATGTCGGTCGAGACGGAGCGGACCAGCATCTCGCCCAGGTCGAGATGGTGACCCGCGGGTTCGCCCACCGTATCCGACCAGCCGGGCAGAACGTGGTCGATGGCCGGGTCGGGATCCGGCGTCCAGTGCGAGATATGCGCCCGGTTCATCGTCACGACGTCGGGTGCTGCCGCCGCGCCGATGAAGCCCACGTAATCGGTCACCGCGCGCAGCCCGCCCGGCGTCTCGAGCAGGAACATGGCGTGGTCGATATAGTTCAGCCGCACGGTGTAGTCGTCGGGCAGCGGTGCGCCGTAGCTGGCCTTCTGGACGTATTCGAGCCCAGGCGCCTGTGCGATGGCGATGCAGTGGCTCGGGCGGCGGTCCTGCTGCGCGGCGGCCGGCAGCGCCAGCAGCATGCCGAGGGCGAGGGTCAGGAAGCGGGTCATGGCAGTCCTCCTGCCGGGAAGGTTAGCGCGGCCGGCGCGCCGGGCAAAAGCGCCGTCGGCGTCGCAGGCCTCGGGCGCGGCGCTCAGTCGCCGGGCGCGCGGCCCCGCCGGTCGGAGCGCAGCATCGCGTAGAGGACGTGGTTGCGCCAGCGGCCGTCGATCTGGAGATAGCTCTGGGCGACTCCCTCGTATTTGAAGCCGGCCCGCTCCAACAGGCCGCGCGAGGCGGCGTTCTCTTCCAGGCAGGCGGCTTCCAGGCGGCTGAGGTCGAGGCGGCGGAAGGCATGATGCGCCAGCGCCACGATGGCCTCGCGCATATAGCCCTGCCGCGCATGCGGCTGGCCGATCCAGTAGCCCAGCGTCGCCGATTGCGAGGGCCCGCGCCGGATGTTGTCCAAGGTGATCGCCCCCAGCAGCGTACCGTCGGTCTTGCGCGTCAGGAACAGCGCCATCGCGCTGCCCTGCGACTGGCTGCGCTGGGCCCAGTAGACGCGGTTGGTGAAGGATTTGCGCGACAGGTGGTCGGCGGCCCAGGCCGGCTCCCACGGCTGCAGGAAGTCCCGCGAGTTGTCGCGCAGCGCGACCCAGGCGCGGTAGTCGCCATGCTGCGGCAGGCGCAGGACCAGGCGGTCGGTCTCGATCCGGGGCTTGCGGAAGCCGGAGAACATCAGGCGGCGAGCCGGGCGGCGAGCGCCGCCGCATCGGGCGCGCCGGTCACGGGCCCGTAGAGCGCGAGCGCCGGGGCGCTTTCGCTGAGCCGGCCGGCATGGTCGCGGATGGCGGCCACGTCCACGGCGTCGATCTTGGCGATGGATTCCGCCAGGGGCGGCACGCGGTCCCAGATGGCGACGACACGGGCCAGGCGCTCGGCGCGCGAAGACGGCGATTCGAGCCCCATCAGCATGCCGGACTTCATCTGCGCCCGGGCGCGGGCCAGCTCGGCCTCGCTCATGTCGTCGGCGGCGCGCTTGAGCTCGTCGACCGTCAGGCGCGCGAGATCGCCCACGTCATCGGCGCCGGTTCCCGCGTAGATCGTCAGAAGGCCGGTATCGGAATAGGCGCCCACGCTGGCGAAGATCGTGTAGCAGAGCCCGCGTTTCTCGCGCGCCTCCTGGAAGAGCCGCGAGGACATGCCCCCGCCCATCGCGCCGGCGAAGACCTGCGCGGTGTAGATCGCGTCGTCACGATAGCCCGGCTGCGCGAAGCCCAGCGCCAAATGCGCCTGCTCCAGGTCCTTGATCACCCGGGCCTCGCCGCCCCGGAAGCGGCCCGGCGCGGCGGCGGGTTGTTCGAGCGCGGGCAGGTGGCCGAAAGCGGCCTCGGCCATCGCCATGATGGCATCGTGATCGACGGCGCCGGCGGCCGACAGGATCATGCTGTTCGGGCCGTAATGCTGCGCGGTGAAGCGGCGCAGATCGCCCGCGTCGAAGGCCTGGACCCGCTCGGAGGGTCCAAGGATGGTGCGGCCGATGGGCTGCTCGGGATAGGCCGCTTCCTGCAGCCAGTCGAAGATGATGTCGTCGGGCGTGTCCAGCGCCTGCCCGATCTCCTGCAGGATCACGCCGCGCTCGGTCTCGATCTCGCGCGCGTCGAAAACGGGGTTGAGCACGATGTCGGAGATCAGGTCCACGGCCAGCGGCACGTCGTCCTTCAGCACGCGGGCGTAATAGGCCGTCACCTCGCGCGAGGTGTAGGCGTTGATATAGCCGCCCACGTCCTCGATCTGCTCGGCGATCTGCAGGGCGGACCGCCGGGCCGTGCCCTTGAAGGCCATGTGTTCGAGGAAATGGGCGATGCCGTTCTGCTCGGGCATCTCATGGCGGCCGCCCGCGCCGACCCAGATGCCGATGGCGGCCGATTGCAGGCCGGGCATGTGCTCGGTCACGACGCGGAAGCCGTTGGACAGGCGGTCGAGGCGGGTGGTCATGCGGCGCGGGTCTCGTCGATCACCGCCTCGATGGCGGCGAGGTCGTTGGCGACCCTCGTGATGCGCTCGTCGCGCTCGAACAGGTCGCCCATGCGCGGCGGCAGCGCGGGGCGCAGGCCGGTCGCCGCCTCGACGGCGTCGGGGAACTTGGCGGGATGCGCGGTGGCGAGCGTCACCATGGGCGTCGCCCCGAGATGGTCTTCCGCGACCCGCACGCCAATCGCGCCATGCGGGCAGAGAAGCTGTCCGGTGCGGGTGCGGTATCCGGCGATGGCGGCGGCGGTCTCGTCCTCGGAGACGCGGCCCGAGGCATAGGTCTCGCGCAGGCTCTGCAGCGCGCCCTGGCTCACGGTGAAGCCGCCGGTGCGCCGCAACTCGTCCATCAACTGGGACACCGCCGCGCCGTCGCCGTCATAGGCGAGATGCAGCGCACGCTCGAAATTGCTGGAGACCTGGATGTCCATCGACGGCGAGATCGAGGGCGTCACCTCGCCCACGCGGTATTCGCCCGTCGTCAGGCAGCGGTGCAGGATGTCGTTCTGGTTGGTCGCCACCACCAGCTTCTCGATCGGCAGGCCCATACGACGCGCGAGATGGCCCGCGAAGATGTCGCCGAAATTGCCCGTTGGCACGGTGAAGCTGACCGGACGGTGCGGCGCGCCCAGCGCCGTGGCGGCGGTGAAGTAATAGACGACCTGCGCCAGCACCCGGGCGAAGTTGATCGAGTTCACGCCGGCGAGCCCCACGCGGTCGCGGAAGCCGAAATCGTTGAACATGTCCTTCACGCGGGCCTGCGCGTCGTCGAAATGCCCGGCGATGGCGAGGGCGTGGACATTGGCCTCGGACGGGGTGGTCATCTGGCGGCGCTGCACGTCCGAGACGCGGCCATGTGGGTAGAGGATGAAGACGTCGACCGCGTCGAGCCCGCGAAACGCCTCGATCGCCGCCGAGCCGGTGTCGCCCGAGGTCGCGCCGACGATGGTCACGCGGTCGCCGCGGCGCTTGAGCGAGGTCTCGAACATCTGGCCGATGAGCTGCATCGCGAAATCCTTGAAGGCCAGCGTCGGCCCGTGGAACAGCTCCAGCAGGAAATGGTTCGGCCCCAGCTGCACCAGCGGCGCGCGGGCGTCGTGGCCGAAGCCCGCATATGCGCGGTCGATCATCGCGGCAAAATCGTCCTCGGCGAAGGCATCGGCCACGAAGGGCCGCATGATGCGCAGCGCGACCTCCTCGTAGGGCAGGCCGGCGAGCGCGGCGATCTCCGCATGGCTCAGCACCGGCACCTCCTCGGGCACGTAGAGGCCGCCGTCGCGGGCGAGCCCGGTCAGCATCGTGTCCTCGAAGCCCAGAACCGGCGCTTGGCCGCGGGTGGAGATGTAGCGCATGGAGAAACCGCCCCTCAGGTCGTGCGGCGCCTGATACGCCAGAGGAAGAACGCTGTCATCCCCGCCCAGACCAGCCCGAGGCCGAACCACTGGATCGCGTAGCCGAGATGCGAATTGCGGATGCCCTCGATACCGACGGGGACCGGGGTCGGCGCCAGCGCGGGATCGGTGGCGCGGGCCACCACCATGACGGGCGCGGTGCCCAGCAGATCGGCCATGGCGGCGGGGTCGCGGGCGAACCAGGTCGTGCCGTCGGGTTCGGGCGTGCCGGAATTGGCGTCGTCGGGCCAGTCGAGATTGCCGGTCACGGCGACCCGTCCGGCGGGCAGCGCGACCTCGTCTGCGTCCAGCGGCACGACGCCCAGGTCGATCAGGAGCGGCCCCGCGTCGGCCGCGAAGGGCACGACGATCCGGTAGCCGGAGCCGCCGCCGCGCCACGCGCCCAGCACCCGCAAAGGCGCGCCCGTGATCTCGCCCGAGAGCGTCACCGGGCGGAAGCGGTCCTCCTCGGGATCGAGCCCCTCCAGCGCCGTGAGCGGTTCGGGATCGGCGGCGACGCGCCCGGCGATCTCGGCGATGAGCGAGTTCTTCCATTCGAGGCGCTGCAACTGCCAGACGCCCAGCCCGATCAGGACCGCGCAGCCGAGGATGCCGAAGAGAAGCGGGATGACGAAGCGCATGAAACGGGTCCGTTGGAACGGAAAGCGGCGCGGGAGACCCGCGCCGCGATCAAGATGTTGCGGGTGTCGCCCCCGCTCAGCCGCCCCAGATGTAGACGGCGGCGAAGAGGAACAGCCAGACCACGTCGACGAAGTGCCAGTACCAGGCGGCGGCCTCGAAGCCGATATGCTTCTCGGGCGTGAAATGCCCGGCCTGCAGGCGGAACAGGCAGACGGCGAGGAAGATCGTGCCAATGAAGACGTGCAGCCCGTGGAAGCCGGTCGCCATGAAGAAGTTGGCACCGTAGATATTGCCCGCGAAGCCGAAGGCCGCGTGGCTGTATTCGTAGAGCTGGAAGCCCGTGAACAGCGCGCCGAGCGCGATGGCGAGGATCAGGCCCCACTTCATGTCCTGGCGATTGTTCTCATGCACCAGCGCGTGGTGTGCCCAGGTCGCCGCGGCGCCCGAGAGCAGCAGGATAAGCGTGTTGATCAGCGGCAGGTGCCAGGGGTCGAAGGTCTCGATGCCCACGGGCGGCCAGACGCCGTCGACGGCGGGGCTTTCGGGGCCCATCGGATACATGGCGTGCTTGAAGAACGACCAGAACCAGGCCGCGAAGAACATCACCTCGGACATGATGAAGAAGATGAAGCCGTAGCGCAGGCCGATGCGGACGACGGGCGTGTGGTCGCCCGCATTCGATTCGCGGATCACGTCCGACCACCATGCGAACATCACGCCCAGCACGCCCACGAAGCCCGCCGCGAAGAGCCAGGGGCCCGAGCCCTTCATCCAGAGAACGGCGCCGATCAGCATGAAGAAGCCCGCGACCGCACCGATGAAGGGCCAGATCGAGGGCGGAAGGATATGGTAGTCGTGGTTCTTCGCGTGGGCCATTTCCGTGCCTCTCAGTTGGTCGTTCGGGCGGTGTCTGCATCCGCGCCCTCGTTAAGCGCGGCGTAATCCGCGGGCAAGTCCGTCACGTGGAAGGTGTAGGACAGCGTGATCTCGGGGATGCCCTTCGCCTCCGGGTCGTCGAGGATTTCGGGATCGACGTAGAAGGTGACCGGCATCGCGATGGTCTGGCCGGGCTCCAGCACCTGCTCCTCGAAGCAGAAGCAGTCGATCTTCACGAAATGCGGGCCCGCCGGATAGGGCGCGACGTTGAAGCTGGCCGTGCCGGCGATGGGCTCGTCGGTCGGGTTGTGCGCCTCGTAGAAGGCGAGGTTCGTGGCGCCGATATTGACCCGCATCGAGGTCTGCTCGGGCCGGAACTCCCACGGCATGCCGCGCTCGCGCGAGGCGTCGAAACGCACCAGCACCTGCTGGTCCAGCACGGTGGGGCCGTTCGCGCCGGCCTCGGCCCGCGCGGTCGTCCCGCCATAGCCGGTGACGCGGCAGAACAGGTCGTAGAGCGGCACCGCCGCCCAGCCCAGCGACCCCATGCCCAGCACCACCGCCACGGTCGACGCGACGACACGGGAATTCGGGGACATCTGCGACCAGCGGGTCATTGGCTCTCCTCCTCGACGGGCAGCATACCCGGGCGGGCGACATGGTCGAACCCCTCCGAGAAGCCCCCGGTCTGGATCTTGGCTACGGTCACCCCGAAGACGATCAGGATGAAGGCCAGAAGGACGCCGAGGATGCCGAAATTCCGGCCCTTGCGGCGTTGGTGGACTTCGTGTTCGACGCGCATCACCAGCCTCCGAAGGGCAGCGCGGCCTCGATCACGAAGACCGAGAAATGCGCGAAAAGATAGACCAGCGACCACTTGAACAGCCGCTTCTCGGCGGCGTGGTTGTCGGCGTCGCTATCGGCATCCGTCCGGCGCCAGACCGCGAAGGCGTCGCGCAGGAAGACGGCGTTCAGAACCAGCGCCACGGCCAGGGTCAGCGGCCCGCCGATCGCGGTCAGCGCCGTGGCCAGCGACACCCCCGCCAGGCCCACGGCATAGAGCCAGGTCTGGCGGCGCGTCTCGGGGCGGCCATGGGTGACGGTCAGCATCGGGATGCGGGCCTCGTGGTAGTCGAGCTTCACGAAGAGCGCGAGCGCCCAGAAATGCGGCGGCGTCCACATGAAGATCAGCGCGACCAGAAGCCAGGCCTCCAGCGGCGTGCCGCCGGTGGCCGCGGCCCAGCCGATCATCGGGGGGAAGGCGCCGGCCAGCCCGCCGATGACCGTGTTCCACGAGGTCGTCCGCTTGAGCCACATCGAGTAGATCACGGCGTAGAAGAAGATGGTGAAGCCCAGCCAGAAGGCCGCGACCCAATTGGCCGTCAGCCCCAGCATCACGACCGAGACGCCCGACAGGAACAGGCCCAGCGCCAGCGCGTCGCCCGGGCTGACGCGGCCCGAGGGGATCGGGCGCTTGCGGGTGCGCTTCATGACCCGGTCGATATCGGCGTCGAACCACATGTTCAGCGCCGCCGACGCGCCCGCGCCCAGCGCGATCCACAGGATCGAGGTCGCCGCCAGCACCGGATGCATCTGCCCCGGCGCCACCAAGAGACCCACCAGCGCGGTGAACACCGACAGCGACATCAGCCGCGGCTTCAGCAGCTGCCAGTAATCGCGCAGGCCCGCCTCGTCGGAGGCGGGCCGGGTCGCGGTGGCGATATGCAGGCTGGCGTCGGTCAAGGGGTCACCAGGTCTCCAGCTCGCCGGCCTTCACGGCCTCGAGCCACTGGGCATAGGCCTCCTCGGAGACGACCTTCACGGTGATCGGCATGAAAGCGTGGGCGATGCCGCAGAGCTCCGAGCACTGACCGAAATAGATGCCCTCTTCCTCGGCCTCGAACCACAGCTGCGCGAGGCGGCCGGGGATGCCGTCCTGCTTCACGCCGAAGGACGGGATGGTCCAGGAATGGATCACGTCGAGCCCGGTGACCTGCATCACGATGGTCTTGCCCACGGGCACGACGACCGAGGTGTCGGTGGCGAGGCGGAACTGGTCCTCGGTATAGCCCGCGGCGATCAGCTGCGCGCGCGAGTCCTCGGTCAGCATGTTCCCGGTATCGGCCCCGATCATGTAGCTCTGGAAGGAGATGTCCTCCTCCGGGTACTCGTACTCCCAGGCCCACTGGAAGCCCGAGACCTTCACGACCACGTCGCCCTCGGGGATGCGCTGCTGGTCGAACAGCACCGGCAGCGAGAAGGCGCCGATCGACACGAGGATCAGGATCGGCACCAGCGTCCAGGTGACCTCCAGCGGCGAGTTGTGGGTGAACTGCGCGGGGTCGTCGTTGGACCGGCGGTTGTACTTGACGATGACCCAGGCAATCAGGCCGGTCACGAAGAGCACGATGATCGTGATCATCACCAGCAGCAGGCCGTCCAGCCAGTGGATGTCGCGCGCCAGCGAGGTCGCCGCCGGCTGGAAGCCGATGCCCCCGGTCGAGGGCTGGCCGATGATCGGCAGCTCGCCGAAGATCTCGGCCGCCGTGGTCTGGGCGGCGGCGGGCAGTGCGGTCAGGGGCGCGATCAGGCTGGCGCCCAGCGCGGCGCGGAGGTTCGGCATCTTCATTCCGGTCATCCTGTCTGGCGGGATCCGGTCGGGCTCCCATTCGAAACTTGGGGCCAAAGATCATAATCCGGGGGGTATTCGCAAGGGTGCCGGGGTCATCTGTCGCACCTGTTTCGGGCCCGTTCCGGGGGTTGCCGCAACGGCGTTTCGGGCCCGCCGCGCAGGCCCGTGGCCGGGAATCGCGCGCGGCCCCTATGGTCCCGCGCCCTGCGATCCTATCTGTTGCCCTGACCGCCCCGCAGGAGACGCCCCCATGACCGACGCCCCGTTCCGCCCCTTCGAGACCGATCTCGACCGCGACGCCGCGCTGGGCCTGCTGCGCGCCGCGACCGCCGGGGCCGATGACGGCGAGCTCTTCCTCGAGCGGCGCCGGTCCGAGGTCATCGTGTTCGATGACGGGCGGGTGCGGACCGCGAGCTTCGACGCCTCCGAGGGCTTCGGCCTGCGCGCCGTGCGCGGCGAAACCGCCGGCTACGCGCATTCGACCGAGCTGAGCGAGGCGGCGCTGCGCCGCGCGGCCGAGACCGCGCGCCTGGCCGTGGGCGATGGCGGCGGCACGCTGGCCGACGCGCCGGCCAAGACGAATCGCAAGCTCTACGGCGATGCCGACCCGATCGCGGGTCAGGGATTCGCGGTGAAACTGGATACCTTGCGCGAAATCGACGCCTTCGCCCGCGCCCTCGACCGCCGGGTGGTGCAGGTGACGGCCTCGATGTCGGCCTCGCTGCAGGAGGTCGAGATCCTCCGCCCCGAGGGCCTGTCGGTCTCGGATGTGCGGCCGATGGTCCGGCTCAACGTCTCGGTCATCGTCGAGGAGAACGGACGCCGCGAATCGGGCAGCGCCGGCGGCGGCGGGCGCATCGGGCTCGACGGGCTGATGACCCGCGACCATTGGGAGGGGCTTGCGCGCGAGGCGCTGCGCATCGCGGTGGTGAACCTCTCCGCCGTGCCCGCACCGGCGGGCGCGATGGACGTGGCGCTGGGACCGGGCTGGCCCGGCATCCTGCTGCACGAGGCCGTGGGCCACGGGCTCGAGGGCGATTTCAACCGCAAGGGCCAATCCGCCTTCGCCGGGCTGATGGGCGCCCGGGTCGCCGCGCCCGGCGTGACGGTGCTGGACGACGGCACGATCCCCGACCGGCGCGGCTCGATCAGCGTGGATGACGAGGGCACGCCCTCGGGCAAGAATGTGCTGATCGAGGACGGCATCCTCGTGGGCTACATGCAGGACCGCCAGAACGCCCGGCTGAGCGGCAACGAACCCACCGGGAACGGGCGCCGCGAAAGCTATGCCCACGCGCCGATGCCGCGCATGACCAACACCTACATGCTGGGCGGCGAGGCCGATTCCGCCGATATCGTCGCCGACGTGAAGGACGGGATCTGGGCCGTGGGCTTCGGCGGCGGGCAGGTCGATATCACCAACGGCAAGTTCGTCTTCTCCTGCACCGAGGCCTACCGGGTGCAGAACGGCCGCGTCGGCGCGCCGGTCAAGGGCGCCACGCTGATCGGCGACGGCGCCACCGCGCTCACCCGCATCCGGGCCATCGGCAACGACATGGCGCTGGACCCGGGCATGGGCAATTGCGGCAAGGCCGGGCAATGGGTGCCCGTGGGCGTGGGCCAGCCGACCCTGCTGATCGGCGGCATCACGGTGGGCGGCTCGGCCACCTGACCGCGCCCGGCGGCGCGGGCGGGCCGGGGCTCTGCCCCGGACCCCGAAGTATTTCTGGCCAGAGGAAGACCGGCACAGCCCGCGCGGGCCGGATCGATGGCGCGGGGCCGCATTAACCAATTCGTAACCCGAGGCCGGCCAGATGTGAGGCATGGATTACGACCTGCCCGAGCTTCTGCGCGTGCCCGAAACCCTGGCAGAGGGGCCGCTGCCGCTCTTCGATGCGCCGCCGCCGCAGGACGAGCTGTTCGCGCGGCTGCGGCTGGCGCGATCGCGCCGCGTGGGTCCCGCGACCTTCCGGCGGCTGATCGCCGCGCATGGCGATGCGAGGACCGCGCTCGCGGCTTTGCCCGAGATCGCCGCGCAGGCCGGCGACCGCGACTACGCCGCCGCCGACCCCGAGGAGATCCGCCGCGAGGTGCGCGCCGCGAAGAAGGCGGGCGCGCGGCTTTTGACGCTGGGCGCGCCGGGCTATCCGAAGCGGCTGGAAGAGGTGTCGGACGCGCCGCCCGTGCTCTGGGTGCAGGGCGAGCCGAAGCTGCTGGCGCGGCGAACGGTGGCCGTGGTCGGGACGCGCAACGCCTCGAGCCTGGCGCTGCGGATGGCGCGCGCGCTGGGCCGCGACCTCGCGGCGGCCAGCGTCACGGTCGTCTCGGGCCTCGCCCGCGGCGTCGATGCGGCCGCCCATGACGCCGCGCTGGCGGGCGGGACCGCGGCGGTGCATGCGGGCGGGCTCGACTGCCCCTACCCGGCCGAGAATACGGGGCTCGCCGCGAAGATCGCCGCCGAGGGCTGCGCGCTGTCGGAACGGCCGATGGGCCTCCGGCCGACCGCGCGCGACTTCCCGCGCCGCAACCGGATCGTCTCGGGCGTCGCGCAGGCGGTGATCGTGGTCGAGGCGGCGGCGCGCTCGGGCTCGATGATCACGGCGCGCGACGCGGCCGACCAGGGGCGCGAGGTCTTGGCCGTGCCGGGCCACCCGTTCGACACGCGCGCCGCGGGCTGCCTGATGCTGCTGCGCGACGGGGCGACCCTGCTGCGCGGCGTGGATGACGTCCTGGAAGTGCTGGCGCGGCTCGACACGCCCGGGGCGCAGGACGAAGCGCCGCCGCCCGCCGCGCAACCGCCCGTCATGGCGCCGCCGGCCCCCGACAGCGCCGCGCTGCAGGCGCGCATCCTCGCCCTGCTCTCCCCGGTCCCGGTCGCGGAGGACCAGTTGCTGCGCGACCTGAGTGCCGGGGGCGCGCTGCCCGCCGCCGCGCTCGCCGCGGAGCTGTCCGAGATGGAACTGGCCGGACGGCTGTCCCGCCGCGCGGGCGGCGGCATCGTCAGCGTCTGACCCCGGAGACGGGAGGCTCTAGGCCGGGCGGCGCGTGCGATCCGGTCCGGGCCTATGGCCGCAGGGCCGGAGAAACGCGCCCGGACCCGGCTCCAACTGCCTGCGAGCCGCTTGCGGACGCGCTGGAAGGTCGAGCGCGATCAGAATGGGA
Source organism: Jannaschia sp. GRR-S6-38 (assembly GCF_029853695.1). Lineage (NCBI taxonomy): Bacteria > Pseudomonadati > Pseudomonadota > Alphaproteobacteria > Rhodobacterales > Roseobacteraceae > Jannaschia > Jannaschia ovalis. Next base: position 1,241,394 of record NZ_CP122537.1, read on the forward strand.
CGACCCAATGGAGAGCCCTCGGATCGCGCGCGACACCGCGCCGGGCGGGCCAGCGGATGCCCGCGACCACGCATCCGATCGGATCCCGGTGCAAGCCCGCGCCGTTGCCCCTCGGCGCGCCCGGACCGATGACCCGCCCCGATCCCGGCCGCGCCGCGAGAGCGATCACGGACCGCTCCGCCCGCCGCGAAAATACGCCCCGTAGGGGCGGCGCCGGGGACGCGATTTCGCCGCCCCGTCGCGGCATTGACAAATTCCGGACCCTCGCCACATGGTCCCCGGCCCAAGGCCCCAAGCCATTGGCCCGCCATCCGTCCATCCGTTTTCGAGGTTCCGCCAATGCCCGTCGTCGTCGTCGAATCCCCGGCCAAGGCCAAGACCATCAACGGATACCTGGGCAAGGATTACACCGTTCTGGCCAGCTACGGCCATGTCCGTGACCTCGTCGGCAAGGACGGCTCCGTCGATACGGATAACGGGTTCGACATGACCTGGGAGATCCCCGCCGACAGCAAGAAGCGCATCAAGGAGATCGCCGATGCGCTGGCCGAGGATCCCGACCTGATCCTCGCCACCGACCCCGACCGTGAGGGCGAGGCGATCTCGTGGCACCTGTCGGAGGCGCTGCGCAATCGCCGGGGCCTCAAGAAGGACATGCCGATGCGGCGCGTTGCCTTCAACGCGATCACGAAATCCGCCGTCCAGGAGGCGATCGCCAACCCGCGCGAGATCGACGAGCCGCTGGTCCAGGCCTATCTGGCCCGCCGTGCGCTCGACTACCTCGTGGGCTTCAACCTCTCGCCGATCCTCTGGCGCAAGCTGCCCGGCGCGAAGTCGGCCGGCCGCGTGCAATCGGTCAGCCTGCGCCTAATCGTCGAGCGCGAGATGGAGATCGAGGCCTTCGACCCGAAGGAATACTGGTCGGTCCGCGCCATGCTGGAGACGCCGCGCGGCCAGCGCTTCGAGGCGCGACTGGTCAGCCTCGCCGGGTCCAAGCTGGACCGGTTCGACCTGTCGGACGCGACGCAGGCGGAGCTGGCCGTGCAGGCCGTCGAAAGCCGCGAGCTCTCGGTCGTCGCGGTCGAGGCCAAGCCCGGCACGCGCAACCCCTCGCCGCCCTTCATGACCTCGACCCTGCAGCAGGAGGCCAGCCGAAAGCTCGGCATGGGCGCCAAGGCCTGCATGTCGACCGCCCAGCGCCTCTACGAAGCCGGGCACATCACATACATGCGGACCGACGGCATCGACATGGCCCCCGAGGCCGTGCACGCCGCCCGCGACGCCATCGCCGAGCGCTACGGCCGCGACTACGTCCCCGGCAGCCCGCGCATGTACAAGAACAAGGCCAAGAACGCGCAGGAAGCGCATGAGTGCATCCGCCCGACCGACATGACCAAGGCGGCGGGCGATCTGCGCCTCGAGAAGGATCAGAAGGCGCTCTACGACCTCATCTGGAAGCGCACGCTGGCCAGCCAGATGGAGGCCGCGCGGCTGGAGCGGACCACCGTGACCATCGCCGACCGCGACGCCCATGTAGAACTGCGCGCCACCGGGCAGGTCATCGCCTTCGACGGCTTCATGAAGGTCTATACCGAGGGGCGCGACGACGAGGAGGCCAATGGCGAGGACAAGCGCCTGCCGGCCATCCACGAGGGCGACGCGGCCAAGAAGGTCGCCGCCTACGAGGGCGAGACCTCGGACAACGAATTGCTCCGCGCGCCGTCGAACGCGGTGCTGGGCCAGCAGCATTTCACCCAACCGCCGCCGCGCTACACCGAGGCGACGCTGGTCAAGCGCATGGAGGAGCTGGGGATCGGCCGGCCCTCGACCTATGCCTCGATCCTGTCGACGATCGTGGATCGCGGCTATGTCCGAAAGGAGGGCAACCGCCTCTTCCCCGAGGACCAGGGCCGGCTGGTGACGGCCTTCCTGTCCAACTATTTCCGCAAATATGTGGGCTACGACTTCACCGCCCGGCTGGAGAACGAGCTCGACGAGGTCTCGGCCGGCGAGGCCGATTACAAGCAGGTGCTCGACCGGTTCTGGCGCGACTTCAAGGCGGCCATCGACGAGACGTCCGAGCTGCGCATCACCGACGTGCTGGAGAAGATCAACGAGGTGCTGGAGCCGCATCTCTTTCCCGACAAGGGCGATGGCAGCGATCCGCGGCTTTGCCCGAATTGCGGGATGGGGCGGCTGTCGATGCGCACCGCGCGTTCGGGCGGGGCGTTCATCGGCTGCTCGAACTACCCCGAGTGCCGCTACACCCGTCCGTTCGGCCCGCCGGGCATGGAGGGCGAGCAGGCCGGCGCCGACCGCATGCTGGGGGTTGAGCCCGAGAGCGGGCTGGAGGTGCATCTGAAGACCGGCCGGTTCGGGCCTTACGTCCAGCTGGGCGAGGTGACCGACGAGAACCCCAAGCCCAAGCGGTCGAGCCTTCCCAAATCCTGGGCCCCCGACGCGATGGACCTCGAGAAGGCGCTGCAGCTTCTGTCGCTGCCGCGGCTGGTGGGCCAGCATCCCGAGGACGGCGCCGAGATCGAGACCAATCTCGGCCGCTACGGGCCTTACGTGAAGTGGAACAAGGTCTACGCGAACCTGCCCGAGGAGGAGGAGATCTTCACCATCGGGATGAACCGCGCGGTCGAACTGCTGGCCGAGAAACTGGCCAAACGCGGCGGGCGCGGCGCGGCGGCGGCGCCCCTGCGCGAGCTGGGCGAGCATCCCGAGAAGGGCGGGCCGATCAACGTGATGGCCGGCCGCTACGGGCCCTACGTGAAATGGGAGAAGGTGAACGCCACCCTGCCCAAGGAAGTCGCGCCCGAGGAGGTCACGATGGCCCAGGCGGTCGAGCTGATCGACGCCAAGGCCGCGAAATCGCCCAAGCGCAAGGCGGCGGCCAAGAAGACGACCGCGAAGGCCAAGGCGCCCGCCGCGAAAAAGAAGAAGGCCGCCCCGAAAAAGGCGGCCGAAGGCTGAACGCGCCGGCGGCCCGGCCCGCCCGCGAATTGCGGCGCCCCGCCGCCGCAGCGCTTGAACGCCCGCCGCGGCGCTGCGACATGGGCGGGATGGAACCGCTCGCCCCCCGCCCCGATGTCATGGCGTTTCTCGCCACCCGCCGCTCGCGCCCCGCGAAGACGCTGACCGGCCCCGCGCCCGACCGCGCGGCGCTGGAACCGATCCTGCGCACCGCGCTGCGCGTCCCCGACCACGGCAAGCTGGAACCCTGGCGCCTGATCGTGCTGGAGGGCGCGGCGCTCGACCGGCTGGCCGCGCTGACCGAAGGGCTGGGCGCCCGGCAGGGCCGTGACCCGGACAAGCTGCCCAAGCAGCGCGCCATGTTCGCGGACGCGCCGCTGATGGTCGCGGTGGTCGCCGCGCCCGTGGCGTCCGAAAAGATCCCGGAGGTCGAGCAGGTGCTGAGCGCGGGGGCGCTCTGTCACAACCTGGTGGCGGCGGCGCAGGCCGCGGGCTGGGGCGCGAACTGGCTGTCGGGCTGGATGGCCACCGACCGGGACTTCCTGTTGGACGGCCTGTCGCTCGCCCGGCGGGAATTCGTCGCGGGTTTCGTGGTCATCGGCTCCGAGACCACGGTGCCGACCGACCGGCCGCGCCCGGACCCCGCCGCCAAGATCGCCTGGCTGTCGGAATGATCGGCGACATCCTCCGCGCGCTGTCGCAGCTGGGCGACCCGCGCTTCCGCGGCGTGCTGCTGGCGGGCGTCGGGCTGTCGGTGGCCCTGCTCGCAGGATTCTCGGCGATCCTGATCTGGGGCGCGCAATGGCTGGTCGGCCCCTCGGTCACGCTGCCCTGGCTGGGCGAGGTCACCTGGCTCGACAACGCGGCGGGCTGGGCGGCGGTGCCCTTCACGCTGATCGCCTCGATCTTCCTGATGGTGCCGGTCGCCTCGGCCTTCACCGGGCTCTTCCTCGACCGGATCGCCGATGCGGTCGAGGCGCGGCATTATCCCGGCCTGCCGCCCGCGCGGCGGCAGGGCTGGGGCGAGATGCTGCGCGAGAGCGCGGGCTTCCTGGGGCTCGTGGTGGGCGTGAACCTGCTGGCGCTGGTGGCCTATCTTGTGCTCGCCCCGCTCGCGCTCTTCATCTTCTGGGCGGTGAACGGCTTCCTTCTGGGCCGCGAATACGCGCAGCTGGTCGCGGCGCGGCATCTGAGCCAGGCGGAGGCGGCGGGCTTCCGCACCCGCTATCGCGGCCGGATCTGGGGCCTGGGCGTGCTGATGGCGGTCCCGCTCTCGGTGCCGGTTCTGAACCTGCTGGTCCCGGTCGTCGGCGCGGCGGCCTTCACCCACCTCTTCCACCGCATCCAGGCCAGCGCGGCGCGGTGATCAGCCCTCGACCTCGCGCCCGGTCACCGCGCGCAGGCTGTCGATGGTGATCAGGCCCGAGGTGATGAGCCATATCAGAACGCCCCAGATCACCAGCGCGATGGCCGTCGCGATGAAGAGCTTCCGGCCCAGCCGGAAATCAGCGGGGCTGGAGGAATGCGTGCCGGGCACGCGCTCGCCCCGGTCGCCCTGCGTGTCCTGCCCGAGCTGCAGCATCAGCAGGAACACCATGGCCCAGACCATGGCGAAGACGACGAAGGCGGAGAAAATGGACATCAGACCTGCTCCAGCTCGACCAGCGTGCCGGTGAAGTCCTTCGGGTGCAGGAACAGGACCGGCTTGCCATGCGCGCCGATCTTCGGCTCGCCCGAGCCCAGCACGCGCGCGCCCGAGGCGGTCAGTCGGTCGCGGGCCTCGAGGATGTCCTCGACCTCGTAGCAGATGTGATGGATGCCGCCCGACGGGTTCTTTTCGAGAAATCCCGCGATCGGGGAGCCCTCGCCCAACGGGTGCAGAAGCTCGATCTTGGTGTTGGGCAATTCGATGAAGACGACCGTCACGCCATGATCGGGCTCGTCCTGCGGCGCGCCGACCTTCGCGCCCAGCGTGTCGCGATATTGCGCGGTCGCCGCGTCGAGGTCGGGCACGGCGATGGCCACGTGGTTCAGACGTCCGATCATAGGGGCCTCCTGTCCGGGTCGCGCCGTTATGGGTGGGGGTCGCGGGAAGGGCAAGATCGCGCCCGGCCCTTCACCTTTCATTAGGGACAAACGCGGCAATCTGCCTCCGACGCCACACCCCCGGAGGAGACGACGCGATGGACGAACTCGCCCTGATGGCCCGCCCGGCCCCGACCCCGAGCCGCCCGCTTCTGGGGCAGACCGTCCTTCTGGTCGAGGACAGCCGCTTCGCGTCGGAGGCGGTGCGCCTCCTGGCGCTGCGCTCCGGCGCGCGGATCCGACGGGCCGATTGCGTGGCCAGCGCCGACCGGCACCTGAACACCTATCGCGCGGGAATCGCCATTGTCGATCTGGGCCTGCCCGATGGCGACGGGCTGGAGTTGATCGGCCGGCTGGCCGCCGCGGGGCAGCGGCCCGACGTGATCCTCGCCACCTCGGGGCGTGCGCGCGAGGAGGTCGAGGCCGACGCGCTGGCGGCGGGGGCGGATGCCTTCCTGCCGAAGCCCATCGAAAGCCTCGCGAGCTTCCAGGCCCTCGTCCTGCAGCACCTGCCCGAGGCGATGCGCCCCGTGGGTCTGCGCGTCGTGGGCAACGAGGTGGTCGAGCCCGACCGCCTGGCCCTGCGCGAGGATTTGGACCACGCAGCGCGGCTTATCTCCGACCCGGACGTGGCCCCGGGTTTTGTCGCCGATTTCCTGCGCGGCGTCGCGCAGACGGGCCATGACGCCGCCCTGCTCGCCGAGACGGAGGGCCTGCGCGGCCGCGCGGGGGACGAGGCGCGGAGCCATCTCGCGGCGCTGCTGTCGCGGCGGCTGAAGGCCCGCGCGGCGATGTGAGACGCGGGCTCAGCCCCTCCTTGCGCCCGCCGGGTGGCCGGAGGGGGCGGCGCTGACGCCCGGCCGTGTCGAAATTCGCATCCGACAGCCATTCGCGATGCGCGGCACGGATGGCCGGCCAATCGGTATCCAGCATGGCGAACCACGCCGTGTCCCGGTTGCGGCCCTTAACCACCATGTGCCGGCGGAACGTCCCCTCGTAGCCGAAGCCCAGCCGCAGCGCGGCCCGGCGGCTGGGGGCATTGCCGGCATCGCATTTCCACTCGACCCGGCGCATGCCCTGGTCGAAGGCCTGTGCCAGCATCAGGTGCATCGCTTCGGTCGCCGCCCGGGTCCGGCGCAAGGCGGCCCCCAGCGCGATGGATCCGATCTCGACGACACCGTTCGCCGCGTCGAGCCGCATGTAGCAGGCCGTCCCGGCCCAACCGTCGGGACCCCGGATCGCGTAGGCGACGAGGCCGGGATCCGCGGCGGTGGCGGCCACCCAGGCGCCGTGCGCGGCGGCGTCGGCGAAGGGCCCGTCCCACATGTAGCGCCAAAGCGCGTCGTCACCGCGCATGGCCTGCCAGAGGGCGGGCGCATGGCTTGCGGGGTCCAGCCGCTCCAGCCGGGTGGCGCGGCCGTCCAGATGCGCTGCGGGGCGAAACACGACCCCGCGCCAATCGGCGAGGCTCATCGCGGGGCGAGCCGGATCGCCCCGTCGAGCCGCAGGACCGTGCCGTTGAGCATCGGGTTGCGCGCGATCTCGGCCACGAGCGAGGCGAATTCCGCAGGGTCGCCCAGCCGGGGCGGATAGGGCACCTGCGCCCCGAGACTGTCCTGCACCTCCTGCGGCAGCCCCTCCAGCATCGGCGTCAAGAACAGCCCCGGCGCGATGGCCATGACGCGGATGCCCAGCCCGGCCAGGTCGCGCGCCATCGGCAGCGTCATCCCGGCCACCCCGCCCTTCGAGGCGGAATAGGCGATCTGGCCGACTTGCCCCTCATAGGCGGCGATGGAGGCGGTGTTGACGATCACGCCGCGCTCGCCGTCGGGCCCCGACGGCTCCTGCCGCGCCATGATCGCGGCGGCGGCGCTGGCGCAGTTGAAGGTGCCGGTCAGGTTGATCGCGATGGTCCGGGCGAAAAGACCGGGATCATGCGGCCCGTCGCGGCCCACGGTCTTGGCGCCGGGCGCGATGCCCGCGCAGTTCACCATCAGGTCCAGCCGGCCCGCCGCGCCCACCTGCCCCAGCGCGGCCGCGCAGGCCGCCGCGTCCGTGACGTCGAGTTCGAGGAAGCGCCCGCCGATCTCCTCGGCCAGCGCGGCGCCGCGCTCGGCGTCGCGGTCAAGGATCCAGGCCGTGCCGCCCGCATCGGCCACGCGGCGCGCGACCGCCGCCCCCAGCCCGCCCGCGCCGCCGGTGATCGCCGCGTTGCCCTTCGCCAGTTCCATCGCACCCTCCGCTCGATTGCCAGGTGGCAACCTACCGGGGCGCCGCGGCGGGCGGAAGGCGGAGCGTTCAGTCGAGCTGGAGCGCCGAAAGCCGCGCGCGGATCCGCCCGTCCGTATCGTCGCTGTCGGCGGAGACGCCCACGCCCACCAGCTTGCCCGGCGTGCCGCCGAAGGCGCGGGCGTAATCGGCGGCCAGGTCCACGCGCTCGGCATGGGCGCCGGTGCCCGCGGCGCGCAGGATCACGGTCCGAAGGCCCGGCAGGTAGGGGCTGTTCTGGATCGTGCCGCGCGGATCGTCGTCGCCCCAGACATAGACCAGCACCCGCGTGTTCGGATCGCGCAGGAGCCGGGTGGCGCGGGACGGATCGGCCGTGGCCGCCGTCGCCGGATCGGTCCAGGCGAAATAGATCGCGAGGTTGCGGTCGTCGCCGCCCTTCCGGCGCAGATCGGTGGCGGCCACGCCCTCGTCCACGGCCCAGCGCCAGGCGGCCGCCGTGGCGTCGCGCATCCGCTCCGGCACGGCGCGCCAGAGCAGCGAGACCGTGCCGTCCGAGGCAACGGACAGCGCCGTGCCGCCCAGCCCGTAATCGTTGGTGCTGAAGCGCAGGAAGCCCTGCTCGCGCCAATTGCCGTCGAAGGGCAGCGGCTCGGCCAGGACGGGAAGGGCGAAGGCGGCCGCGGCGCAGGCGGCGAGAATACGATGCAACATAGCGGTGGTCTTAGCGGGCCGCGTGGCCGCGTCCCGTCACGGTGCGGTGATCGCGTGGGCCCGAGGGGGACCGAAAGCTGTGGAGAAGCGGAACGCGGGACTTTACAGCCGCCCCGGTCCCCTCCACCATATCTAGTATGGGCCCGACGGTCCCGCTCATACGGATCGTCATGGGGCCCAGCCCTAGCGATCCGAGCGGAAGGTCCAGACCATGCTCCACCAGCGGCACCAATTCTCCGAAACCGGCGACCTGCACCCCATCGACCTGGTCGAGACGGTGGCCGAGACCCATGAATGGGATTTCGACCGCGTGGCCGAGGACCAGATCGCCATGGTGGTCGAGGGCCAGTGGCGCAGCTACTCGGTCACCTTGGCCTGGTCCGACCATGACGAGACGCTGCGCCTGATCTGCTGCTTCGAGATGGAGCCGCCGGCCCACAGCCTGCCGCGCCTCTACGAGGTGCTGAACCTCGCCAACGACCAGTGCTGGGCGGGGTCCTTCAGCTTCTGGGCCGACCAGAAGATGATGGTCTATCGCTACGGTCTGGTGCTGGCCGGCGGGGCCTGCGCGCAGGTCGAGCAGATCAACCACATGGTCGCCGAGGCGGTGCTGGCGGGCGAGCGCTACTACCCCGCGTTCCAGCTGGTCTGCTGGGGCGGGCGGCATCCCGACGACGCCATGCAGGTCGCCATGGCCGAGGCCTACGGCCACGCCTGACGGCTTGCGCCCGCCGTCCGGGCCCTTAGGGTCGCGGGCGGAGGGCTGCCATGGATTTCACCGATATCAACCGCCGCGGCGTGGTGCTCCTGGGCTGCGGCAAGATGGGCTCGGCGATGCTGGCGGGCTGGCTCGAAGGCGGGCTGGCCCCCGCTTCCGTCACGGTGATCGATCCCGCCCCGTCGGACTGGCTGCGGAGCACCGGCGTCGTGCTGAACGCCGATCCGCCCGCCGCCCCGGCTGTCACGCTGATCGCCGTCAAGCCGCAGATGATGGGCGAGGCGCTGCCCGCCTTGCGGGGCCTGTCGGACACGCTCTTCGTCACCGTGGCCGCCGGCACGCCGATCGCCGCCTACGAGGCCGCGCTGGGCGAGATCCGGCTGGTCCGCGCCATGCCCAACACGCCGGCGGCGGTGGGCCGGGGCATCACGGCAATCGTGGGCAACGGCGCGGCGACGGCGGCGGATTTGGACCTGGCCGAGGGCTTCCTCGGCGCCGTGGGCGAGGTGGTGCGCCTCGACGCGGAGGCGCAGGTGGATGCGGTGACCGGGGTCTCGGGCTCGGGCCCGGCCTATGTCTTCCACATGATCGAGACGATGGCCGCGGCGGGCGAGGCCGAGGGCCTGTCCCGCGAGCTGGCGCTGCGGCTGGCGCGCGCCACCGTGGCGGGCGCGGGCGCGCTGGCGATGACCGGCGAGGATCCGGCGCGGCTGCGCGAGAACGTGACCAGCCCGAACGGCACGACGCAGGCCGGGCTGGAGGTGCTGATGGCCGAATTGCCCGACCTGATGGCGCGCACCGTCGCCGCCGCGGCCCGCCGCTCGCGGGAGCTGGCGGGATGAGCGAGATCGACTATGCCGATTTCCAGAAGGTCGATATCCGCGTCGGCCGCGTCACGCGGGCCGAACCCTACCCGGAGGCGCGCAAGCCCGCGATCAAGCTCTGGATCGATTTCGGCGCGGGTCTCGGCGAGCGGAAGAGCTCGGCCCAGGCGACCGCGCATTACGATCCGGCCGGGCTGGTGGGCCGCCAGGTCTTGGCGGTGGTGAACTTCCCGCCCCGCCAGATCGGGCGCTTCATGTCCGAGGTTCTGGTGCTGGGCCTGCCCGACGAGGACGGCGAGGTCGTGCTGGTCGCGCCCGACCATCACGTGCCCGAAGGGGGCGGCTGCATTGACGAAACCGAAGCTTTTCGTGTCGCGGGCCCTGCCCGAGGCCAACATGGCCGCCGCGGCCGATCGGTTCGACGTCACCTGCCGCGACAGCACGCAGCCGATGGACCTGGCCGAATGCCGCGATGCGCTGGCCGGGGCCGACGTGATCCTGCCCACGCTGGGCGACGCCTTCGGGGCGGAGGCCTTTACCGGCGCGATCCGCGCCAAGGGGCTGGCGAATTTCGGGGTGGGCTACAACCATATCGACGTGGATGCCGCGCGGGCGGCGGGGCTGGCGGTGGCGAACACGCCGGGCGCGGTGACCGACGCGACGGCGGATATCGCGATGACGCTGATCCTGATGACCGCGCGCCGCGCCGGCGAGGGCGAGCGGCTGGTCCGGGCGGGCGCGTGGCGCGGCTGGCACCCGACGCAAATGCTGGGGCTGCACGTGACCGGCAAGACCGTGGGCATCGTCGGCATGGGCCGGATCGGGCAGGCCGTCGCGCGGCGCTGTCGCGCCGGATTCGGGATGGAGGTCCTGTACTGGAACCGCCGGCCGAAGCCGGTCGAAGACGCGCGGCAGGTCGACAGCCTGGCCGATCTCTGCGCCGCGTCGGACGTGGTCGTCATGGCCGTCGCCGCCGCGCCCGAGACGCGTCACCTGATGGACGCAGCCGCGCTGGCCGCGATGCGCCCGCATGCCGTGCTCGTGAACATCGCGCGCGGCGACGTGGTGGACGAGGCCGCGCTGATCGAGGCGCTGCGGGCCGGCCGGATCGGCGGCGCCGGGCTCGACGTCTACGAAGAGGAGCCCCATGTGCCCGACGCGCTTATGGGCTGCGAGAATGCCGTCCTGCTGCCGCATCTGGGCACCGCCGCGCTGGAGGTGCGCGAGGCGATGGGGCGCATGGCGCTCGACAACGCCATCGCCATCGCCGAGGGCCGCGCGCCGCCGAACCCGGTCTAATCCGGCCGGTTTCTTCTGGCCGGAAGGACCTCGGCCGCCCCCGCGCGGGTCGGGTCCGTCAGATCCCGTCGATGCAGACGTATTTCGTCTCGAGGTAATCCTCGAGCCCCTGGCTCCCGCCTTCCTTGCCCAGCCCGCTCTCCTTCACGCCGCCGAAGGGCGCCTCGACGGTGGTGATCAGGCCCGAATTGATGCCGATCATCCCGTATTGCAGCCCTTCGTTCAGCCGGAAGGCGCGCCCGAGATCCTTCGTGTAGGCATAGCAGGCCAGGCCGTAGACCGTGGCGTTGGCCATCTCGATCGCCTCGTCCTCGGTGTCGAAGCGGAAGACCGGCGCCAGCGGGCCGAAGATCTCCTCGGTGGCGAATTTCATCGCCTGCGTGGCGCCGGTGACGACGGTGGGCTGGAAGAAGGTGCCGCCATTGGCGTGGCGCCGGCCGCCGGTGACGATCTCGCCGCCCTTCTCGCGCGCATCAGTGACGAACTCCTCGACCTTCTCGACCGCCGCCTGGTCGATCATCGGGCCCTGCTCGACCCCCGCCTCGCGCCCGTCGCCGACCTTCAGGGCTTCGGTCCGCTCCTTCAGCCGCGCAACGAAGGCGTCGTGGATGCCCGATTGCACGTAGATACGGTTGGCGCAGACGCAGGTCTGGCCGGCGTTGCGGAACTTCGAGACCATCGTCCCTTCGACCGCGGCCTCCAGATCGGCGTCGTCGAAGACGATGAAGGGCGCGTTGCCGCCCAGCTCCATCGACACCTTCTTCACCGTGTCCGCCGACTGGCGGATCAGCTCCTTGCCGACCTCGGTCGAGCCGGTGAAGGTGATCTTGCGCACCTCCGGCGCGGCCATCATCGCGCCGGCGATATCGCGCGCGCCGCCGGTCAGGATATTCACCACGCCCTTCGGATAGCCCGCCTGCTCGGCCAGCGCGCCCCAGGCGAGGCCCGAATAGGGGGTCGCGGTCGCGGGCTTGGCGACGATGGGGCAGCCCACGGCCAGCGCGGGCGCGACCTTGCGGGCCAGCATCGAGCTGGGGAAATTCCAGGGCGTGATCATGCCGACCACGCCGATCGCGTGCTTGGTCACCAGGATGCGGCGGCCGTTCACGCCCGCGGGCACGATCTCGCCCTTGGCGCGGCGCGCCTCCTCGGCGAACCAGCGGACATATTGCGCGCCGATGGCGATCTCGCCCACCGACTCCGCCATGGGCTTGCCCATCTCGACGGTCAGAAGCTCGGCCAGGTCCTTCTGGTTGTCCATCAGCGCGTCGTGCAGCTTCCAGAGCAGGGCGCAGCGCTCCATCAGGGCCATGTCGCGAAAGCCCGCGAAGGCCGCTTGCGCGGCGGCGATGGCGCGCTCGGTCTCGGCCTTGCCGGCCTTCGGGACGGTGCCGATCACCGACCCGTCCACCGGGTTCGTGACGTCGATCGTCGCGCCGCCATCGGCGCCGACCCAGTCGCCGTCGATCAGGTTCGCCTGCTTCATCCAGTCCTGGAACGCCATCTCGTCATCCTTTCGAGAATTGGAAGGTCGATATCTGGTGGTAGGTCTCGCCCGGGCGCAGCACCGCCGAGGGAAAGCCCGGCTGGTTCGGCGCGTCGGGCCAGAGCTGCGGCTCGAGCGCGCAGCCGGCATGGGCGCGATAGGTCCGCCCCTCGAGCCCCGGCACCGGGGTGGCCAGCTTGGCTCCGTCATAGACCTGAAGCCCGGGCTCGGTCGTGGCGATCCGCATCGTCACGCCGCTGGCTGTGGAGTGCAGCCGCCCCAACTCGCGCAGATCGGTGCGCGCGTCCGAGAGGCAGAGATTGTGGTCGAGCAGCCCGTCATGCGGCAGCGCGCGGCCCTGCCGAAAGTCGAACTCCGTGCCGTCGACCGGCGCCACGCCCACCGGGATCAGGTCGCTGTCGACGGCGACATAGCGGTCGGCGGCGACGGTCAGGACGTGATCGGCCAGCGTCGGGTTGCCGTCGAGGTTCCAATAGGAGTGATGCGCGAAGTTGCACAGCGTGGGTGCGTCGCAGACGGCCTCGTATTCGATCCGGAGCGTCGCGCCGGGGCGGCAGGCGAAGCTGGCGGTCACCCGCATCGCGCCGGGGAAGCCCATCTCGCCATCGGCCAGCAGGAGCGCGAAGATCAGGTAGTCCTCGCCCCGTTCGGTCAGCGTCCAAACGCGCTTTCCCGTGCCCTCGGACCCGCCATGCAGGGTGTGGCGGCCCTTGAAGTTCGGGTCGGTGCGATGGGTCATGCCGTCCAGCCCGAAGCGCGCATCGCCCAGCCGATTGGCCATTCGCCCGGCCGTGGCGCCCATGTAGTTGGAATGCTCGGGATAGTGGTCGAGATCCTGCAGGCCCAGCACCAGCGGCGGCGCGTGGCCGTCGAGGCGCAGATCGTGCAGGATCGCGCCCATATCGGTGAAGTGCGCGGTCAGGCCGTGGCCCGAAATGGAATGGAGCGGCCGCGTCAATCGAGCCCCAGATGGGCGGCGACCCGGCGCGCGGTCATCTCGGAGACGCGGGCGTTCGCCTCCGCCGTCACGCCGCCGACATGCGGCGTCAGGATCAGGTTGGGCACGTCCGCGAAGGGGTGGTCCGGGCCCAGCGGCTCGGTCTCGAACGTGTCGAGCGCGGCCCCCGCGAGGTGGCCCGAGCGCAGCGCGTCGGCCAGTGCCGCCTCGTCGAGGATGCCGCCGCGCGCGGCATTGACCAGGACGGCGCCGGGCTTCATCGCGGCGATGGCGCGGGCGTCCATCATGCCGCGCGTCTCGCCCGTCAGCGGCACGTGCAGGGTCAGCACGTCCGCCTCGCGCAGCACCTCCTCGGCGGTGCCTTCCATCGCGCCGGGAAACTCCTCGGCGTAGGGATCCGAGGCGAGACAGGTCATGCCCATCGCGCCGGCCAGCCGCGCCGTCTCGCGCGCGATCTCGCCGAAGCCCACGAAACCCATGGTCTTGCCCGCGATCTCGCGGCCCTGCCCGGCGGCGGCGCGCGGCCAGTCGCCCGCCTCCATCTGCGGGCGCATCATGTAGGCCCCGCGCAGCAGGATCGCAGCGGTCGTCACCACGTATTCCGCGACCGAGAGCGTGTTGGCGCCGGTGGCCGGGAAGACGGCGATGTCGCGATCGGCGCAGGCCTCGATGTCGATATTGTCGAGCCCCACGCCGAGCCGCCCGACGCAGGTGAAGCCCGCCCCGAGCAGCCCGCCGCGCACCTGCGTCCGGTTGCGCACGATCAGCGCGTCCGCATCGTCGGCCAGCCGCGCCAGGTCGTCGGGCCGGTCGGGCAGGTCGGGCTGGTAGGTGACCGTCGCCCGGTCGCGCAGCCAATCGACCCAGGCCGCGTCCATGAATTCGGTGATCAGGATCTTCGCCATGCGTCAGGGGCCCTTTCCGATGAGCGAGATCGCCTGTCCCGATCGCGCGGACTCCTCGGCCGCCTCGCCCACGAGGACGGACCAGTAGCCGTCTTCCAGCGTGACCTCGGGCGTGCCGCCGCCGCGCCGGACGAGGTCGAGGAAGCGCTCGTGCTGGTAGAAGGTCGAGCCGTGATGGTCGCCCGCGATCAGCAGTTCCTCGGGCGTGTGGACGATTTCGCGCGTCTCGCGCTTGAGCGCGCGGACCGAGGTCACGAACTCGGCCTCGCGCGGGGCGCCGTCGGGCGCGAAGCGCGCGGGGCCGGGGATGAAGGCCTCGCAACGGGCGTTCGGCCCGGTCACCGCGATCTGCTCCTGCCAGTGCGAGCCTTCGGCGAACATGCACAGGTCCAGCATCCCGCGCGTACCATTGGCGAAATCGACCACCACGAAGGCGTTGTCGACGATGTCCGGGATGCCGCCGGCATAGCGCTCGTCGCGGTGGTTCACGTCGACGCCGGCGCTGGCATAGACGCGCACCGGGTCGGAGCGGACGATCAGGCGCATCAGGTCCCAGAAATGGCAGCATTTCTCGACCAGCGTGCCGCCGGTGCGGGCGTTGAAGCGGTTCCAGTCATCGATCTTGGGCAGGAACGGGAAGCGGTGTTCGCGGATCGAGACCATCCGCGGCGTGCCGGTCGCGCCCTGCTCCAGCGCGGCCAGCAGCCGCTGCACGGGCGGCATGTAGCGATATTCCATCGCCACCCAGATCGGCGCGCGGCGGCCCTTGGCCATGTTCAGAAGGTCGCGGCAATCGGCCGAGGTGGTGGCCAGCGGCTTTTCCACGAGGATCGGCTTGTCGGTCGCCATCAGCCGCTGCAGGAGCCCGGCATGCAGGTCGTTGGGCGCGGCGACGAGGTAGATGTCGCAGGGGTCCTCGGCGATCAGGTCGTCGGCGGTCAGGTAGCCCTTCGCGGCCTCCGCCGTGGCGAGGCTGAGCCGGCGCATCCCCTCGTCCGGGTCGGCCACGGCGGTGACGCGGGCATCGGCCAGGAGGTTGATGTTGCGGATATGCTCCTGCCCCATCATGCCCCCGCCGATCAGCCCGTAGCGGATCATGCGCCGAGCTCCAGCACCGGGACGCCGAGGCCCGCGGCGACGCCGCGCAGCGCCTCGGCATGGTCGCCATAGGCCAGCGCCATGTGATGCTCGAGCCCGCTGGCCATCACGTCGTCGCGCACCGCCGCCGCGCCGCGGTCGAAGGCCAGCGTGCCCGAGGTGCCGGTATAGGCCATCGGCCGGTCCAGCATCTCGCCGGTGGCGATCACCACCTGCGGCCGGCCCCGCGCCTGGCTGAGACGGAACAGCGTCACCCGCCCGGGCTTCAGCGCGAATTCCAGAAGCAGCGCCTGCTTGCGGTTGGTGTGGACCGTCGCAGCCGGGGCGGAGGCGGACATCGACGACGGCGCCTGCCCGCAATGCCAGACCACGCCGGTCTCGTCGTCCATGTCGACGAGGTCGGCGAGAAAGACCGGCGCGTCGGCCACGGCCTGCAGGATCGATTGCGTGACCGCGCCGTAGACATCGGCCTCGCAGGCGCAGGGCGTGCGGGCCTCGCCCAGCATCGAGACCGGGCCGCAGACCGCGCCGCCATATTCGGTGAAAGTCTCGGGCCAACAGCGGATGGCCATCGCGTCGAAGCCGTGCTCGACCTTCAGCGCGTCGAGGGCGCCCGCCAGCCGCAGCGAGCGGTCGAGCTCGCCCCGGTCCAGCAGTCCCACGCGGCCCAGGGTCTCGGCCTTGGCCCGGTAGGGCGCGACGGCGGCGTCGGGCAGGGCGCGGGCGCGATCGAAAAGCTCGGGCAGCTCCAGTTCGGTGACGGTGGCGCCGGTCAGCGCGCGCAGCGCCTCGGCATCGTAGGCGCAGGTGCCGAAGCCCTCGGGATGGGCGCCAATGCGCGCGATGCGGAGATGCTCCGGGATCGCGACGGGGGCGGCCTCGGCCGGTCGGCCCAGCTTCGGCGCGACCTCGGGCCCGCCGAACAGCGCGTCGAGATCGGCCGTGTCGCCATAGGCCCAGGCGAAGGCGCGGTCGTTGAGGCCCAGCGCGTGGCTGAGGAGATTGAGGCCGCAGAAGGCATTGAGCCGCAGCCGCCCGCCGACGCGCGGCTCGGGCACAGCCCAGATCGCGACGCGGCCGGGATGCGCCATGGCGGCGCTCGTGGCGAAGGCGGCGTCGGTGAAGGTGACCTGCAGGATCAGGAGCGCGTCGGTCTCGGCAACCGCCGCCAGCGCGTCATCGTCCGGGCCCATCAGCAGGGTGCGGGAACCGGTCACCTCGTGCCCGCCCGCCTGTGCCCAGGCGTCGATCTGCGTCAGCAGCGCGGCGAGCTTATCCTCCGCATAGGGGACGTCGAAGGTCGGACGGCCGAGGGGAAGCAGCCCGACGCGCATCAGATCGCCGCGTAGCCGTGGCGGAAGTCCGCGCTGGGATCGCTGAAGGCGAGCCCCTTGCCGCCATAGGCCGGGTGCAGGTGCCACGGCGCGGCCTCCGCATCCGTCAACGCGTTGAGCGCGTCCATGTAGGGCACCGAGTCTTGGGCAAGCCCGTCCTCAATGCCCTGCCAGTCGGGATAGCGGTCGAAGGCGTCGAGCCAGATCGCCCGGCCCGCGAGGTAGCCCGAGGCACCGGCGGCGTAGGCGTATTCGAGCACGCTGCGGAAGTCGGGCTTGCCCGCCCCCGCGGACAGCATCACCCAGGGCCGCCCCGCGAGGCGCCCCATTTCGTCGAACATGGTCTGAATGCCAGGATCGCCCGCCGCGATGCCCTTGGCGGGCACCGGGCTTTCCAACTTGAAGACGTCGACGCCGTAATCGGCCCCCGCGAAAGCCTCGACCGAGGCGAGGACGTGATCGGAATGCTTGCTCGCCATCTCGGTATAGTCGCTGGTCTGCTCGGCATCGCTTTCGACCGGGTGGACCAGCAGCTCGAAGAGGAAGGGGATGTCGAAGCGCGCGCAGGCCGCGCCGGTGCGGGCCACGAAATCGCGCTGCTTGGCGGCGACCTCCTCCGAGATATCGGGCCGGTACCAGGCCAGCACCTTCACCGCGTCGCCGCCCATCCGCTTGATCTTGCTGACCGACCAGTCGTCGATCTCGGACGAGAGCCGCCCCTGCCCGGTTTCGGTGAAGCGCGAATCCTCGAGCGTCACGATCAGGCCCTTGCGCGGATCGAAGGCGCGCATGCCGTGCGGGATCGCGTAATGCGGGTCCAGCAGCATGGCCGTCGAGGCGGGTTGCAGCGCCTCCAGCAGCATCGTCTTGACGCGGGCCACGTCCGCCCAGGGCGCTTCGCCGCCGTGATGCTCCGCGATGGGGCCCTTGATCGGCGGGCGCTGGTCCACGGCGGTCATCTTGAAGCGGCCCGCCGCGTCGGACATGCGGCGGAGCCCCAGCTGTTTGCCGGGGGTGAGCGTGACGGTCATTGTCCCTCCAGGTCGCGGGCCGTGGGATAGACCTTCCACCCGCCGGGCCGCGTGCATTTGATCGCGCCCGCAACATTGGCGAAGCGCGAGGCGGCGTCCAGCCCTTCCCCCCGGGAAAGCGCCAGTGCGAAGGCCCCGTGCCAAAGATCGCCCGCCCCCAGCGTGTCGACGGCCTCGACCGCGGGCGCGGGGACGTGCGGCCCGCCCGCCCAGACGACGCCGTTCGGCCCGTCGGTATAGGCCACGCGCCCCGGCAGCCGGGCCGCGGCCTGCGCCAGCGCGGCGCCGAGATCGGTCTCGCCGGTGAAGTCCTGCAGGCCGGGGGCGGAGAAGACGACATGGGTAGCCAGTTCCGCCAGCGCCTGGGGCGTATAGCGCTCGCCGTCCAGCACGGCCGGCTTGCCGCCCTCGCGGGCCGCGCGCAGCACCGCTTCGGCCGCCTCGGGCCAGCGGCAATCGGCGAGCGCCGCGTCGAAGGCGGGCAGGTCCGGCGGCGCGCTGGGCAGGCCGGCCCCGGGGAAGTTGACGATCATCCGCTCGCCCGCCGGATCGACCATGACCGAGCTGAGCGGCGTCCGCCCGCCGCGGGCCAGAAGCGGCGTCACGCCCGCCTGGGCCAGCAGCGCGGCCAGCGCGTCGCCGGCGGGGTCGGTGCCCATCCGGCTGACCAGCGTGACCTCGCCCCCCAGCCGCGCCGCGCCCACGGCGGCATTGGCCGCGCAGCCGCCGCCGATCTGGCGGAAATCGGTCGAGCGGTGCTTGAGCGCGCCCTGGGGCAGCGCCTCGACCCGGTGGACGTAGTCGATGACCGAGATTCCGCAGACCAGAAGCCGCGTCATTCCACGGGCAACCCGCTGGGCACCGCCGCGGGCTTGCCGAGGCGGCCCTTGACGCTCTCTCGCCCCTCCAGCGCGCCGAGAAAGGCCACGAGATCCGCGATCTCGGCCTCGCTCAGCGCGACCGGGGCGATATCGACGGCGGCGCGCACGCGCGCCATCTCGCGACGGTCCTGCCGGATGACGAAATCGGTCGCCGTCAGCCAGGGCGCTTCGGGCAGCTTCGCGAGGTCGGGGGTCCACGCGTCCAAGGCGGCCAGCGGGTCGGCATGGTGACGGATGATGCCAGCCAGCGTCGGGTAGGCGCCGTTATGCCCGTAGGGCGCGGTCAGCGTCACGTTGCGCAAGGACGGCGTGCGGAACCGGTAGGCGTCTTCCAGGTCGTCGGTCGCCGCCATCCGTCCGATATCGCGCGGCAACGGGTCGAAGGGCCGGGTGCGGCCGGGGCCGAAGGGCGGCAGGGCCAGCGCGTGGAAATCGTGATCGGTGAAGAGCGGGCCCGCGTGGCAGGACGCGCAGTTCGCCCGCCCGAAGAACAGCGCCCGGCCGCGATGCTGCGCCGGGCTCAGCTCGCCACGCCCGGCGCGCCAGTCGTCCCAGGGCGCATCGAGCGAGCGCCATTCAGAGCCCATGAAATCGGCCAGCGCGATGGCGATATGGGCGATCTCCACCGCCTCGGGTCCGCGCAGGTCGAAGGCCGCCGTGAACAGCGCGCCGTATTCGGGAATGCCGCGCACACGCTTGGCGATGATCGGCCAGGCGTAATCGACGCGGTCATGGATCGCGCCCGCCACCTCGTTCTCGCGCGGGTTTCCCGCCATCTCGAACTGCGCGACCATGGGAAACAGCGCCTGCACCGCCAGCAGATGCGGCAGCCTCTCGGGCAGCCAGTCGTCGGCGGGGGTGTCGTAGCCGCTCGCATAGGCACCGGAGCGCGCGACCCGTCCGTCGTGGAAGAAGCTCGTGAACGCGGTCGCGCCGACGTTCCACAAGGCGGGCGCGTGGCGCGGCACGCGCTTGCGGATCGCGTCGGCCCCCTCGCCCGCCATCCTCTTCGCCCCGATGCCGCGCCCGCCCTCGCCGATCCCGAGGCTCAGCGCGTCGGCCGAGAAGGTGTCGTGGTGGTGGCATGTGGCACAGGCGATGTTGCGGTTGCCCGACAGGATCGGGTCGTAGAAGAGCAGCCGCCCCAGCGCCGCGCGATCCGCCTCGAAGGGGTGGAATTCGACCTCCTCCGCCTTGGCAGTCGCAGATGCGAGGGCCAGTGTCACGCCGAGGAGGATGCGATGAAACATGCCGCGATCTTGGCCGTCCTGCTGGCGGTGTCCACCCTGCTTGCGCGCCCCGCCCCCGCCCGCGCCGATATCGAGGCGGCCCGCGACCTGATGGAGGCGGGCGCATTCGAGGCCGCCTATGACGCGCTCTGGCCCGCGGCGCGCTCGGGCAATGCCGATGCGGAGGAGCTGATCGGCGTGATCTACGCGCTGGGCTTGGGCGTCGAGCGCGACCCGGTGCGCGCCTTCGAATGGTATCTGCGTTCGGCCATGAAGGGCCATCCCGGCGCGCAGTCCGGCGTCGGCTGGTATTACGAGGAGGGCATCGGCATGCCCGCTCCCGACCTCGTCCGCGCCTATATGTGGTACGTGCTATCGGCCATCGGCGGCGACCCGGATGCGGCGATCAGCCAGGAGGAGGTCGTGCGCAAGATGACGCGGGAACAGATCGACCACGCGCTGGCGTTGGTCGAAGATTACAAGGTCTGGATGTACCCGTTCCGCTGAGGCCCGCCCCCGTTTGCCCGATCCCGAACCCATTCCGCTGGCCCGCTGGCTTGGACGCCCGGTCGGGCCCGAGACGACGCTTTGGCCGCCGCTGGCGCTGGCGGTGCTCTACGCCCTGGCGATGGCGCTGGGGGCCTGGGGCTTCCGGTCGGGCTGGGCAGGCGGACTGAGCTGGGCGGATGCCGCCTTCACCGCCGTTTCGGCCGTGACGGTGACGGGGCTGTCGACCGTGCCGCTGCACAGCGCGCTGACGCCCGCCGGGCAGGCGCTGCAACTGGGGCTGATCCAGCTGGGCGGGCTGGGCCTGATGACGGTGATCGTCCTGGCGCTGCGGATGGTCGGGGGCGGCCCGGACCGGGCGGGCGAATTGCTGCGCGCGGATCTGGAATTCAGCCTGCGCGACCATCTCGCGCGCGCGGCGCTGCGGGTTATGATCTTCGCGGCGCTGGCGCAGGGGGCGGGCGCCGCCATCGCCGCGGTCGAACTGGTCCCGGCGCACGGGCTGGCAGGCGGGGTCGGGCGGGCGCTGTTCCTCGCGGGCTCGGCCTTCTGCAACGCGGGATTCACGCCCTTCGCGGGATCGATGCGCGACCAGCCCGCGCTCGTGCTGGCCGTGACGGCGGCGCTGTTCGTGCTGGGCGGGCTGGGATTCCTGGTGCTGGACGACCTCTGGAAATGGCTGCGCCGACGCCGCGCGCCCAAGCTGCACAGCCGCGTCGTGCTGGCCGGGACGCTGGTGCTTGCGCTGCTGGGCTGGGCCGCCATCGCGGCGCTGGAATGGGGCAACCCGGCCACGCTGGGCGCCCATCCGCCCGCCGCGCGGCCGGGTCTCGCGCTGTTCCAGGCGCTGACGCCGCGCACGGCGGGCTTCGATGCGGTGGGGGCGTCGGGCTACGGGCCCGGGGCCGAAGGAGTGACCATCCTTCTGATGCTGGTCGGCGCGGGTGTCGACTCCACCGGCGGCGGACTGAAGATCGCAACCGCCGCGCTGCTGGTCGCCGCCGGCTGGGCGGCGCTGCGCCGCCAGGGCGACCATGCGGCCGCCGCGATCCGGCTGACGCCGCGCGGGACGCGCCGCGTCGCGATCCTGGCGCTGGCGACGACCGGGCTGGTGGCCGGCGCCGCGCTCGTCCTGCAGCGCGAGACGGGGCTGCCTTATCTCGACACGCTGTTCGAAGCGGCCTCGGCCTTCGGCACCGTGGGGCTGAGCGCCGGGGTCACCGACGCCGCCGCCGGGCCGGGCCGCTCGGTGCTGATGGTGCTGATGTTCCTGGGCCGGATCGGGCCGCTGACGCTGGCCTGGCTGCTGCTGGGCCGGCTGCTGGCGCGGGATGCGTCGGGCTGACACCGTACGGAAAAGGGGCGGCCCGAAGGCCGCCCCGGCGGTCCCAAAGGATGCCGGTTTACTGCATGTCCATCTCGCGCCGGGCGTTCACGTTGGCCTCGGCCTCGGCGATGGCGGCGCGGAAGTTCTCCAGCATCTCGGCGCCGCCGTCGACATTCTCGCCGAACCAGTCATAGACCGGCGTCGCGGCCTCCTGGAACATCGCCTTCTGCTCGGGCGAGGGCACGTAGAGATCGCCGCCCCCGGCCACGAAATCCTCGTAGGCCTGGATCGACTTGCGCTTGGGGCTGGCGAAGGTCGCCTGCTGGAGCGCGGCGAAGCCGTCGACCACGACGCGCTGCAGCTCGGGCGACATCGCCTGGAACTTCTCGTTGTTCATCACCCAGATAGCCGCCATGTAGGCATGCCCGTCCAGCGTCAGGTATTGCAGCCCCGCATCCGGGAACTTCATGCCCATGATATCGGTGATGCCGTTCTTCGAGCCTTCGACCACGCCGGTCTGGAACGAGGTGAACAGCTCGGGCCACGGGATCGGCGTGGGCGAGGCGCCCAGCGCGCGGACCAGCTCCTGCGGCAGGTCGGCGACCACGGTGCGGATCTTGAGCCCGGCCAGATCCTCGGGCGTCTCGACCCGGCGCTGCGTGTTGGCGAAGTTGCGCCATCCGCCAGTGTTGCCGATGGTCATGATACGGATCGCGCCGCCGGAGTCCTCGAGCGCCTTCTCGCGCATCTGGCCGACCAGCGCGGTGTTGGTCAGCACCTCCTCGGCGATGCGGTCGTCGGACATCAGGTAGGGCAGGTCGAAGATCTGCACGTAGGGGAAGATGCCCGAGGCGCCGCCCGAGGTCGTCACGAAGATGTCGATCGAGCCGTCGGCCACGCCCTGCAGGCACTCCGCCCCGTTCGAGCAGAGCTGCGTGCCGATGAAGAGCTCGACGGTGACCGCGCCGTTCGACGCCGCCTCGACATAGTTCTTGAACACCACGAGGCCGTCGTAATCCTCGTCGTTCTCGTTCGAGTTCGCCGTGGCGCGCAGATTGATCGCGTGGGCGTCGGCCGCCGCGATCTGCGGCAGCACGAGGCTCGCGGCGAGCGCGGCGCCCGTCAGGATCGATGTCAGTTTCATGTTTTCCTCCCTGGTGTCGTTATGGGTCAAAGAAAGCCGAAGAAGCGTGGCACCGCCAGCGAAATGGCCGGCACGTAGGTGATCAGCCCGATCACGAGCACCTCGACGGCGAGGAACGGCAGGATTGCGCGGGCGATGGATTCGACGCGTTCGCCCGAGACCGACGAGGCCACGAAGAGCACCAGCCCCATAGGCGGCGTGGCCAGCCCCACGGTCAGGTTGACCGACATGATGATCGCGAAATGCACCGGGTCGACGCCCAGATCGGTGAAGATCGGCCCAAGGATCGGGCCCAGGATGATGATCGCGGGCCCGGCATCGAGGAACATGCCGACGATGAAGAGAAGCAGATTGATCAGCAGCAGGAGCACCAGCGGATTGTCCGAGAGCGACAGGATCATCGCGGCCAGCGCCTCGGGCGCGTGGCTGAGGCTGACCACCGTCTTGAACGCCATCGCCGCGCCCACCAGCAGAAGCACCACCGAGGAGGTCAGCGCCGCGCGCAGCAGCACGTCGGGCACGTCGCGCCACGTCATCTCGCGCAGTACGAAGAGCGAGACGACCGTGGCGTAGGCCACGGCGACGGCGCTGGCCTCGGTCGGCGTGAAGGCCCCGCCGAGGATACCGCCGAGGATGATGATCGGCGTCAGCAGCGGGAAGAATGCCTTGAGCGAGGCGCGCCCCTTCTCGGGCCAGGTCGCGCGGCGCTTGAGCGCGGGAAACGTGTCCGACCGCCGCGCCATCACGTTGGTCACCGTCATCAGGCCGATGCCCACCAGCACGCCCGGCACGATGCCGGCGAGGAACAGCGCCGCGACCGATTCCTCCATCACGTAGGCGTAGATGATCATGATGCCCGAGGGCGGGATGATCGGGCCGATCACCGAGCTCGCCGCGGTGACGGCGGCGGCGAATTTGCGGGTGTAGCCCTCGCGCTCCATCGCCGGGATCAGCATCGAGCCCAGCGCCGAGGTGTCGGCCACCGCCGAGCCCGAGAGCCCTGCGAAGAGCATCGAGCTGAGAATGTTGACCTGCGCGAGCCCCGCGCGGAAATGGCCGACGCAGGCCTGGCTGAACTCGACCAGGCGCATGGTGATGCCGCCGCGATTCATCATCTCGCCCGCGAGCATGAAGAACGGGATCGCCATCAGCGGGAAGCTGTCCATCCCGTTGTAGGTGTTGCGATAGAGCAGGACGAGATCCTTGGCGTCGCCGGTCAGCCACAGCATCACGCCCGGCGCGGCCAGCAGCGCGAAGAAGACCGGCAAGCCGATCATCAGCAGCAGCAGGAAGAGCGGCAGGAACCAGACGAGCATTTACTCCGCTCCTGCCGAGAGCGGATCGGCCATCGGGATCGCGGGCAGCCGCTCGCCCGCGCCGCCGAGGATCGCGACCTGCCGCAGGATGAGCTCGACCGTGACCGAGACCATCATCGCGAGGCCCACGACCAGCGAGGCCATCATCCAGCTGCGGGGCATCTTCTCCCACCCGTCGCCGGTCGGGTAATAGAGCGACGAGGTCTTGAAGCGGCCCGAGAAGCCCGTGACCTCGGCCCATCCGAGCTGCACCGCCACGACCAGAACCAGGAGCGACAGCGCCAGGAGCGTCAGCGTCAGCAGCCCGCCCACGAGGCGCGGCAGGGCGAGCTGGATCATGTCGATCGCGACGAAGCCGCCGCGGCGGAGGGCCGTCGGGGCCACGACCATCAGCCAGAGCATCAGGAAGCGCGCCGCCTCCTCGGGCCAGGGCAGCGGGTTCGACAGCACGTAGCGCCAGAAGACCTGGATCAGGATGAACACCACCATCACCGCCATGCAGGCGATGCCGACCCAGCGGCCGACGGCCAGCGCACCGGCATTCACGGCCCCGAGCCCCCGCGCGATCGCGATGATCCCTCCCATGCGCCCTCCCCGGCTCACGGGGCGGAGTGAACGCGGGCCGGGGGCCGTCCGTCAACAGCGAAGGCACGCGGTGCGGGTCCGCGCGGCCGGTATCGCGGCGTGACCCCGGGGCAACAAGAAACACCCGCGCGGCGTGCATCGCCGCCGGTCGTATCGCGCCACGGCGAAGCCTGTTAACGATCCGTTAGTTATTGATGACCCCGCGGAGACCCCGATGACCCATTTCCGGAAATCGCTCACGGCGCTGCCCATGCTGCTTCTGGCCGGCGCGGCGAGCGCGCAGGATTGGGCGGGGCGTTACTGGGGCGGCGAGCTGAGCTTCGGGGCCGGGTCCAGCGCCTACAAGCAAGACTTCCTCGCGACCTCGAAGACCGAGATCGATGCCTCCGGCGGCATGATCGGCGCGGTCTACGGGCACAACTGGCAGACCGGCAACCGCGTCTGGGGATACGAGGCCGATCTGTCCGTCGGCTCCTTCGAGGGCAGCGCGACGGCGCCGGCCCCGATCTGCAGCGGTCTCGGTCCCTGCAGCAGCGAGCTGTCGACCCTAGTGACCCTGCGCGGGCGCATCGGCATCGCACTCGACAACGGGCTGCTGCCCTTCGCCACCGCCGGGCTCGCCGTCGGGCAGGTCGAGATCCGCGCCGACGAGTTTGCCTGCGACGCGGAGCCCTGCGCCACCGACGGCACCAAGGTCGGCATCGTCGTCGGCGGCGGCGTGGAATACCCGTTCCGCGAGACCTGGAACCTGCGCGGCCAGGTTCAGTACATCAATCTCGGCGAGGAGGAGCTGGACGGCTCGGGCCCGACCGGGACGGTCAGCGCCGAGCTGAGCTATATTCGCGTCAACCTGGGCTTCACCCGCCGCTTCTGACCCGCTTCCGCTACCGGATCCGGGCTTCGCTCTCAGCGTCGAAGACCATCACCCGCACGGGGTCAATGGTGACGCCCACCCGGTCGCCCTCGGTCGAGCGGATGTCGCCGCGCTCCTCGACGATCAGCTTCTCGCCCGTGCCCGCCGTCAGATAGGCATAGCTCACCCCGCCCAGCGCCTCGGTCAGGTCGACCTCCAGCGCGTCGCCCGCGCCCAGTTGCAGATGCTCGGGGCGCAGGCCCACCGTCACGGCCGTGCCGTCGGGGGGCAGCGTCACCGGCGGGGCCAGCGTCAGGCCGAGCGCGGGCAGCTCGACGGCGCCGCCCGCCACCCGGCCCGGCAGGAAGTTCATCGCCGGCGAGCCGATGAAGCCCGCCACGAAGCGGTTGTCGGGGTCGCGGTAGAGATCGAGCGGCGCGCCCACCTGCTCGACCCGGCCGCTGCGCAGCACGACGATCTTGTCGGCCATGGTCATCGCCTCGACCTGGTCGTGCGTGACGTAGATCATCGTCGCGCCGATCTCCTTGTGGAGGCGCGCGATCTCGACCCGCATCTCGACCCGCAGCTCGGCGTCGAGGTTGGACAGCGGCTCGTCGAAGAGGAACACCTCCGGGCCGCGCACGATGGCGCGCCCGATCGCCACGCGCTGGCGCTGCCCGCCCGACAGCGCGGCGGGCTTGCGCTTGAGATAATCGTCGAGCTTCAGCACCCGGCTGGCCTCGGCGACCTTCTCGCGGATCCGCGCTTTCGGGTGGCCGGTCATCTTCAGCCCGAAGCCCATGTTCTCCTCGACGGTCATGTGCGGGTAGAGCGCGTAGGTCTGGAACACCATCGCCACGCCGCGCTGCGCCGGATCCTCGCGGGTGACGTCTCGCGCGCCGATGCGGATGGCGCCTTCCGTCGTCTCCTCCAGCCCCGCGATCATCCGCAGAAGCGTGGACTTGCCGCAGCCCGAGGGCCCGACGAAGACGCAGAACTCGCCTTCCGAGATGTCCAGGTCCACCCTGTGGATCACCTGCGTCTCGCCGTAGCGCTTGATCACCTCGCGCAAGGTCACGCCTGACATGGTCAACTCTCCCCCTGATCGGGGAAGCGCCAGTCGCGCAGATCCCCCGAGATATCGGCGACGGCCCGCGCCTGCGCCCCACGATGCTGCATCAGAGCCTCGACGCCCAGACCCGCGCCTGTGATCGAGACCGCGCCCAGCACGCGCCCCGACGGCGCCAGGATCGGCATGGCGAGGCAGGTGATGCCGGGCTCATGCTCCTCGCGGTCGAAGGCGTGGCCGGCGGCGCGGATCGCGGCCAGCTCGTCGCGCATCGCCGCCGGATCGGTGATCGTGGCGGGCGTGAAACGATGCCAGGCCTGCCGGGCCAGGGCGGCCTCCAGCTCGGGCTCGGGCAGGAAGGCCAGCATCGCCTTGCCGACGCCGGTGCAATAGGCCGGCCCGACCTTGCCGGCCTCGGAATACATCCGCACCGCCGCCGCCGGCCCGCGCTTGTCGACATAGAGAACCTGCGCCCCGTCGAGCTGCGCGAGGTGGACGGTCTGCCCGACCTCATGCGCCAGCCGGTCGAGATGCGGCCGCGCGATGGGCGCAAGCGAGCTTTGCGACCAGGCCGCATGGGCCAGGCGCACCAGCCGGATGCCCGGCGCATAGCGGCCCGTCTCGGGGTCGAGGGTCAGCATGTCCTGCCGGAGCAGCGTCTGCAGCAGCCGGTAGAGCGTGGCCTTGGGCAGGTCCGAGCCTTCCAGAAGCTCGGCGAAGCGCACCGGACGGCCGAAACCCGCCACGCGGTCGAGCACGCCCAGCGCCTTGCCGACCGTGCCGTCCTGCCCTGCCTCGTCGCGCTGCATGTTCACGCCGGCGCCTCCCTTCCCGGTTGACAGCCTAGGCGGATCGTCGCACGGTTTTCAACATAAGAAACCGCGTTCCGAATATTGGAACCGCTTGGACGCAATCTGGGAGGATATCATGCGATCCATACTGACGGCGCTCGCCGCCACCACGATGCTGACCGGAACCGCGATGGCCGACGCGCATGCGCCCGCGCTGGAAGGCACGCTGCGCATCATCTCGGATATGTCCAACCCGGCCCCCCGCGCCGTGATGGAGAAGCTCGCCGCCGATTTCGACGCGATGCACGAGAACCTCGAGGTCGAGCTGGAGATCATCGACCGCGAGGCCTGGAAGAGCCAGATCCGCAACGTGCTGTCGGCGAACCCGCCCGACGTGATCAACTGGTACGCCGCCAACCGCATGATGCCCTACGTGAACGCGGGCCTGCTGGAGGACGTCTCGGATATCTGGGCCGATATCGAGGGCCTCGACTCGGTGAAGGGCGCGCTGACGCTCGACGGCAAGCAATACGGCATCCCCTACACCTACTACCAATGGGGCGTGTATTACCGCGAGGACATCTTCAACGAGCTGGGGCTGGAGGAGCCCGCGACCTGGGAGCAGGAGCTGGCCAACTGCCAGGCCATCCTCGATTCCGGGCGCAAGTGCTACACGATCGGGACCAAGTTCCTTTGGACCGCCGGCGGCTGGTTCGACTATCTCAACATGCGCACCAACGGCTTCGACTTCCACATGGCGCTGGCCCGGGGCGAGGTGCCCTGGACCGACGACCGTGTCCGCCAGACCTTCGCCAACTGGCGCGAGCTCATCGACATGGGCGCCTATATCGACGACCACCAGAACTACTCTTGGCAGGAGGCGCTGCCCTTCATGGTCAACGGCGACGCCACCGCCTACCTGATGGGCAATTTCGCGGTGGCCCCGATGCGGGAAGCCGGGCTGTCGGACGATCAGATCGACTTCTACCAGTTCCCGGCCATCAACCCGGATGTCGAACTGGCCGAGGATGCGCCGACCGACACGTTCCACGTCGCCGCCGGCGCGCAGAACAAGGAGGCCGCGCGCGCATTCCTGAAATACGTCGTCTCGGCGGATGTGCAGACCCAGATCAACGCGGGCGACGCGCTGGGCCAGCTTCCGGTGAACGCGAACTCCTCGGTCGATGACGACGAGTTCCTGAACCAGGGCTTCACCATGCTGTCGGAGAATTCCTCGGGCGGCGTGGCGCAATTCTTCGACCGGGACTTCCCGGCCGAGATGGCGGCGCTGGGCATGGAAGGCCTGCAGGAGTTCATGGTGTTCCCCGACAATCTCGAGGACATCCTCCAGCGGCTGGAGCAGGCCCGCGAGCGCATCTACGCCAACTGACCCGACAACCGGACCCCGCCCGCCGGGCGGGGTCCCCCGACCCATCCGAATGGCCCGCGCCATCCGCATGCGCCGGACGCAGCCGACAGGAGAGCTCAATGGCCGTCGCCCCCGTCGTCCCCGATACGCACCCCCCGCGCGAGACGCGGGGCTGGTACCGGCGCAACGAGATCAAGGTGACGCCCTGGCTGTTCCTGCTGCCCGGCCTGCTGTTCTTCGCGACCTACGTCATCCTGCCGATCTTCCAGTCCTTCCAGGTCAGCCTCTACCGCTGGGACGGGCTGGGCGAGCTGTCCGAGACCGGCACCTTCATCGGGCTGGGCAATTACCGCGAGCTGATGACCGACCGCGCCTTCGAGATCAGCCTGTGGAACAACATGCGCTGGCTGTTCCTCTACCTTCTGGCCATCCCGATGGGCCTCGGGATCGCGCTGTTCCTGAACCAGACGGTGGTGGGCATCCGGCTTTACAAATCGCTGTTCTTCTTTCCCTTCGTCATTAGCCAGGTCGTCGTGGGGCTGGTGTTTTCCTGGTTCTACCTGCCGAAGGAAGGGCTTCTGAACGCGGGCCTCGCCCTCTTTGGGCTGGGGCCGGTGAACATCCTCGGCGATCCCGACCTCGCGACCTACGGGATCATTGCCGCGGGGCTCTGGCCGCAGACGGCCTATTGCATGATCCTCTACCTTACCGGCCTGAACGCCGTGGATCCCGAGCAGGTGGAGGCCGCGCGGCTGGACGGGGCGAAGGGCTGGAAGATGCTCTGGTACGTGATCGTCCCGCAGCTGCGCCCGGCGACCTTCATCGCCTTCGTGGTCACCATCATCGGCGCGCTGCGCAGCTTCGATCTGATCTCGATCATGACCAATGGCGGCCCGTTCGGTCAGACGCGGGTGCTGAGTTTTTACATGTTCGAGAAGGCGCTGGCCGAGTTCGGCTTCCGCATGGGCTACGGCGCGTCGATCGCGGTGGTCCTGTTCCTGATCATGCTGTGCTTCATCGCCTATTTCCTGTGGTCGATGTGGCGCGACGAGCGGGTCGCGCGATGACCCGCGCGCAGGAAGGAACGGCGATGACCCGCGCGCAGGGAGGGACGGCGCGATGATCCGGCGCGAGGATGTGGACGCGATCTGCGCTGCGCTGCCCGGCGCGACGCCGGCCGAACCGCCGGAGCTGGTCTCCTGGAAGGTCGGCGGCAAGATGTTCGCCTGTTTCGGCCAGCAGGAAGACGGCGACGGCGTCTCGGTGAAGACGCCCGATGTCGAGACGGCGTCGATGCTGATCGAGGCGGGCGCGGCCACGCGGGCCAAGTATTTCCACCGCTCCTGGGTGCGGCTGCCCTATGCCAGCACCGACCCGACCGAGGCCGCCCACCGTCTGCGCGTCTCCTACGACACGGTGGTGGCCGGACTGCCGAAATCCGCGCGACCGGAGGGCTAGAGCCATGTTCCCGACGCCGATCCAGAAGACTTCGCGCAGCTGGCAGATCACCTATCAGGCGCTCCTGCCGCTGGCCCTGATCATGTGGCTTCTGCCGCTGATCGCGGTGATGCTGTTCTCGATCAAGCCCGACAGCGATTTCACGCAAGGCAATTACTGGGGCATCCCGGGCGACATCCGGTTCCTCGAGAATTACGGCCGCGTCTTCTTCGAGAGCGACATGCCGCGCTACCTGTTCAACTCGCTGCTGATCACCATCCCCACGGTGATCGGCACCATCGCGCTCAGCTGCATGACGGGCTTCGCGCTGGGCATCTACCGCTTCAACGGCAACCTGCTGATCTTCTTCATGTTCATCGCGGGCAATTTCGTGCCCTTCCAGATCCTGATGGTGCCGGTGCGCGACCTGACCATCGACATGAACCTTTACGACACCAAGACCGGGCTGGTGCTGTTCCACATCGCCTTCCAGACCGGGTTCTGCACGCTCTTCATGCGCAACTTCATCCGCGCCCTGCCCTTCCCGCTGATCGAGGCGGCGCGGGTCGAGGGCGTCGCCGAATGGCGTATCTTCTGGTACGTCGTGCTGCCGCTGATGAAGCCCGCGATCGCGGCGCTGGCGGTGCTGATCTTCACCTTCATCTGGAACGACTATTTCTGGGCCATCGTGCTCACGCAGGGCCCCGACAGCCAGCCGGTCACCGCGGGCATCACCAGCTTCAACGCGCAATACCGCGCGGCCTACCACCTGATGAGCGCGGGCAGCATCGTCGCCGCGCTGCCGCCGGTGCTGATGTTCTTCCTGATGCAGCGCCATTTCATCGCCGGGCTGACCCTGGGCGCCGTCAAATGACCCCGCTTCCTCCGGCCGCAAATACCTCGGGGCGCGCGAGGGGCAGCGCCCCTCGCCCCGCCCAGCACAAGGATCGGAACGACACGCCATGACCACCGCCCGCTATCCCGACCTCGACGGCGCCTCCGTCTTCATCACCGGCGGCGGCTCCGGCATCGGGGCGGCCCTGACCGAGGGCTTCCTGCGCCAAGGCGCGCGCGTGGCCTTCATCGGCCGCTCCGACGCCGCGGCCTTCGTGGACAGGATGGCGCAGGACACCGGCAACCGCCCGCTCTTCCTGCAGGGCGACGTCACCGATAACGCGTCGCTCTTCGCCGCGATGGACAAAGCGGCGCAGACGCATGGCCCGATCACGCGGCTGGTGAACAACGCCGCGAACGACCAGCGCCACGACACGCTGGATGTGGACGAGGCATTCTGGCGCTGGGCCATCGACATCAATCTCAAGGCCTATCTATTCGCCTGCCAGCACATGATCCGCGCGCTCCGGGACGCGGGCCTGCCCGGTCATATCGTCAATTTCAGCTCGATCTCCTACATGATGGGGAATGCCGGCTACGCGATCTACACCGCCGCCAATGCCGGGATCACCGGCCTGACCCGGTCGCTCGCGCGCGAGTTCGGGCCAGACGGAATCCGCGTCAACGCGCTCGCCCCCGGCTGGGTGCTGACCGAGAAGCAGCTCGACAAATGGGCCTCGCCCGAGGCGCTGCAGGCGCATCTCGACCGGCAATGCCTGAAGGAGCACCTGACCCCCGCCGACATCGTCAACCCGACGCTGTTTCTCGCCTCCGATGCCAGCCGGATGATGACCGGGCAGACGATGGCCGTGGATGGCGGGGTCGTCGTGTCGGGATGAGCGACTGGATCGCCGTCGATTGGGGCACGACCTCGCTGCGCGCCACGCGCATGGCCGGCGAACGCGCCGTCGAGACGCGCCGCAGCGGCGACGGCATGGGCGGGCTCGCCCGCGACGGGTTCGAGCCGGCGCTGATGGCGCTGGTGGAGGACTGGCTCGACGGGCCGACCGAGGTCGTGGCCTGCGGCATGGTGGGCTCGCGGCAGGGCTGGGCCGAGGCGCCCTATGCCACGGTCCCCTGCGCGCCGCCGCTGGACCGCGCCGTCGCCGTCGACACCCGGGATCCCCGGCTGCGGCTGCGGATCGTGCCCGGCGTCAGCCAGACCGCGCCGCACCCGGACGTGATGCGCGGCGAGGAGGTGCAGATCGCGGGCATCCTGCGCGCGTCGCCCGAATTCGACGGCGTCGCCTGCCTGCCCGGCACGCACACGAAATGGGCGCATCTGAGCGCGGGCGAGATCGTCAGCTTCCGCACGGCCATGACGGGCGAGCTCTTCGCGCTGCTGGGCCGGCAATCGGTCCTGCGCCATTCGCTGGGCGGCGAGGATTGGGACGCGGCCGCCTTCGCCGAGGCCGTCTCGGACGCGCTGTCGCGGCCAGAACGCGCGCTGGGCCGTCTGTTTGAGTTGCGCGCCGCGGACCTTCTCCTCGGGCAGCCGGCCGCCACCGCGCGGTCGATCCTCTCGGGGCTCTTGATCGGGGCGGAGCTGGCGGCCACCAAGCCGTGGTGGCTGGGCCGCGACGTGGTGATCTGCGGCGCGGACGCCCTCGCCCGCGCCTACGAGACCGCGCTCCGGGCGCAGGGATTGCAACCGCGCGTCCTGCCCGCCGAGGCGACGACCCTCGCCGGGCTGACCGCCGCCAAGGAGGCCTCATGACCCGTCCGTTGATCGCCATCCTGCGGGGGATCACCCCCGACGACGCCGTCCCCGCCTGCGCCGCGCTGATCGCGGCCGGCATCACCACGATCGAGGTGCCGCTGAACTCGCCCGAGCCGCTGCGCTCGATCGCCGCGATGATCGACGCGCATGGCGGCGCGGCGACGATCGGCGCGGGCACGGTCCTGAGCGCGGCCGAGGTCGAGGCGGTGGCCGAGGCGGGCGGCCGGCTGATCGTCTCGCCCAACACGGATGCGGAGGTGATCGGCCGGACCCGCGCGCTGGGGCTGGACAGCTGGCCCGGTATCTTCACCCCGACCGAGGCCTTCGTCGCGCTGAAGGCCGGGGCCACCGGGCTGAAGCTCTTCCCCGGGTCCATGGCGGGGCCCGGCGGGCTGAAGGCGATGCGGGCGATCCTGCCGCCGGGCGCGCAGGTCTATGCCGTGGGCGGCGCAGGGCCGGAGAATTTCAGCGAATGGCTTGAGGCGGGCGCGGACGGGTTCGGGCTGGGCACCGCGCTCTACACGCCCGGGATGGCGGTAGAGGAGATCGCCCGCCGCGCCCGGCGCGTGGTCGCGGCCTTCGACGCGGCCGCGGGCAAGGGGGTTCTGGCGTGACGACGGATGTGCGGGTCTATGACGACCGGGTCTGCGCGCTGGGCGAAGGGCCGCTCTGGCATCCCGAGCGCGAACAGCTCTTCTGGTTCGACATCACCGAAGGGAAGATGCTCAGCCGCGAAGGCGACGCCCCGCTCGAATGGCAATTCGACGAGCCGGTCTCGGCGGCGGGCTGGATCGACCGGGACACGCTGATGGTGGCCTCGGCCTCGGCGCTTCTGTGCTTCGATATCGAGACCGGCGCGCGCGAGCCCATCGTGTCTCTGGAGGCCGAGAACCTCTACACCCGGTCGAATGACGGGCGCGCCGATCCGGTGGGCGGGTTCTGGATCGGCACGATGGGCCGCGAGGCCGAGCCCCGCGCAGGCGCGATCTATCGCTACTTCCGCGGCGAGGTGCGGCGCGTGGTGCCCGATGTGACGATCCCGAACGCGATCTGCTTCAGCCCTGGGGGCGAGACCGCCTATTACGCGGACACCGCGACCGGGATCGTCTGGAAACAGGCCGTCGACCGCGCGGGCTGGCCCTCGGGCCGGCGCGAGGTGTTCGTCGATTTCTCGGGCGTCGGGCTGGCGCCGGACGGGGCGGTCTGCGACGCGCAGGGCAATGTCTGGATCGCGCAATGGGGCGCGTGGCGCGTCGCCTGCCACGGGCCCGACGGACGCTTCAAGGTCGCGCTCGGCGTCGCCTCGGCCCACACGACCTGCCCGGCCTTCGGCGGCCCGGACCTGCGGACCATGTTCGTCACCTCGGCCACGCAGGGGCTTGAGGACGGGCTGCTCGACCACCAGCCGGGCGGCGGCAAGACCTGGGCCGCGCGGATGCCGGTCGCGGGCATTCGCGAGCGGCGCGTCGTCCCGTGAAGCGCTCGCTCGGCGTCTGCTACTATCCCGAGCATTGGCCCGAGGCGCGCTGGTCCGAGGACGCCGCGCGGATGCGCGATCTGGGCCTGACCTGGGTACGGATCGGCGAATTCGCCTGGGGCCTGCTGGAGCCCGCGCCCGGCGATTATCGCTGGGACTGGCTGGACCGGGCCGTCGACGTTCTCACGGGCGCGGGACTGTCGGTCGTGATGGGCACCCCCTCGGCCACCCCGCCGCGCTGGATGCTGGACCGCCATCCCGACATGCTGGCGCGGGACGACCGGGGCCGGCCGCGCAAGTTCGGCTCGCGCCGGCATTATTGCTTCAGCCATGCCGGCTACCGCGAGGATGCGGCGCATATGGCGGGGCTGATGGCGCGGCGCTACGGCGACCGCGTGGCCGCCTGGCAGACCGACAATGAATACGGCTGCCACGACACCGTACTCAGCTGGTCGGACGCCGCGCGCGATGCCTTCCGCGACTGGCTGCGCGCCCGCTACGGCGGGATCGATGCGCTGAACGCGGCCTGGGGCAATATCTTCTGGTCGATGGGCTACCGCGATTTCGACGAGATCGAGCTGCCCAACATGACCGTGACCGAGCCGAACCCGGCCCATGCACTGGCCTTCCGGCGCTTTTCCTCCGACCAGGTGCTGCGCTGGAACCGGGCGCAGGTGGCGGCGATCCGGGGCCATTCCAACGCGCCGATCTCGCATAATTACATGGGCCGGGTCCTGGAATTCGATCACTTCGCGCTGGCGCGCGACATGGAGATCGCGACCTGGGACAGCTATCCGCTGGGCTTCCTGCTCGACCGCGTGCCGCAAGCCGAGCGCGACGCCTATCTCTGCCAGGGCGACCCCGATTTCCAGGCCTTCCACCACGATCTCTACCGCGCGGTCGGGCAGGGGCGCTGGTGGGTGATGGAGCAGCAGCCCGGGCCCGTGAACTGGGCGCCGTGGAACCCCGCGCCCCTGCCCGGCATGGTGCGGCTGTGGTCCTGGGAGGCCTTCGCCCACGGGGCGGAGGCGGTCTGCTGGTTCCGATGGCGGCAATTCGGCCAGGCGCAGGAGCAGCAGCATGCGGGGCTTCTGCGCCCCGATGGCAGCGACGCGCCGGGGCTGGCGGAGGCCGCGCAGGTCGCCGCCGAGATCGCGCAGGCGCCCGACGTGGTGGCGGCGAAGGCGCCGGTCGCGCTGATCTTCGACTACGCCTCGCAATGGGCCTGGGAGGTGCAGCCGCAGGGCGCGGGCTTCGACCATTTCGGGCTGGCCTTCACCATCTACCGCGCGCTGCGCGAGCTGGGCCTGTCGATCGACATCCTGCCGCCGGACACAAGCGACCTGTCGGGTTACGCGATGGTTCTCGTGCCCGCCCTACTGACGCTGGAGGAGCCCTTGCGCGGCGCCATCACGCGCGCCGAGGGGCTGGTGGTGACGGGCCCGCGCACGGATCTCAAGACGCCGGAGCTGTCGGTGCCCGAGGGGCTGGGCCCGGACCTGCCCGGCCTGCCGACGCGCTGCACCATGGTCGAGACCTTCCCGCCCGACCGGCCGCGCCCGCTTCGGGGCGGCGGCGTGCTGACGCTCTGGCTGGAGCATCACGAGACCGAGGCCGAGATCGTCGAGCGGGTGGAGGACGGAACGCCCGCCCTGATCCGGCAGGGCAATCGCGCGCATCTCTGCGGCTGGGCCGACCGGATCGGGATGCGGCGGATCCTGGGCGCGCTGGCTCGCGGCCAGGGGCTCGACGTGCTGGACCTTCCGGAAGGGCTGCGCATCCGCGATACCGGGACCGAACGCTTCGTCTTCAACTACGCCTCGGAGGCGCGGCGCTTCGGCGAACACGACCTGCCCGCCGCCGGCATGCTGCGGCTGCCGCAGCCCTGAGGCGCGCCCTAGCCGGCCATCCGCCGGGCCATGTCCAGCATCCGGTTCGCGAAGCCCCATTCGTTGTCGTACCAGCCGAAGACGCGGATCATCCCGCCTTCGGCCGCGCGGGTCTGGGCGGGGGCCATGACGACGCTTTCCGCCCGGCCCCGCAGGTCCGAGGAGACCAAGGGCTCGGCCTCCGACCCGATCACGCCACCGGCGTCCGCCAGCGCGGCGTTGACCTCCGCCACCGTCGCGGCGCGCTCCGGCAGGAAGGCCAGGTCCACCGCCGAGACGCTGGCCACCGGCACCCGCACCGACTGGCAGGTCACCCGGCCCGCGAGCGCCGGCAGCACCTGATCGACCAGGCGCCCCGCGCTGGTCGTGGTCGGCACCATCGACAGCGCCGCCGCCCGCGAGCGGGCCAGGTCCGCCCCGCCGCGCGGCATGTCCACCGTCGGCTGCGAGCCCGTGTAGCAATGGATCGTCGTCATCGAGCCCGAGCGGAGGCCGAACGCGCGGTCGAGCAGCGCCAGCAGCGGCGCCACG
This sequence comes from Jannaschia sp. GRR-S6-38, assembly GCF_029853695.1. Lineage (NCBI taxonomy): Bacteria > Pseudomonadati > Pseudomonadota > Alphaproteobacteria > Rhodobacterales > Roseobacteraceae > Jannaschia > Jannaschia ovalis. The sequence continues at coordinate 1,278,091 of NZ_CP122537.1, forward strand.
GCGTTGGTCGTGCAGGACGCGTTCGACACGATGCGATGACCGGGCTGCAGCATGGCGTCATTCGCGCCCAGCACCACGGTCGCATCGGCCACGGCAGAGGGGCCCGACATCAGCACCTTGCCCGCGCCGGCCAAAAGGCCGCGCTCGACCTCGGCGCGGGTGTCGGCGCGGCCGGTGCACTCCATCACCAGGTCGACGCCGCCCAACTTCAGCGTCCGCAAGTCGGGGGTGCGGTGAAAGGGGATCGCGTGGCCTTCGACCAGAAGCTCCTCCTCGCCCGTCTCGACCCGGCCCGCCCAGGGGCCGAAGACGCTGTCGTAGCGGAAGAGATAAGCGCAGCTTTCCAGCGGCGCGATGTCGTTGATGCCGACGACCCGCAGCTGCGGCCCCGCGCCCAGCAGATGCGCGCGCAGGATCGAGCGGCCGATACGACCGAAACCGTTGATGAAGACCCTCATCCGGCCGCGCTCAGCCCTTCGTCCAGCGCGGCGACGATGCGGTCGGCGTCGTCCTCGGACAGGATCAGCGGCGGCGACATCACGAGGTTGCTGCCCGACCAGCGGACCATCACCCCCGCCTTATAGGTCGCCTCGTAGATCCGGCCGGCGCGGGCCGGATCCATCGTCCGGGCGGCGCGGTCCGAGACGATCTCGAGCGCGCACATCATCCCCTCGCTGCGCACGTCGCCCACCGCTTCGTGGCGGCGCAGCCCCTCCAGCCCGGCCTTGAGCCGCGCGCCGATGGCGGCGGCGCGGTCCCAGACGGCCAGACGCTCAGTCTCCTCCAGGCAGGCCAGCGCGGCGGCGCAGCCGACCGGGTGGCCGGAATAGGTGTAGCCGGTCCCGATCATCGCGCCCCGCTCGCCCTCGAAGACCTCGGCCAGCCGGTCGCCAGCCAGCACAGCGCCCATCGGGAAGTAGCCCGAGGTGATCGCCTTCGCGAGGCACATCAGGTCGGGGCGCACGCCCCAGTGGCGGCTGCCCGAGACGTGGCCGGTCCGTCCGAAGCCGGTGATGACCTCGTCGGCGATCAGGAGTACGCCGTGGCGGTCGCAGATCTCGCGCACGCCGGGCATGAAGCTTTCATGGGGGACGATCACGCCGCCCGCGCCCTGCACCGGCTCCATGATGAAGGCGGCGACGGTCGAGGGGACCTGCATTTCGATCTCGGCCTCGAGCGCCTTCAGGCAGAGATGCGCCAGCCGCTCGGGATCCGCCTCGTCGAAGGGATTGCGGTAGGGATAGGGGCTGGGGACGTGGAAGCAGCCGGGCAGCAGCGGCTCGTAGGGCTCGCGGAAGAGCGGGTTGCCGTTGACCGAGGCCCCGCCCCAATGCGTCCCGTGATAGCCCTTGCGCAGCGCGATGAACTTGGTGCGCGTGCCCTCGCCGCGCAGCCGATGATACTGCCGCGCGAACTTGAGCGCGGTGTCGACGCTGTCCGAGCCCCCCGAGGTGAAGAAGGCGCGGCTCATCCCGTCGGGGCCGAACATCTCGGCCAGCTTCACCGAGAGCTCGATCGCGGCATCGTTCGTCGTGCCCTTGAAGGCCGAATAGTAAGGCAGCCGCGCCAATTGGTCGGCGATGGCCGTCTTGATAGGCTCGCAGCTGTAGCCGAGATTGACGTTCCAGAGACCCCCCACCGCGTCGATGGTCTCGTGCCCGTCCATGTCGCGGATGCGCACGCCCGCGGCTTCGGTGATGATCTTGGGCGGGGTCGCCTGCATCTCGCCGGGATGGGCCATCGGGTGCCACAGGTGGCGGGCGTTCATCTCGGTCAGAAAGTTGTGGTCGCGCATCTCGGGGCCCTCCGCTTCCGTCATTGGAGCGCACGGGCCCGGAATGTCAAAGCGACAGGCGTGTCAGTACAAATCCCACTCGTCCTCGGCGCGGATCTCGCCGATGGCGGTCCAGTCGGCGCGGACGCGGGCGACACGGGTGTCGCCCCAGGTGCGGAAGATCAGGTCGAACTGGGTCTCGGTGACGTTGCCGTGGCTCAGATCGGCGCGCTGATTGGTGTGGGCGTCAATGTCGAACATGGCGAGCGCGGTGACGATGACGGGCACGGTCTTGAACGGCTCGTCGAATTGCAGCGTCACGCGCACCTCGCGCGGGCCCTTGCCGGTCCACATCACGCCGTCATCCTCGAAATCCGAGAACATCACGCGCGAGCCCTGCTGGACCCCGATCAGGTGGTTGCGGAACCTGCGCATCATCCTGCCAAGCCGTTGAGCCCGACTGTCCGGGCGCCCAGCGGCACGCTACAGGAAAATCGGGCGATTTCAGGCCCCAAAACGCGAAGGCCCCGCGGGTTTTCGCGGGGCCTTCGGATGCGAGCCGCTTCGGGCGCGGGTCTCAGAGGTTGGGCTGATTGCTGTCGAGCCCGATCTCGCCGCCCATCGCCACCATGTCGGCCACCAGCTTGGCGGCGGCATCGACCGCGCCTTCCTCGGTGGCGCGCTCCCGGGCGGCGTCATGCGCCGCGCGGGCCTCGGTCATCCAGTCGTCGAAGGTCTCCTGCGAGACGTCCGAGATGGGCAGGGCCCGCTCGGCCAGGACGGTGACGCCCGCGCCGATCTCGGCGAAGCCGCCGGTGACGGCGTATTTCTCCTCGCCGGACTCCGTCTCGACGGTCAGGATGCCGGGCCGCAGCGTGGTGATGGTCGGCGCGTGGTCGGCCATCGCGGTCATGTCCCCGTCCGCGCCGGGGATGCGGACGGCCCTGGCGTCCTCGGTGGACGCGAGCCGCCGCTCGGGTGAGACGAGTTCGAACTGCATGGCTTACGCGGCCTCCGCGGCCATCTTCTCGGCCTTGGCCTTCACCTCGTCGATGCCGCCGACCATGTAGAAGGCGCCCTCGGGCAGGTGGTCGTACTCGCCGGCGACGACGGCCTTGAACGACTGGATCGTCTCGGCCAGCGGAACCTGCTTGCCGTCGGCCCCTGTGAAGACCTTCGCCACGTCGAAGGGCTGCGACAGGAAGCGCTGGATCTTGCGGGCGCGGGCCACGGTCAGCTTGTCCTCTTCCGAGAGCTCGTCCATCCCGAGGATCGCGATGATGTCCTGCAGCGACTTGTAGCGCTGCAGGATCCCCTGCACGTCGCGCGCGACCTGGTAGTGCTCATCGCCGATGATGGCGGGGTCCAGGAGGCGCGAGGTCGAGTCGAGCGGGTCCACGGCCGGGTAGATGCCCAGCTCGGAGATCGCGCGCGACAGAACCGTCGTGGCGTCGAGGTGGGCGAAGGTCGTGGCGGGGGCGGGATCGGTCAGGTCGTCCGCGGGCACGTAGACGGCCTGGATCGAGGTGATCGAGCCCGACTTGGTCGAGGTGATCCGCTCCTGCATGGCGCCCATGTCGGTGGCCAGGGTCGGCTGGTAGCCGACGGCCGAGGGGATCCGGCCCAGAAGCGCCGACACCTCGGAGCCCGCCTGCGTGAAGCGGAAGATGTTGTCGACGAAGAACAGCACGTCCGTGCCCGACTGGTCGCGGAACTGCTCGGCCAGCGTCAGGCCGGTCAGCGCGACGCGGGCACGGGCGCCCGGCGGCTCGTTCATCTGGCCGTAGACCAGGGCCACCTGGCTTTCGGGCAGGTTGTCGGGCTTGATGACGTTTGACTCGATCATCTCGTGATAGAGGTCGTTGCCCTCGCGCGTCCGCTCGCCCACGCCGGCGAACACGGAATAGCCCGAGTGCACTTTCGCGATGTTGTTGATCAGCTCCATGATCAGGACGGTCTTGCCGACGCCGGCACCGCCGAAGAGGCCGATCTTGCCGCCCTTGGCGTATGGGGCCAGCAGGTCGATGACCTTGATGCCGGTCTCGAGCACGGCCGATTCCGTCGACTGCTCCGAGAATTCGGGCGCCGGCTGGTGGATCGCGCGCTTTTCCTCGGCTTCGATCGGGGCGCCTTCGTCGACGGGCTCGCCGATGACGTTGAGGATGCGGCCCAGCGTGGCGTTGCCCACGGGAACCATGATCGGGCCGCCGGTGTCGGTGACCTTCTGGCCGCGGACCAGACCCTCGGACGAGTCCATCGCGATGGTGCGGACCGTGTTCTCGCCCAGGTGCTGCGCGACCTCGAGGACCAGGCGGTTGCCGTGGTTGTCGGTCTCGAGAGCGTTGAGGATCTGGGGCAGCTCGTCGTCGAACTGCACGTCGACGACGGCGCCGATGACCTGGGTTACTTTGCCGACTGCATTTGCCATGTCGTGTCTCTCCGGGTTCGTCAGAGCGCCTCGGCGCCCGAAATGATTTCGATCAGCTCATTGGTGATGACGGCCTGACGCGAGCGGTTGTACTCGATGGTCAGCTTGTCGATCATCTCGCCGGCATTGCGGGTCGCGTTGTCCATCGCGGACATGCGCGCGCCCTGCTCGGACGCCGCGTTCTCCAGCAGCGCCGCGAAAATCTGCGTCGCCACGCCGCGCGGCAGAAGATCGGCCAGGATGGCCTCCTCGCTGGGCTCGTAATCGTAGAGCGCGGTATCGGCGCCGGCATCCGCCTCGAAATCGGCGGGGATGATCTGCTGGGCGGTCGGCACCTGGCTGATCACCGACTCGAAGCGGGCGAAGAAGATCGTCGCGACGTCGAACTCGCCCTCGTCGAAGCGCTTGAGCACGTTCTGCGCGATGCCCGCCGCGTCGCCGTAGCCGAGGCGCTTGACCTCGCTCAGATCGACATGGCCGACATGGTACTGACCGTAGTCGCGGCGCAGCGACTCGCGTCCCTTCTTGCCGACGGTCAGGATCTTCACGGTCTTGCCGGCGGCCTTGAGGTCGTCGGCGTGGGATTTCGCCAGCTTCGCGATATTCGCGTTGAAGCCGCCGCAGAGCCCGCGCTCCGCCGTCATCACGATCAGAAGCTGCGTCTGGTCGCTGCCCGTCCCCGACAGGAGCCGGGGCGCGGTGTCGCTGTCGCCGACCGATGCCGCGAGGCTGCCCAGAACGGTGAGAAACCGCTCCGTGTAGGGCCGCGCGGCCTCGGCCGCATCCTGGGCGCGGCGAAGCTTGGCCGCCGCGACCATCTGCATGGCCTTCGTGATCTTGCGGGTCGACTTGACCGACGCGATCCGATTCTTGAGATCCTTGAGATTGGGCATCCGACCGCCTTACGCGTAGGTCTTGGCGAAAGCGTCGATCTCGGCCTTCAGCTTCTCTTCCGCATCGCCCTTGATCTTGGGATCCTCGTTGGTGAGCCAATCGAGGATGTCCTTGCCCTTGCCGCGCATGTGGCTGAGCAGCGCGGCCTCGAACTTTCCGACCTCCCGGACCGGCAGCTTGTCGAGATAGCCGTTGGTGCCCGCATAGATGACGCAGACGATCTCGGCATTGGTCAGCGGCGAGTATTGCGGCTGCTTCATCAGCTCGGTCAGGCGCGCGCCGCGGTTCAGAAGGCGCTGCGTCGCCGCGTCGAGGTCGGAGCCGAACTGCGCGAAGGCCGCCATCTCGCGGTACTGCGCGAGGCTCAGCTTCACGGGGCCGGCCACGGATTTCATCGCGTTGGTCTGGGCCGAGGAGCCCACGCGCGACACCGAGAGGCCGGTGTTCACCGCCGGGCGGATGCCCTGGAAGAACAGGTCGGTCTCGAGGAAGATCTGGCCGTCGGTGATCGAGATCACGTTGGTCGGGATGAAGGCCGACACGTCGCCGCCCTGCGTCTCGATGATCGGCAGCGCCGTCAGCGAGCCCGCGCCGTTGTCTTCGTTCAGCTTGGCCGAACGCTCGAGCAGGCGCGAGTGGAGGTAGAAGACGTCGCCCGGATAGGCTTCGCGCCCGGGCGGGCGGCGCAGCAGCAGCGACATCTGGCGGTAGGCCACGGCCTGCTTGGAGAGGTCGTCATAGACGATCAGCGCATGCTTGCCGTTGTCGCGGAAATACTCGGCCATCGCGGTGGCGGCATAGGGCGCGAGGAACTGCATCGGCGCCGGGTCCGAGGCGGTGGCAGCCACGACGATCGAGTAGTCGATCGCGCCCGATTCCTCGAGGCGCTTCACCAGCTGCGCCACGGTCGAGCGCTTCTGGCCGATCGCCACGTAGATGCAGTAGAGCTTCTTGCCCTCGTCGTCGCCGGCGGCGTCGTTGTAGCTCTTCTGGTTCAGGATCGTGTCGAGCGCCACGGCGGTCTTGCCGGTCTGGCGGTCGCCGATGATCAGCTCGCGCTGGCCGCGGCCGATCGGGATCATGGCGTCCACGGCCTTGAGGCCGGTGGCCATCGGCTCGTGCACCGACTTGCGCGGGATGATGCCCGGCGCCTTCACGTCGGCGACGCGGCGCTCCTTGGCGTCGATCGGGCCCTTGCCGTCCAGCGGGTTGCCCAGACCGTCGACCACGCGACCGAGAAGGGCGTCGCCCGCGGGCACGTCCACGATCGAGTTGGTGCGCTTGACCGTGTCGCCTTCCTTGATCTCGCGGTCCGAGCCGAAGATCACGACGCCGACATTGTCGCTTTCGAGGTTCAGGGCCATGCCCTGGATGCCGCCCGGGAATTCGACCATCTCGCCGGCCTGGACGTTGTCGAGGCCGTAGACGCGGGCGATGCCGTCACCGACGGAGAGCACGCGACCCACCTCAGCCACCTCGGCCTCCTGGCCGAAATTCTTGATCTGGTCCTTGAGGATCGCGGAGATTTCCGCAGCCTGGATCGCCATTACCGAACCTCTTTCATCGTATTCTGGAGTGCGTTGAGCTTCGCGCGGATCGAGGTGTCGATCATCTGCGAGCCGATCTTGACCACGAGACCGCCGATCAGCGTGTCATCCACGGTCACATCTAAGTTCACGTCCTTGCCGGTCGACGCCGTCAGCGTCTTGGCCAGCTTCTCGGACTGGGTCTTCGTCAGGGCCTTGGCGGTGCGAATCTCGGCGGTCACCTCGCCCTTCTCCTCGGCCAGCATGTCCCGCAGCGCGCGGACCATCTGCGGCACGACGAAGAGGCGCCGCTTGGTCGCCATCAGGGCCAGCACGTTCTTCATCGTCGTGGTCAGGCCCATCGTCTCGGCCAGCGCGGCCACGGCGTTGCCCTGGTCGGACCGCGAGATAACGGGCGAGGTCAGCACCTCGCGCAGCTCCGGGGAGGCCTTCATCGCCTCGTCCAGCGCGGTCACGTCCGCTTCCAGTTTCCCAAGGTCGCCGGCGTCGCGGCTGAGATCGAAGACCGCTTGCGCGTAGCGCTCGGCAATCCCCATCGAGATCGAAGCTGGTTCGGACACGTCCACCCTTTCGACAGTTTCCGGGTGCCGCCGTCCCGCCGTGGGCACCCATAGAAAACCCGACCCGCTAGGGCCGGATCACGATTTCGCGCTCCCTCTAGCAGAGGGGTCTGGGTGCTGCAACAGCCCGCCGCCGGGCACATTCGCCACAGGGGCGCGACGCCTCGGGCCGGGTTCGCGAACGCCCCGGCACCCCGGGAATCGCCCCGCGCCAGTCTGGAAACCCTTACTCGTTAGGCGCGCCGGCTTCCGCTACGTCAAGTCATGACGGCGGGTCGTGTGCATTCTGGCCCGCCGGGTTGGGGAGACTTGGACGATGACGGGCTTCGATCTTGCCGAAACCGCTCCGATGCAGCTTCTGGGGCTGCTCGGGGCCGTGCTCTACATCTGCAATTACTGCGCGCTGGCGATGCGCCTCGTCGATACCTCGGGCAGCCTGTATTTCCTGTTGCAGCTCGCCGCGGCGACGATGGTGCTGCTGAGCCTCAGCGAAGCCTTCAATGTCGGCGCGATGATGATCCAGATCTTCTTCATCACCGTCAGCCTGCTGGCCCTCCTGACGCGCCTGCGCCGGGCCCGCACGCCGCAGCGCCGGGACCGCGCGGCGCGCTTGCGGCCCCTCGGGACCGATCCGCTTCGCGCGCGGCGTGAAACGCGAGATCCGCCGGCCACTCGGAACACCGGGCGCGAGGACCCGGAGGAAGCCGAGGCCCCGGCGATGGGCGGCGCAACCGCCTAGCCCGACCGGTCGCGTACCCGCCCGGCGGCCTGTGGCTCCGGCACGCCTTCCAGGACCCGTAGTGGCCGGCGCACGCGTTCGGCGAGGCCGGGGCGCGGCCGCGCGGGGACCTGCTTGGACACCTCCAGCATGATGACGCCGCCGCCGCCCGAGGAGGACAGCCGCTGGCCCATCCCCTCGACCATGTCGCCGGTGCGCTGCCAGAACTTGCCCTCGCGCGGGGGGCGGAACAGCGCGGCGGCATGGCGTTCGGGCACGAGACCCGCGCGCTTCACCTGCGCCTCGAGCTGGCCCAGCGAATAGGGCCGCCCGAAGCCGAAGGGCGTGCGGTCGCGCCGCGCCCAGAGGCCCGAACGGTTCGGCACGATGAAGATCGCCCGCCCGCCGGGGCCCAGGACGCGCGCGGCCTCGTCCAGAAGGGCCGTCGGGTTCTCCGAGGTGTCGAGCCCGTGCAGCGCGACCAGCCGGTCGACCACGCCGGTCTCCAGCGGCCAGAGCGTCTCCTCGCAGAGGACCGAGACGTTCTTCATGCCGGCGGGCCAGTGCATCACCCCCTGCGGCGCGGGCATCAGCCCGATCACCCGCCGCGCCTCCGCCAGGTAGGGTCGCAGGAGCGGCACCGCGAAGCCGAAGCCGGCCACGGTCTGGCCCTTCGCCTCGGGCCAGAGCGCCAGCAGCCGGTCGCGCACCGCCTTCTGCGCTGCCCGCCCGAGCTGGGTCCGGTAGTAGAATTGTCGCAGATCCAGCACGTCGAGATGCATGTCGCGGTTGTCCCTCGTCGTCTCAGGGCCATGCTTACCGCGAGAATGGGAGAATGCCATGACCATCCGCGACAGCCTGACCACCATCCCCTGCCTGAGCGACAATTACGCCTTCCTGTTCGAGACCGGCGGCCGGCGCGTCCTCGTCGATGCGCCCGAGGCGGGTCCGATCCTCGCGGCGCTGGATGGGCGGCCGCTGACCGACATCCTGCTGACGCATCACCACCCCGATCACGTGCAGGGCGTGGCCGAGCTGGTCGCGGCGACCGGCGCGAAGGTCTGGGGGGCCGCCGCTGACGCGCATCGTCTGCCGCCGCTCGACCACGCGCTCGAACCCGGCGACCGCATCGAGATCGGGACCGAGACCGGCGCTGTCTGGGACGTTTCGGGCCATACGATCGGCCATATCGCCTTCGTTTTCGACGGGGTCGCGTTCACCGGCGACAGCCTGATGGCCGCCGGTTGCGGGCGCCTGTTCGAGGGCGCGCCCGCACAGATGCTGACGAGCCTGCGGCAGTTCGACACCCTGCCCGGCGAGACGCTGATTGCCTCGGGGCACGAGTACACTGGCAACAACCTCGCGTTTGCGCGCACACTTGAACCGTCAAATGCACAGCTTATCTCTCGCATTGCGGAGGTCGAGCGGCTGCGCGCGGAGGGAGAGCCTTCCGTCCCCTCGGTCCTCGAGACCGAACGCCACACCAACCCGTTCCTGCGCGCCCATATCGAAGCGATCAAGGACGCCACGGGGACAAGCGGACAATCGGACGAGGCCACCTTTGCCGCGACGCGTCGCGCGAAGGATGCCTTCTGATGCATCGGCCAGCGGGCATTTCCATCACCTTGGGGTGAGAGATGACCGCGGGGGTCACGAAAAAGGTTGAAGCCGGGCAGGCGACAACCAAAACTTAAAGAAACGCGGTCACAGTCCCGTCGTCCGCGTCGGCTGAGGAGAACAGCATGCCATCGTTCTCGAACACTCTCGAGCAAGCCATCCACGCGGCGCTGGCGCAGGCCAATGCGCGTCGCCACGAACTCGCCACCCTCGAACACCTTCTGCTGGTCCTGATCGACGAGCCGGACGCCGCCCGCGTCATGAAGGCCTGCGGCGTCAATCTCGACGAGCTGCGCCAGACGGTGGAGGAATTCATCGAAGACGATCTCTCGACGCTGGTGACGGACGTCGAGGGCTCCGAAGCCGTCCCGACCGCCGCCTTCCAGCGCGTGATCCAGCGCGCCGCCATCCACGTGCAGTCCTCGGGCCGCACCGAGGTGACGGGAGCGAATGTCCTGGTCGCCATCTTCGCCGAGCGTGAATCGAACGCCGCCTACTTCCTGCAGGAGCAGGACATGACCCGCTACGACGCGGTGAACTTCATCGCGCATGGCGTGGCGAAGGACCCCGAATACGGCGAGACGCGGCCCGTCCAGGGCTCGGACGAGGAGGAAAGCTTCAACGCCGCCTCCGACGGGCCGAACCCGGCCGAGAACCGCGAGAGCGCGCTGGCCAAGTACACCGTCGATCTCAACAAGAAGTCGGCCAAGGGCGATGTCGACCCGCTGATCGGGCGCGAGCTCGAGGTCGAGCGCTGCATTCAGGTGCTGTGCCGCCGCCGCAAGAACAACCCGCTGCTGGTGGGCGACCCGGGCGTCGGCAAGACCGCGATCGCGGAAGGCCTCGCGCTCAAGATCGTCAAGGGCGAGGTGCCGGACGTGCTGTCGGGCGCCACGATCTTCTCGCTCGACATGGGCGCGCTGCTGGCCGGCACCCGCTACCGCGGCGATTTCGAGGAGCGGCTGAAGGCCGTCGTCTCGGAGCTCGAGGAGCATCCCGACGCCGTCCTCTTCATCGACGAGATCCACACCGTGATCGGCGCCGGGGCCACCTCGGGCGGCGCGATGGACGCGTCGAACCTGCTCAAGCCGGCGTTGGCCGGCGGCAAGCTGCGCACCATGGGCTCGACCACCTACAAGGAGTTCCGTCAGCATTTCGAGAAGGACCGCGCGCTGTCGCGGCGCTTCCAGAAGATCGACGTGAACGAGCCCTCGGTCGAGGACACGGTGAAGATCCTCAAGGGCGTGAAGTCCTATTTCGAGGATCACCACTCGATCAAGTACACCGCCGACGCGATCAAGACCGCGGTGGAACTTTCGGCGCGCTATATCAACGACCGCAAGCTGCCCGACAAGGCGATCGACGTGATCGACGAGGCCGGGGCCGCGCAGGCGCTGGTGGTCGAATCGAAGCGCCGCAAGACCATCGGCACGAAGGAGATCGAGGCCGTCGTGGCCAAGATCGCCCGGATCCCGCCGAAGAACGTCTCGAAGGACGACGCCGAGGTACTGCGCGATCTCGAAGCCTCGCTCAAGCGCGTGGTCTTCGGCCAGGACGCGGCGATCGAGGCACTCAGCTCGGCGATCAAGCTGGCCCGCGCGGGCCTGCGCGAGCCCGAGAAGCCCATCGGCAACTACCTGTTCGCGGGCCCGACCGGCGTCGGCAAGACCGAGGTCGCCAAGCAACTCGCCTCCACGCTGGGGGTCGAGATGCTGCGCTTCGACATGTCGGAATACATGGAGAAGCACGCCGTCTCGCGCCTGATCGGCGCGCCCCCGGGCTATGTCGGCTTCGACCAGGGCGGTCTGCTGACCGACGGGGTCGACCAGCATCCGCATTGCGTGCTGCTGCTCGACGAGATCGAGAAGGCGCATCCGGACGTGTTCAACATCCTGCTGCAGGTGATGGATCACGGCAAGCTGACCGACCATAACGGCCGGGCGGTGGATTTCCGCAACGTGGTGCTGATCATGACGTCGAATGCCGGCGCCTCGGATGCCGCGCGCGCGCCGCTGGGCTTCGGCCGCGATCGCCGCGAGGGCGAGGACACCGCCGCGATCGAACGGACCTTCACGCCGGAATTCCGCAACCGGCTGGACGCGGTGATCAGCTTCGGCCCGCTGCCCAAGGACACGATCCTGCAGGTGGTCGAGAAGTTCGTGCTCCAGCTGGAAGCGCAGCTTCTGGACCGCGGCGTGACGATCGAGCTGACCCGCGCGGCCGCCGAATGGCTGGCCGACAAGGGCTACGACGACAAGATGGGCGCCCGGCCGCTGGCCCGCGTGATCCAGGAGCACGTCAAGAAGCCGCTCGCGGAGGAGCTTCTCTTCGGCAAGCTGGCCAAGGGCGGCGTGGTCAAGGTCGGCGTGAAGAACGGCGAGCTCGATCTGCGGATCGAGGAGCCGGGGCCGTCGAAGCTCTCGAACAAGAAGCCGCCGCTTCTGACCGCCGACTGAGGCGGCTGAGCGACAGGAAGGGCCCCCGCAGCGCGGGGGCCTTTTCGTTGGGCGCGCTGCGGCAGCGGCCCGCGCGGCTGCCGGCCACGCCCCGCCCGGCGAGGCAGCGCTGCCCTTCCGTCCGCTCATGCCGAAAGCCCCAGCGGCGGCCCGCCGGCGATGGGCCCTACCACATGGCGACCCGCTATCCATCGCGCCCGCGCGGGCCCGAAGCACGGACCGACGCGCGCGGTATGCGCGACATTGCCGAACGGAGCTACCGTTCCGGGACCCGACCGCCCGCCAGTCCCGCCCGGACCGAACAGGGGTGCGCCCGCGCCCGTATCCCCGCTAGGCTCCGCTCCATGCGCCTCCTCGTCCCGCTCCTCCTCCTCACCTGGCCCGCCGCGGCAGAGCCGCGCCTCGTCCTGCCGATCGATTGCGAGCTGGGCGAGAATTGCATGATCCAGCATCATGTCGATCTGGATCCCGGCCCGGGCGTCCGCGACTGGACGGGCGGCACGTTGGCCTATGACGGCCATAACGGCACCGATTTCCGGCTGCCGGACCGGGCGGCGATGGAGGCCGGCGTGGCCGTCCGCGCCCCGGCCGCGGGCACGGTCATCGGTACGCGCGACGGCCAGCCGGATCGCGGCCTGCCCCAGCGCGCCCGCATGGACGGCGTCGAATGCGGCAACGGAGTCCGGATCGATCTCGGGGAGGGCTGGATCACCCAGCTTTGCCACATGGCCCGCGGCTCCGTCGCCGTTCGCACCGGCGACCGGGTGGCGCAGGGCGACCTTCTGGGTCGCGTCGGCCTCTCGGGGGCGACGGAATTTCCGCATCTTCACATGCGGATCGAACGCGACGGCGCCGTCGTCGACCCGTTCCGCGCCGGTCTCTGGCAGGACGCGCCGCCCTATGCACCGGGCGGGCTGCTGTCGGCAGGCTTCTCGGATGCTATGCCCGATTACGAGGCGGTCAAGGCGGGCACGGCCGATGCCGCCGCCCTGCCCCTCGACGCGCCGGCTCTGGTCCTCTGGGGCGCGGCCTTCGGCGCGCAGCCGGGCGACGTGATCGCACTGGAAATCCTCGGCCCCGGCGGGCGCGAGGTGATCGCGCACGAGGCCCGGCTCGACCGCGCGCAGGCCCAGCTCTTCCGCGCGGCGGGGCGGCCGCTGCGCGCCCGGCGCTGGCGCGGCGGCACCTATCGCGGGATCGTGCGGATGCTGCGCGACGGGGCGGAGATCGACCGGATCGAGATCGAGATCCCGGTCGGGTGACGGCTCAGCCCTTCGGCTCCGGGGTCTCGACCGGGCCGCCGGCCTCGACCCAGGCACCCATCCCGCCTTCGAGATGCGCCACCTCGTAGCCCATGTCCTGCAGCGCCGCCGCCGCCAGCGCCGAGCGCCAGCCACTGGCGCAATGCAGCACGTAAGGTCCCGGCCCCGCGAAGACCTCGCGATGATAGGGGCTTTCGGGATCCCACCAGAATTCCAGCATGCCGCGCGGCGCGTGGACCGAGCCCGGGATCTTGCCCTTGGCCCGCTCGCGCACGTCGCGGATGTCGACGATCACGGCATCGGGCGCGGCGCGCAGCCGCGCGACGTCCCATTCCTCGATCCGCTCGCGCGCGGCGGCGACGAGCTCGGCGGCGGTCTTCTTCTCCATGACGGCCACGTTGACGCCATCGCCCGGCGGGTTCAATCCTCGCCGGACGGAAATCGGGGAGGACGGGATGGACCGCATCGCATTGATCACCGGCGCCGCGCAGGGCATCGGCTATGCCTGCGCCGAGGCGCTGGCCGAAGACGGCTGCCGCGTGGTGCTTGCCGATATCAAGGACAGCGTGCACGACGCCGCGGCGAAGCTGGGCGGGACGGGCTATGTCTGCGACATGGGCGACGGGGCGCAGATCGCCACGCTCTTCGACACGGTCGAGGCCGAGATCGGGCCAGTCTCGGTGCTGGTCAACAATGCCGGCATCGCGATCGGAAGCGATTTCCTCGAGATGTCCGAGGCCGATTTCCGCAAGGTGCTGGACGTGAACCTCGTGGGTGTCTTCCTGGCGACGCAGCGGGCCGCGAAGACCATGGTCGCCAAGGGCATCGAGGGCGCCATCGTAAACATGTCCTCGATCAACGCGCAGGTCGCGATCCCGGCGATCGCGGGCTATTGCGCGTCGAAGGGCGGGGTGATGCAGCTGACGAAAGTGGCCGCGCTGGCGCTCGCCCCGCACAACATCCGTGTGAACGCCGTGGGCCCCGGCTCGATCGACACCGAGATGATGGCCGCGGTCAACGCGGATCCGGCCGCCTTCGACCGCGCCATGTCGCGCACGCCGCTTAAGCGGCCCGGCACGGCGCGCGAGATCGGCGATGTCGTGGCCTTTCTCGCCTCGTCCAAGGCCAGTTACGTGACCGGCGAGACGGTCTATGTCGATGGCGGACGCCTCGGCCTCAACTACACGGTGTGACCATGATCGAACGCAAGCTGACCACAAGCCGGATGAGCCAGATCAACATCCACGGCCAGACGGTCTACCTGGCCGGCCAGGTGGGCGAGGGTGCCTCGGTGACGGACCAGACGACCGACATGCTGGCCCGGATCGACCGTCTGCTGACCCAGGCGGGTTCCTCGCGCGAGCATATCCTGCAGGCGGTGATCTGGCTGGCTGACATGGACGATTTCGAGGAGATGAACGCCGTCTGGGACGCCTGGGTGCCCGAGGGCCACGCCCCCGCCCGCGCCTGCGGCGAAGCCCGGCTGGCCCGGCCGGAGTTCCGGGTCGAGATCATCGTGACGGCGGCGCTGAAGGGCTGACCCGCCGAAAGACCCGTGCGCGCGACCTCCCGCCAGACGCCGGGTCGCGGGCGCGGCCCTTAGCGCCCGTGCGGATGGGCCCGGGCGTAGGTCTCCATGAGGTGGACCGCGTCGACCGCCGTATAGGCCTGAGTCGTCGAGAGCGAGGCATGGCCCAGCAATTCCTGGATCGCGCGCAGGTCGCCCCCCGCCTCCAGCAGGTGGGTCGCGAAGCTGTGGCGCAGCGCGTGGGGCGTGGCCGTCGAGGGCAGGCCCAGCTGCATCCGCGCCCGCGCCATCACGCCTGAGACGATGCGCGGCGAGAGCGGCCCGCCCCGCGCCCCGCGAAACAGCGGCGCATCTCGCGACAGGTCGTGCGGACAGATCGCGCGGTAGCGTTCGACCGCGGCCCGCGCCGCGGGCAGGACCGGGACCAGGCGCTCCTTGCCGCCCTTGCCGCGGATGCGCAGCACCTGGGCCAGCGGCGCGTCGGCGCCAGTCAGGCCCAATCCTTCGGAAATGCGCAGCCCGCAGCCGTAGAGGATCGTCACCACCGCGACGTCGCGGGCGGCGATCCACGGCTCGGCATGTTGTAGCCCGACCGTGTCGATCAGCTCGCGCGCGGCATCCTGCGGCAGGGGGCGCGGCAGCGGCTTGCGGAACCGGGGCGCGCGGGCCGACAGGATCGCGGTGGGGTCGAAGCCCTCGCGCTCCGACAGCCAGCGGGTGAAGCTCTTGAGGGCGGACAGCCGCCGCGCGACCGAGCGGGCGGCGGTGCCGCGCATCCGCTCGGCGGCCATCCAGGCGCGCAGGTCCCCGGCCCCCAGCTGCCCGATCTGCCCGAGGCCCATCGGCCCGCCGCGATGGGCGGCCAGGAACGACAGGATCGCCGCCACGTCCGCGCCATAGGCCGTCACCGTGGCCTCTGCCGCGCCGTCGAGCGCGCGCAGGTGGTCGCGCCACGCCTGCAGCGCGTCGCGCAGGCCGGGGCTCAGCGCGACCGACACGGCGCGGCTCAGCCCAGGTGCCGGCGCAGGACCCGCTCGAACACGCCGGTGAAGAAGGTCAGAAGCTCGGTGCCCTGGTTGGCGCGGAACTGGTGCGGGTCCTCGGCGCCGAGGACCAGGAGCCCCGGCATCCGGCCGTCGCCCATCTCCAGCCGGAGCAGCGCCTCGGAGCGGATGAAATCCGCAGCCTCGCCGAACACCGCCGCCGAGGCGGCGTCGCATTGGCGCAGCGTGACCTGCCGCGCGGGCAGGTTCCGGCCCTGCGTGACGTAGTCGTGGCAGAACCCCGCAGCGACCGGGGCCACGCTCTCGTGCGGCGCCTCGCCCGGCGCGGCGCTTTCCAGCACCAGCCGGATGCGGTCGACGCGCAGGATGTCGGCCAGGTCCTCGGCCATCAGGTCCAGCAGCTCGGGAAGCGCGGCGCAGTCCAGAAGCCGCAGCACGCAGCGGTGGATCTGGTTCGTGCCGGCGAGGTTCTCGTAGGCGGCGGCGATGACCGAGCGATGCGTGTCCTCCAGCCGGTCCAGCCGCGCCTCCAGCCGGTCCATCGCGATGCCGCGCAGGTCGACGATGTTCTGGCCCATCTGGCGCTCGTTCGCGGCGATCAGCGCGCGCATCACGTCGCGATCGTCGAGGATCATGTCGGGGTCGGTCAAAACGCGGTCGCGCCAATCCTGCGCGGCCGCCGGGGCGGTCTGCTCGCTCATCTGCCTCTGTCTCCGGTCTGCTGCCGATTGCCCCCGCCCTAGCATGACGAAGGGGCGGCGCGAGACAAAACCCGCGCCGCCCCTGGCAATTCGCTGCGAGGTGTGACCTTCAGAGGATCTTCTGGCCGGTCTTCTCCCAATCCTTGAGGAAGGCGGTCAACCCGGCATCGGTCAGCGGGTGCTTGACCATGCCCTGGATGACATTGGGCGGCGCGGTCGCCACGTCGGCCCCGATCAGCGCGGCCTCCTTCATGTGGTTCGCGCTGCGGATCGAGGCCGCCAGGATCTGGGTCTTGAAGTCGAAATTGTCGTAGATCTCGCGGATGTCGCGGATCAGGTCCATGCCGTCGACATTGATGTCGTCCAGCCGGCCGATGAAGGGCGAGATGAAGGTCGCGCCCGCCTTGGCCGCCAGGAGCGCCTGGTTGGCGCTGAAGCACAGGGTCACGTTCACCTGCGTACCCTCGTCGGACAGCACCTTGCAGGTCTTCAGCCCGTCCCAGGTCAGCGGGACCTTGACGCAGATATTGGGCGCGATCTTCGCGAGATGGCGGCCTTCCTTCAGCATCTGGTCGTGCTCGGTGGCGACCACCTCGGCCGAGACCGGGCCGTCGACCATCGCGGCGATCTCGGCGGTGACCTCCTTGATGTCGCGCCCAGCCTTCATGATCAGCGAAGGGTTGGTGGTGACGCCGTCCACCATGCCCAATTCGTTGAGCTCGCGGATGGCGTCGATATCGGCGGTGTCGACGAAGAATTTCATAGCGTCCTCCCCAGTGATGGCGTTTGCTGCGGCTGATAGCGCAATCCCCGGCCGGAGGCCATCATGGACCTGACCACATGGGCCGCCTTCATGGCCGCCTCCGCTGCCCTGCTGGCCATTCCGGGGCCGACCGTCCTGTTGGTCCTGTCCTATGCGCTGAGCCAGGGACGCCGCGTCGCGCTGGCCTCGGCGCTGGGCGTGGGCACGGGCGACCTGCTCGCGATGAGCCTATCGCTCGCCGGGCTCGGCGCGCTGGTGCTGGCATCGGCCACGCTCTTCACCGTGCTGAAATGGATCGGCGCGGCCTATCTGGTCTGGATGGGGATCGGGCTCTGGCGGGCCGCCGGATCGGCGCGCTGGACCGAGACGCAGGCCGCGCCGGTCCCGGCCCGCGCCGTCTTCCGCCATGCCGCATTGGTGACCGCACTCAACCCCAAGAGCATCGTCTTCTTCATCGCCTTCGTGCCGCAATTCGTAGATCCGGGCGCGGCGCTCGGGCCGCAATTCGCGATCCTGACCGCCAGCTTCGTGGGCCTCGCGACGGTGAACGCGGGGCTCTACGCGCTGCTGGCCGACCGGATGCGCGCGGGGATGCGGCGGCCGTCGGTGCTGCGCCGGATCACCCGCGCGGGCGGCGCGGCGCTGGTCGCGATGGGGCTCGCCACGGCGTTGACGCGGCGCGCCTGACGCGGGCTCTGGCATCCCCGCGGCCCAGCGCCGATATGGGGCGCATGGACCGCTTCCATCCCGAAGGCACGCCGATCGCGGTGCTGACCACGCAGCCGCTGGACCGCGCGCTCGACTACCGCGCGCCCGCGGGCGGCGTGGCCGACGGCGCCTTCGTCGAGGTGCCGCTGGGCCCGCGGCTGGTGGCCGGCGTGGTCTGGGGCACGGCGGCGGGCGACTGGCCGGTCGAGAAGCTGCGCGGCGTGGCCCGCGTGCTGGACGTGCCGCCGATGGGCGCCGCGATGCGCGACTTCCTCGAGCGCGCGGCCGCCTACACGCTGACGCCGCTGGCCGCGATGCTGCGCCTCGCGCTGCGCACGCCCGGGCTGGGCGAGGCCCCGGGCAAGCGCGTCCTCTACGGGCTGGGCACGGGCGAGCCGGACCGCGCCACCGAGGCGCGCGGCAAGGTCATGGCCGTGCTGGAGGAGCGGCCGGACGATCTCTTCGGCGCCTCGGAACTGGCCGAGCTCACCGGCGTCTCGGCGGGCGTGGTCAAGGGGCTCCTGCCCTCGGGCGCGGTGCGCCGCGTGACCGAGGCGCGCGACGGCGACTTCCCCGCGCTCGATCCCGCGCGCCCCGGCAAGCCGCTCGCCCCCGACCAGGCGCAGGCCGCCGATATCCTGCGCGCCGCCGTGGCGGGCGGCGGCTACGGCACGACGCTGCTGAAGGGCGTCACCGGATCGGGCAAGACCGAGGTCTACCTGGAGGCCGTCGCCGAATGCCTGGCCCACGGCCGGCAGGCCTTGGTCCTCCTGCCCGAGATCGCGCTGACGGCGGAGTTCCTGACCCGCGTCGAGGCCCGCTTCGGCGCAAGACCGGCGGAATGGCATTCCGGCGTCACCCAGGCCGAGCGCCGCCGCGCCTGGAAGAAGCTCGCATCGGGCCAAGCCCGGCTAGTCGTGGGCGCGCGCTCCGCGCTGTTCCTGCCGTTCCGCGATCTCGGGCTCGTGATCGTCGACGAGGAGCACGACACTTCCTACAAGCAGGAGGACGGCGTCCTCTACTCCGCGCGCGACATGGCCGTGCTGCGCGCCGCCTGCGAGGGCGCACAGGTCGTCTTGGCCTCGGCCACGCCGTCCCTGGAAAGCTGGGCCAATGTCGAGATGGGCAAATATGCCCGGCTCGACCTGACCTCGCGCTTCGGCACCGCCACGATGCCCGAGCTGCGCGCCGTCGACATGCGCGACGCCGAACTGCCCGGCGGGCGCTGGATCTCGCCCACGCTGCGCGGCGCAATGGAAGACCGGCTGGCGAAGGGCGAGCAGTCGCTCGTCTTCCTCAACCGCCGCGGCTACGCGCCGGTGACGCTCTGCCGCGCCTGCGGCCAGCAGGTCGCCTGCCACCAATGCGATGCCCGGATGGTCGAGCACCGCTTCCAGAAACGGCTGATGTGCCACCAATGCGGCGAGACGGCGCCGATGCCCGTGGCCTGCCCCGCCTGCAAGGTCGAGGGCAAGATGGCCGCCGTCGGTCCGGGCGTGGAACGCATGGCCGAGGAGGTGACGGCGCTCTTCCCCGAGGCCCGCGTTGCGGTCCTGTCCTCGGACCTCTTCGGCTCGGCCCGCGCGCTGAAGGCCCGCGTCGAGGAGATCGCCGCGGGCGGCGCCGATATCGTCGTCGGAACCCAGCTGGTCGCCAAGGGCCACAATTTCCCGCAGCTCACGCTGGTGGGCGTGATCGATGCCGACCTGGGCCTGCAGGGCTCCGACCTGCGCGCCGCCGAACGGACCTTTCAGCTGATGCGCCAGGTGTCGGGCCGCGCGGGACGGGCCGAGAAGCCGGGCGTGGCGCTCCTTCAGACCTACCAGCCCGAGCATCCGGTGATCCGCGCGATCCTGTCGGGCGACGAGGAGGCGTTCTGGGCCGAGGAGGCCGCGCAGCGCCGCGCCGCCGGCGTGCCGCCCTACGGCCGGATGGCCGGGATCGTGATTTCGGACCCGGACGCGCGCACGGCCTTCGCGCTGGGCGAGGCGCTGGCGCGGCGCACCGACGCGCTGGCGCTGATCGGCGCCGAGGTCTTCGGCCCGGCCCCCGCCCCCATCGCCCGCATCCGCGGCCGCCACCGCGTCCGCCTGCTGGTCAAGGCGCCCCGGCAAGCCCCGATCCAGCCCGCGCTGGCCGAATGGGTGGGCTCGGTCGAGGTGCCGCGGTCGAGCCGGCTGAGCGTGGATATCGACCCGCAGAGCTTTCTCTAGGCCCGCGGCCCCGCCGGCGCGCGACCGCGCGGCGCATCCGCCCATCGCCCATGGACGCCATTGCCCCCCGCGCCCCGCTCCCCTTAGAACGGCGCGGACCGCAAACCGGAGACGACCGATGCAATCCGCGCCCGCACCCCAGCCGGGGATCATGGAGATCGCGCTCTACCAAGGCGGCGCCTCGAAGGTGGAGGGCGTGGAGGACGTGCTCAAGCTGTCCTCCAACGAAAACCCCCACGGCGCGCCCGAAAGCGCGCAGGCCGCCGCCCGCGAGGCCGCCGCGGCGATGCATCTCTACCCACCGACCGACCATGCCGGCCTGCGCGCCGCCATCGCCGAGGTCCACGATCTCGACCCCGACCGCATCATCTGCGGGGTGGGCTCGGACGAGGTGCTGCACTGGCTCTGCCAGGCCTATGCGGGGCCGGGCGACGAGGTGCTGCACACCACCCACGGCTTCCTGATGTACCCGATCAGCGCCCGCGCCGCCGGGGCCACCCCCGTCGCCGCGCCCGAGCGGGACCGCCATGTCGATGTCGACGCCCTGCTGCAGCGGGCGGGCGACCGCACGAAGCTGTGCTTCATCGCCAACCCCGCGAACCCGACCGGCACGCTGATCGGCGGGCAGGACATCGTGCGGCTGGCCGACGGGCTGCCCGATGGCTGCCTTCTGGTTCTCGACGGCGCCTACGCCGAATTCGCCGAGGATTACGACGGGGGCCTCGGGCTGGCCGGCGCGCGCGAGAACGTGTTCTGCACGCGCACCTTCTCCAAGATGTACGGGCTGGGCGGCTTGCGCGTCGGCTGGGGCTACGGCCCGCAGCCGGTGATCGACGTGCTCAACCGGATCCGCGGCCCCTTCAACCTGTCGAACGTGGCGCTCGCCGCTGCCGAGGCCGCGATGCGCGACCGCGCCTTCGTCGCCCGCTGCCTCGAGGACAACCGCATCCAGCGCGATCGCCTGACCCGCGGCCTGCGCGCGCTCGGGCTGGCCTGCGACAGTTCGGCTGCGAATTTCGTGCTGGCGCGGTTCGCCGATGCCGAGGCGGCGGTCGCCTGCGATGCGGCACTGAGGGCGCGCGGCGTGATCGTGCGCCACGTGGCGGGCTACGGCCTGCCCGACTGTCTTCGGATCACCGTGGGCGACGCGGCGGGCGTGGACCGCGTGCTGGAGGGTGTGGCCGCATGGGCGCAGGCGTGATCTACCAGCGCGTCGCGCTGATCGGGCTGGGCCTGATCGCGGGCTCGATGGGCCTGCGGATGAAGCGCGACGGGCTGGCGGGCGAGGTGGTCGGCACCGCGCGCACCGCCCGCACGCGCGAGATGGCGGTGGGGCTGGGCCTGTGCGACCGGGTGACCGAGACCGCCGCCGAGGCGGTGGCCGGCGCCGATCTGGTCGTGCTCTGCGTGCCGGTCGGCGCGATGGCGGCCGTCGCCCGCGAGATCGCCCCGCATCTCGCCCCCGGCGCGACGGTCAGCGACGTGGGGTCGGTCAAGCGCGCGGTGATCGCGGCGGTGGGCCCGCATCTGCCCGCGGGCGTGCATTTCGTCCCCGCCCACCCGGTGGCCGGGACCGAGCATTCCGGCCCCGAGTCGGGCTTTCCCACGCTTTTCGACAACCGCTGGTGCCTGCTGACCCCTGACGGAGCCGCGGCGGAGGCGGTCGACCGGCTGGCCCGGCTCTGGCGGGCGATGGGCTCGAATGTCGATCAAATGGAGCCCGACCACCACGACCTCGTGCTGGCGGTGACCAGCCACGCGCCGCACCTGATCGCCTACACGATGGTCGGCGTGGCCGACGACCTGCGCCGGGTGACCGACAGCGAGGTCATCAAATATTCGGCCGCGGGCTTCCGCGACTTCACGCGCATCGCGGCCAGCGACCCGGTGATGTGGCGCGACGTGTTCCTCTCGAACAAGGACGCCACGCTCGAGATCCTGGGCCGCTTCACCGAGGAGCTCTTCGCCCTGCAACGCGCGATCCGCACCGGGGACGGCGACATGCTGCACGACTATTTCACCCGCACCCGCGCAATCCGCCGCGGGATCATCGAGGCCGGGCAGGACACCGACGCCCCCAATTTCGGCCGCGCGCCGGGGCCGGTGACGGAGTGATCCGCGCCGCCCTCCTCGCGGTGCTGCTGGCCGCGCCCGCCGCGGCCGCCGAGCCGCGCCCGGTGCCGCGGTCCGACGCCGCGGTCGTCGTCCTCTCCAGCCGGGGGGCGATCGCCGTCGCGCCCGAGATCCAGGCGCCCGCGCGCTCGGCCCAGCCCATCCGCCGCCCCAGCCCGGCCGCCGCCGAGGCGCGCGCCGTGGCGCTGGCGCTGCGCGATCCGCTGCCGCGGATCGATGCGGGCGGACTCGTGCGGAAGACCGGTCGTCCCCTGCTGCGCGACACTGAAGTGGTGCGCGCCATGTCCGCCAACCCCCGCGCCTCGCGCGGCGGCGGGCTCTGCGGCCGTGGCAGCCTGCGGGGCGAGCGGATCGAGCCGGTTCCCGGCCCCGGCGCCTGCGGCATCCCCGAGGCGGTGCGCGTGCGGCAGGTGGCGGGGCTCACGCTCAGCACGCCCGCGCGGATGGATTGCCGGACCGCGCAGGCGCTGGACGACTGGGTGCGCAAGGCGGTGATCCCCGAGGTCGGCGCGACCGGCGGCGGCGCTACCCGGCTGCGCGTCGCGGCGGGCTATGCCTGCCGGTCGCGGAACAGCCAGCGCGGCGCGAAGGTCAGCGAACACGCCAAGGGGCGCGCCATCGACATCGCGGCGATCGGGCTGGCCGACGGCTCGGAGCTCTCGGTCCTGCGCGATTGGGGCGGTGGCGAGCGGGGCCGCATCCTGCGCGCGCTGCACCGCGCCGCTTGCGGACCCTTCGGTACCGTGGTCGGCCCCGAAAGCGACCGCTTCCACCAGGACCATATCCACCTCGATACCGCGCGCTACCGCTCGGGCAGCTATTGCCGCTGAGACCGCGGCGCCCGGCCTAGCGCTCGGTCAGCTTCAGCTCGATGCGGCGGTTGCGGGCGCGGGCCTCGGGCGTGGGGCGCGGATCGACGGGGCGGAACTCGCCAAAGCCGGTCGCGGCCAGCCGCTCGGGCGGCACGCCCAGAACGTCGGTCATGTAGCGCACGACCGACAGGGCACGGCCCTGGCTCAGCTCCCAATTGTCGGCGTAGCGGCCATTGCCGCGCAGGGGCACGTCGTCGGTATGTCCGTCCACCCGCAGCACCCAGTCGATATCCTCCGGGATCTCGTCGGCCACGTCGAGGATGACCTCCGCCACCTCGGCGATCTGCTGGCGGCCGCCGGCCTGCAGGGCGACCTCGCCCGCGTCGAACAGCACCTCGGAGGAGAAGACGAAGCGGTCGCCCGCGATCTCGATCCCCTCGCGGTCGCCCAGCACGTCGCGCAGCCGGCCGAAGAATTCCGAGCGGTAGCGCTGCAGTTGGCGGGCCTCCTCCTCCAGCCGCCGTCGCTCGGCCTCCTCCAGGTCGGCGCGGGCGCGCTGTTCGGCGGCGACCTGCGCCAGCGCGGCGTTCAGCCGGTTGCCCAGGCTGTCGAGCTGCACCCGCGTCTCCGCGTCCCGCGCCTCCGCCGCTTCCAGAAGGCCCTGCAGGCTGCCCAGCTGCGCGCGCAACTCGAGGATCTGCTGGTTCAGCGCCGCCGCCTCGCGCTGCGCGGCCAGCCGGTCGGCATCGACATCGGCCAGTTCGATGCGCGCCTGCGCCAGCAGCGCGTCCAGCCGCTCGGCCTCCGACAGCGCGGCATCGGTGGCCTCGCCCGACGCCGTCTGCGCCGCCAGGGCGGCGGCCAGGCGGTCGCGCAGCTCGGCCTCGGTCAGCGTCGCGGCCGCGCGTGCGGCTTCGGCGGCGGCCAACCGATCCTCGGCGCTCAGCGCCCGTTGCTCGGAGGCGGTCAGATCGGCCAGCGCCTGCGCCAGCCGGTCGTTTAGCCCCTCCCGCGCGGCTTGCGTCGCGGCGAGCAGGGTCAGCGTCTCCTCCGCCTCGCGGCGCTGCTCCTCCAGCGCCAGCGTCATTGCGGTCAGTTCGGCATCGGCATTCTCCAGCCGCGCGCGCAACGCTTCGGCCGCCGCCGCCTCGGTCAGCCGCGCGGTCTCCTCCGCCGACAGGGTCGCCTCGACCTCGGCCAACCGCTCGCGCAGCGCCTCGGCGGCGGCGAGCTCGGCCAATCGCGCCGCCTCCGCCGCGTCCAGATTCGCCTCGAGATCTCCGGCCCGGGCGGCCAGCGCCGCCGTCTCGGCCTCCCGATCCTCCAGCGCGACGAGCGTCTGGGCCAGCGTGGCCTCGCGGCTCTCGGCGGCGGCGCGCATCTCGGCCAGCATCGCCTCCACCGCGTCGCGCTGCGCGGCGGCAAGCCGGGCGGCCTCCGCTTCGGCGTCGATCTCCGCGCGGGCGGAAGCCAGCGCCAGTTGCAGCGCCTCGCCCTCGTCGATCGCGCGGGCCAGCTCGCCCTCGGTCGTCTCCAGCGCGCCGGCCATCCGGTCGCGATCGGCGATCAGGCTCGCCACCTGCTCCTCGAAGGTCGCGACCCGGGCGGTCAGCGCGTCGCGCTGCGCGTTCAGCGTGGCGATCAGCCGGGCCTGGCTGTCGCGCTCCGCGTCGAGGGCGGCCACCTCGTCCTCCAGCGCGGCGGCGCGCTGGTTCTCCAGCCCCAGCGCCTCGGCCAGCGACGCGACCTGCGCGCCCAGCTCGTCGAGGCGCGTGTCCTGCTCGCCGATGGTCTCGGACAGCACGAACTGCACCAGCATGAAGATCGACAGGACAAACATCAGCACCAGCAGCAGCGCCGTCATCGCGTCGACGAAGCCCGGCCAGACATTCGCCGTGAAACGCTGTCCCGAACGGCGGGCCAGCGCCATGTCAGCCGTCCCCTTCGGGCGCCGTGGCCTTCGCGGAAAGCTGGCGGTTAAGTTGCCGCAGGCTGCGGGTCAGCGCGTTCAGATCGCCGCGCAGATCGTCGACCGAGGCCTCGCGGCCCTGCTGCATCTCCTCGAAAAGCTTCAGGAGCTGGACGTCGATCGAGCGCAGGCGCATCCGGCTTTCGGCATCCAGCCCGCCGCCCTCGGCCCCGGCGGTGCTGCGCAGCACCTCGACGATCTGCCCCTGCCCCTCGGCCACGCGGTCCAGCGCCTCCGAGGTGCGCCCGCCGCCATCCATCCGCCCGGCCATGCCGGTCACCGCCTCGGCGAGGGTCGCCAGACGCGCATCCGCCGCCAGCCGCCCGGCCTCGGCCTTCTGGAACATCTCCTGCAGGCTCTCCATCTGGTAATTCATGTGATCGAGCACGGCGGCGAGCGAATACTGGTCGATCGTCTCCTCGCCCGAGTCGCCCACCAGCCCGACCCGCGTGATCGAGCTAAGCCAATCCTCCATCTCGCGGTAGAAGCGGTTCTGCCCGTGCCCCGCGAACAGCTCCAGAAGGCCCACCACCAGCGAGCCGGCAAGACCCAGAAGCGACGAGGCGAAGGCCGTGCCCATCCCCGCGAGCTGATCCTCCAGCCCGCCGATCAGCCGCCCGAACACCGCCACGCCGCGCTCGCCGCTGTCGGGATTGAGGTTGCGGATCGTGTCGACGACCGCCGGCACCGTCGTGGCGAGCCCCCAGAACGTGCCGAGAAGTCCCAGGAAGATCAGCGTGTTGACGATGTAGCGCGTGATGTCGCGCGCCTCCTCCATCCGCGCGCCGACCGAGTCGAGGATCGAGCGCGAGGAGGAGGCCGAGATCTGCGACCGGGCCGAGCGCGAGCGCAGCAGCGCCGCCAGCGGCGCCAGAAGGCCCGGCGGGCGCGTCATGTCGTGGCCCAGGCGGCGCTCGGCGAAGCCCTCGATCCACGAGACCGAGGAGAACAGCGCGAAAACCTGCGCGAAACAGGCGATCACGCCCAGCACGAAGACCAGGATGATGGTGCCGTTGAGCCAGGGGTTCGCGCTGAAGATCGGCGCGACCTGCGGATAGGCCAGGAAGGTGCCCGCGGCGACCAGGCCCAGCACCACCAGCATCTGCACGATCTGCCGGATGGGCTGCGAGAAATGCGTCTCGTCGGTGAGCTTGGTGGCCATGCCTGTCCCGTTCGCGGCGGCCGCGTTCCGGCCGGTCTTGGTTTTGCGGGGACGTTACGCGGCGCATCCCCGCGCGACAAGCATCGCGGGGTCAGGCGCCCCGGCGGGGGGCGCGCAGCTCGGCCACGCGGGCCTCCAGCCAGTCGAGATCCGGATCGCCGATCCCCAGCGCGTGCAGCCCCTGCGCCGTCTTCGACAGGTATTCGTGATTGGGGCCGCGCCCGCCAATGGCATGGGCGATGACATGGGCCTGGTCGTCCAGCGTCAGGTCGCGGGCGTATTGGCCATGCGCCGGGTCGATCACATAGGCCAGCGCGTCGATCGGGCCGCGGTCGCTGTCGAGCGTGACGCGGCGCTCGTGATAGGCGGCCGAGACCAGCTCGCGCTCGCGCAGTTCCGCGAGCGCCGCCTCGGGGTCGGCGGCGCGGATGGCGAGGCCTTCGCAAAGGCCGCCCGCATGCGGCTCCAGCGCCAGCACGAGGCCCGGCTCCTCCTCCGACCCGCGATGGTGGATCGACCACATGCAGAACCGGCGGCGGTAGTCGCGCAGCCGCGCCATGCGCGTCTCGGCCACCGCGATGCCGGGATTCCAGACCAGCGATCCGTAGCCGAAGACCCAGAGGTCGGGGGATGTGGTCATCTGTCGTCCTTTCGCCCTGCCGCGGCGGGGGATAGACGAAAGGCGCAAGCGGCGCAAAGGACCTGCGGATGGTGAAATGGCTGACGGTGCTGGCCTGCGTGGCCGGGGCGCTATGGGGCGGCTGGTGGTTCGTCGGCGCGACCGCCGTCGAACGCGGCGCGCTGTCGGCGATCGAGGCCGCGCGGACCGGGGGCTGGCGGATCGCCTATGACGACCTGTCGGTCGCGGGCTTTCCGAACCGCTTCGACACCACGGTCACCGATGTCGATGCGCTGGGCCCCGACGGGTGGGGCCTCGCCGCGCCGTTCCTGCAGGTCTTCGCGCTCAGCTACCGGCCCAATCACGTGATCGCCGTCGCCCCACCCTCGCTGACGGTCGCCACGCCGGCCGGCCCGGTGGAGGTGACGAACGAGGATTTGCGCGCCTCGGCGGTCCTGACCGCCTCGCGGACGCCCACGCTGCGGCGCGCGACGCTCGTCGCCTCCGAGGTCACGGTCTCGGGCCGCGACGGCGGGATCGCACTGGGCAACGGGCAGCTCTCGACCCGCCAGGCGGGCGGGCCCGCGGCCTACGATCTGTCGCTGCGCCTCGGCGCGCTGCGGCCGGACCGATTCCTTCTGTCCCTGGTCGACCCCGCCGGCACCTTGCCCGAGGCGATCCGGCTGGTTTCCGTGGACGCCACCGCGCGGCTGGATCGGCCGCTCGAGGCCGGGGCCGAGCCGCGGATCGAGGCGCTGGAGCTGCGCGCGGCGGCGCTGCGCTGGGGCCCGGTCGAGGCCGACCTGGCGGGCGATATCGCCATCGGCGCGGACGGCCTGCCGCGCGGCGCGCTGATGCTGGAGCTCGCCGGCTGGGAGGTGCTGCTCAAGCTCGCCGTCGAGGGCGGGCTCATCCCGCGCGACCGCCAGCCGCTGATCGCCGCCGGGCTGGGCGGCATGGCGCGCGACGGTCGCATCGCCGCCCGGTTGGAGCTGCGCGACGGCATGGCCTTCTACGGCCCGCTGCCGCTGGGCCCCCTGCCGCGGCTGGCCGTCCCGCGGGGCTAGAGTCCGAAGGGCAGCCGCCAGATCGCCGCCCGCGCGGGCACGCAATCGAGCGCCGCGGCCCGGATCGCGCCGGCCTCGGCGGCGACCGCGCGGGCCAGGCAGTCCGCCAGCGCTGCGGGCAGGCCCTCGCCCCGGTCCAAAGCATCCGCACCCTCGAACGCATCGAGCTGCACCACCACCAGCTTGCGCCAGCCGCCGATGCGCGGCTCGACCACCGCGGTCAGTGCCGCCGCGCAATCCCCGCGGCAGAGCGTTCCGGCCTCGGGCAGGTGGCGGATGTTCTCGGGGCGGCGCAGCAGCGCGACCTGCACCTCCGTGACCAGACCCCCGGGGACCGGCCCCGCGCCATAGGCCGCCCGCACGGCCGGCGCGCCGTCGCCCAGGATCGTCACCTCGCGCGCGCCGCGTGGGATCAGGAGCGCCGCGAACAGGGCCAGCGCCGCCAGGAGCAGCGCCGCCCGGATCGCCCTAGCCATCCGCGCGGATGCGCGCGTTTGCGGGATCGTAGGGGCTGTCCTCGGTCACCTCGGCATCCCACAGCGCGCGCTGCATCCGGACCTTCAGCCGGGTGCCCGGTGCGGCGAGGTCGGGGCGGACATAGCCCATGCCGATGGACTTGCCGAAGGCCACCGAATAGCCGCCCGAAGTCAGCCGCCCGATGCGCGTACCGTCCGCCGTGTAGAGCGCCTCGCGCCCCCAGGGATCGGCGTCGTCCGGGCCGTCCACCAGAAGCGTCACGCATTTCGAGCGGATGCCCGTCTTCTCCATCGCGGCTTTGCCGTGGAACTCCTTGGACAGGTCGACGAAGCGGTCGAGCCCGGCCTCGAGCGGGGTCGCGTCGCGGCCCAGCTCGGTCCCGAAGGCGCGGTAGCTCTTTTCCTGCCGGAGCCAATTCTGCGCGCGCGCGCCGACGAGGCGCAGGCCATGCGCCTCGCCCGCCTCCATCAGCCGGTCGAAGAGGTAGTTCTGCATCTCCATCGGGTGGTGCAGCTCCCACCCCAGCTCGCCGGTATAGGCCACGCGGATCGCGTTCACGGGGCACATGAGCAGCTCGATCCGGCGTTGCGACAGCCACGGAAAGCGCTTGTTCGACAGCACCGTCTCCGGCTCCGCGTCGCGGACGACCTCGGAGAGGATCGCGCGGCTGTTCGGCCCGGCCAGCGCGAAGACGCCAGTCTGGCCGGTGACGTCGGACAGGTACATCGGCCCGAACTCGGCCACCTTGTCGTTGACGGCCTTGGCGATGAAATCGCTGTCATAGGCCTGCCACGCGCCCGCGGAGACGAGGTAGAACGTGTCCTCGGCCAGCCGGACGATGGTGTACTCGGTGCGCGTCGTGCCGACTTCGGTCAGGGCATAGGTCAGGTTGATGCGGCCCACCTTGGGCAATTTGTTGGTGGTGAACCAGTCGAGGAAGGCCGCCGCCCCCGGGCCGCGCAGCATGTGCTTGGTGAAGGCCGTGGCGTCGATCAGGCCCGCGGTTTCGCGCAGGGCCGTCGCCTCCTCGACCGCGTGCTGCCACCACTTGCCGCGCCGGAAGCTGCGCGAGGTCAGGTCGAAATCCGCCTCGGCGCCGGGCTTGAAGTAATTGGGCCGCTCCCACCCGTTCACGCAGCCGAACTGCGCGCCGCGATCCTTCATCCGGTCGTAGCAGGGCGCGGTCTTGAGCGGGCGCGCGGCGGGCCGCTCCTCGTCGGGATGGTGGAGGACGTAGACGTGGTCGTAGGCCTCCTCGTTCTTGCGCATCGCGTATTCGGTCGTCACCCAGTCGCCGAAGCGCTTGGGATCGAGCGAGGCCATGTCGATCTCGGCCTCGCCTTCCGTCATCATCTGCGCGAGGTAATGGCCCGTGCCGCCGGCGGCCGTGATCCCGAAGCTGAACCCCTCCGCCAGCCACATGTTGCGCAGCCCCGGCGCGGGCCCGACCAGCGGGTTGCCGTCGGGCGTGTAGCAGATCGGCCCGTTGAAATCGTCCTTCAGACCGCAGGTCTCGGAGCTGGGGATGCGGTGGATGAAGGACATGTACTCCTCCTCGATCCGCTCCAGGTCGAGCGGGAAGAGATCGGCGCGGAAGCTGTCGGGCACGCCGTAGGGAAAGCGCGCGGGCGCCTTCTGCTCGTAAGGCCCCAGGATCCAGCCGCCGCGCTCCTCGCGGACGTACCACTTGGCGTCGGCGTCGCGCAGGACGGGGTGCTGCGGGTTGCCGGCCTTTCGCCATTCGACCAGCGCGGGGTCGGGCTCGGTCACGATATACTGGTGCTCGACCACCACCGCCGGGTGCTTGATGCCGAGGAGCTTCGCGGTGCGCGGCGCGTGGTTGCCGGTCGCGGTGACGACATGCTCGGCGGTGATGATCGCCGTCTCCTCGGTGGGGACGAGGTTGCCGCCCTTTTCGGCCATCTTCGTCACGCTGACCCGCCAGTCCGAGCCCGTCCATTCGTAGCCGTCCACCTGCCAGCGGCGCTCGATCACGGCGCCGTGCTGGCGCGCGCCCTTGGCCATGGCCATCGTGACGTCGGCGGGGTTGATGTAGCCATCGGTGGGATGGAGGATCGCGCCCTTCAGATCCTCGGTCCGCACCAGCGGGTACCGCTCCTTGATCTGGGCGGGGGTCAGCCACTCATGCGGGATGCCCACCGTCTCGGCCGTCGCGGCATAGAGCGCGTATTCGTCCATCCGGTCGTCGGTCTGCGCCATGCGCAGGTTGCCCACGACGCTGAAGCCCGGATTGAGCCCGGTCTCCGCCTCCAGCCCCTTGTAGAACTCGACCGAGTAAGCGTGGATATGGCTGGTGGCGTAGCTCATGTTGAAGAGCGGGAGCAGCCCCGCCGCGTGCCAGGTGGAGCCGCTGGTGAGCTCGTCGCGCTCCAGCAGCATCGTGTCCCAGCCGGCGCGGGCGAGGTGATAGGCGATGCCGGTCCCGACCGCCCCGCCGCCCACGACCAATGCCCTCACATGCGTCTTCATCGCCGTCCCTCCGGTCGTCCTGGCCTTGGGGATGACACGCGCCGGGTCGCGCGTGGCAATCGCGCACGACCGGCGGCGGCGGAAAAGCGACGCGGGGCGAGGCGGGACGGGCGATATGCACCTGACCTTCGCGTGCGCGAAACAGTATCGGCCGCAGGGGCGATGCCGCGCATCGCCGGGCCGCCCCATGGCCCGACGATGCGGCTTCCGCTCCGCGCCGCCTCAAAGTCGTCCGGATCTTGCTGCCATGAATCGCGTCGCACCGACGCGGCAGCGCCGCGGCCCGGCGAAACGCGATTTCGCTACAGTACCCCGATCTCGGCGAGCGCGACGCTCAGCGCGGGCGGCAGGGCCTGTTCCGCTGCGCGGGACGGGTCGATATCGGCGGGCGCGTCCGCGGCCGCAAGATAGCGCCAGCCCTGGAAGGGCCGCTTCGGCATCGGCGTGACGGGGACCAGCTCGGGCGACAGCACGATCCCGCAGCGCGGGATGCCATCGGCGCGCCGCACCTCCTCCAGCCGCAGCACGCGCTGGCGGCACATCACGACGCCCTTGATCACCCAGTAGATCGAGCCGCCCTCCAGCACCTCGGCCTCGCGCTTGGGCCACATCCGGGTGACGTGGCGCGGATGACCGCAGGGCCCCTTGGCGGCGGCCGAGGATTGCCACCGCTTGAGCCCCTCGATCGACTCGGTGCCGACGCTCAGCTTGATCAGGTTGACCGCCATGATGACTCCGTTCCGCGCAGGGTATATATCTAGCCATCCGGCGTCCCGCCGCAACCATCCCTAGGAAGAAGCCCCGCCCATGTCCGCCTTCGCCGCCCCCATCGCCGAGCAGATCTGGGACATGAAATACCGCCTGAAATCGGCCGACGGCACGCCGATGGATGCCGACATGGCGGCCACATGGGACCGCGTGGCCAAGGCCCTGGCGGCCCCCGAGGCCGATCCCGCCGCGTGGCAACCCCGCTTCCGCGAGGCGCTGGACGGGTTCCGCTTCCTGCCGGCGGGGCGGATCGTCGCGGGGGCCGGCACGGACCGGGCGGTCACGCTGTTCAACTGCTTCGTCATGGGCACAATCGAGGATTCGATGTCCGGCATCTTCGGCGCGCTCCGCGAGGCGGCGCTGACGCTGCAGCAGGGCGGTGGCATCGGCTACGACTTCTCGACGATCCGGCCGAAGGGCGCGCAGGTCGAGGGCGTGGCCGCCGACGCCTCGGGCCCGCTCAGCTTCATGGATGTCTGGGACGCGATGTGCCGCACGATCATGTCGGCGGGCTCGCGCCGCGGGGCGATGATGGCGACGCTGCGCTGCGACCACCCCGATATCGAGGAATTCGTCGCCGCCAAGGCCGACCCCGCCCGGCTGCGCATGTTCAATCTCTCGGTCCTGGTGACCGACCCATTCATGGACGCGGTCGCCGGCGACGGCGAATGGCCGCTCGTCTTCGGCGGGCGCACCTATCGCACCGTCCGGGCCCGCGCGCTCTGGGACGCGATCATGCGCGCCACCTACGACTACGCCGAGCCCGGCGTGATCTTCATCGACCGCATCAACGCGGCCAACAACCTGTCCTATGCCGAGACCATCGCCGCCACCAATCCTTGCGGCGAGCAGCCCCTGCCGCCCTATGGCGCCTGCCTGCTGGGCTCGCTCAACCTCGCCCGGCTGGTGGAAGACCCCTTCACTGGTGACGCGCGGATCGACACGAACAAACTGGCCGACCTGACCGCCACCGCGATCCGGATGATGGACAACGTCGTCGATGCCAGCCGCTTCCCCCTGCCCCAGCAGGCCGCGGAGGCGCGGGCCAAGCGCCGGATCGGGCTGGGCGTGACCGGCCTCGCCGACGCGCTGGCGATGTGCGGGCTGCGCTACGGCTCGCCCGAGGCGGTGGACGCGACCGGCGACTGGCTGCGCGTCATCGCCAACGCCGCCTATCGCACCTCCGCCGGGCTCGCCGCCGAGAAGGGGTCGTTCCCGCTCTACGACCGCGACGCGATTCTGGCCGCCCCGATGGTGCAACGGCTCGACCCGGAGGTGCGCGCGGCCATCGCCGAGCACGGGCTGCGCAACGCGCTCCTGACCTCGATCGCGCCCACCGGCACGATCAGCCTGCTGGCGGGCAACGTGTCCTCGGGGATCGAGCCGATCTTCGCGCAGGAATACACCCGCAAGGTGCTGCAGCCCGACGGCACCCGCACCGAGGAGACGGTGCGCGACTTCGCCGTCGCCGAATGGCGCCGCCTGCACGGGCGGACCCCCCTGCCCGAGGCCTTCGTTTCGGTGGCCGATCTCGCGCCCGCCGATCACGTGGCGATGCAGGCGGCGGCGCAGGAATGGGTGGATTCCTCGATCTCGAAGACGATCAACGTGCCCGCCGAGATCGGCTTCGAGGCCTTCAAGGACGTCTATCTCCAGGCGTGGGAGACCGGCTGCAAGGGCTGCACCACCTACCGGCCCAACGAGGTGACCGGCAGCGTGCTGGAAACCGCGTCCGCTCCCCCGCCCGAGGCCGCGTCCGAGGCGCAGGTCGTGCAGATGTTCGCCCCGCTCGACCGGCCCGCCGCGCTGACCGGCGAGACCTACAAGATCAAGTGGCCGCAATCCGAGCACGCGCTCTACATCACCATCAACGACATCCAGATCGACGGGCGACGGCGGCCCTTCGAGATCTTCGTGAACTCCAAGAACATGGAGCATTTCGCCTGGACCGTCGCGCTGACGCGGATGATCTCGGCGGTGTTCCGGCGCGGCGGCGACGTGAGCTTCGTCGTCGAGGAACTGAAGGCCGTGTTCGACCCGCGCGGCGGCGCCTGGGTGCAGGGCAAATACGTGCCCTCGATCCTCGCGGCAATCGGCGGCGTGATCGAGCGGCACATGATTGCGACCGGTTTCCTCGCCGGCGAAGGGCTCGGGCTCAAGATCGACCCCGCCGACCCGCGCGACCACTCCGCAACCGCCGCCGTCACCCTGCCCGGCCCCACCTGCCCCAATTGCGGCAGCTTCGACGTCCACATGGCCGAAGGCTGCGCCACCTGCGCCAATTGCGGCTTTTCGAAATGTGGGTGATCGCCGGTCCGGGCTGAAGGCCCGGCGGGGCCACCGAGGCGATCACGGGCGGAGCCCCGGGACAGGGGCGGCCGCGCGCCTTTGGACTCACTGACGCGACGACGACCGCCCCGCCGGCTCCATCGCGCGCAGGATCGGGCAGTCGGGCCGGTCGTCGCCCGCGCAGCGCGACACGAGGTCGGCCAGCGTCGCCTGCATGTCCCGCAGATCGGCGATCTTGCGCGCGATCTCGTCCAGATGCGCCTGCGCGATCGCCTTCACCTCGGCCGAGGCGCGGCTCTCGTCCTCCCAGAGGCCCAGCAGCGCGCGGCAATCCTCCACCCGGAAACCCAGCGCCCGGGCGCGCGACAGGAAGGTCAGCTTGTGCAGGTCCCGCTCCGAAAAGGCGCGGTAGCCGTTCGCGGCGCGCGCCGGCGCGACGAGGCCGATCTCCTCGTAATAGCGGATCGTCTTGGCGGGCAGGCCCGCGCGGCGGGCGACCTGGCTGATATTCATCGCGCTCACTCCGCCGGCTGCGCGCGCGGCGCGCCGGGCGCGGCGGGCCGCATCGCGGGCGCGGCCCCGACGCGGCGCAGGCGCAGCGCGTTGCCCAGCACGAAGATCGAGCTCAGCGCCATCGCCCCCGCCGCCAGCATCGGCGACAGCAGAACCCCCGCCACGGGATAGAGCACCCCCGCCGCGACCGGGATCAGCGCCGCGTTGTAGGCGAAGGCCCAGAACAGGTTCTGGCGGATGTTGCGCAGCGTGGCGCGGCTGATCTCCAGCGCGCGGACCACGGCGCCCGGATCGCCCGAGATCAGCACCACCTCGGCCGCCTCAATGGCGATATCCGTGCCGGTGCCGATGGCGAGGCCCACATCCGCCTCGGCCAGCGCGGGCGCGTCGTTGATGCCGTCGCCCACAAAGGCCACCGGACCGTGGGCGTCGCGCAGCGCGCGGATCGCGTCGACCTTGCCGCCGGGCAGAACCTCGGCCACCACCGCGTCCAGCCCCAGCCGGTCGGCCACGGCGCGCGCCGAGGCGGCGTTGTCGCCGGTGACCAGGACGGTGTGCAGCCCCAGGCCTCGCAGGGCCGCCAGCGCGGCGGGCGCCTCGGGCTTGATCGGATCGTCCACCCCGATCGCCGCCAGCGCCACGCCGTCGGCGGCGAGGTAGAGCGGCGTGCGCCCCGCCTCGGCGATCCGCGCGCCCGCCGCTCCCACCGGGCCCAGATCGACCCCCTCGGCGGCCAGGAACCGGTCGGCGCCGACGATCACGTCGCGCCCGTCGACGATCGCGCGGGCGCCCATGCCGGTGACGGTCTCGAACCGCTCGGCCGGCGGCACCGCCACGCCCTCGGCCTCTGCCGCGCGCAGGATGGCGCGGGCGATGGGATGCTCCGACCGCGCCTCGACCGCCGCCGCCAGCCGCAGCGCCTCCTCCCGCGCGACGCCGGGCGCGGTGTCGAGCGCGGTCAATTCCGGCCGGCCCAGCGTCAGCGTGCCGGTCTTGTCGAAGGCCACCACGCGCGCGCCCTGCAGCGCCTGCAACGCGTCGCCCCGGCGGAACAGCACGCCCAGCTCAGCCGCGCGGCCCGTGCCCACCATGATCGAGACCGGCGTCGCCAGCCCCATCGCGCAGGGACAGGCCACGATCAGCACCGAGACCCCCGCGACCAGCGCGAGGCTCGGCCCCAGCCACGCCCAGACCGCCACCGTGACCAGCGCCACCGCCAGCACGACCGGCACGAAGACCGCCGTCACCCGGTCCACCAGCGCCTGGATCGGCAGCTTGCCGCCCTGCGCCTCCTCGACCATGCGGATGATCTGCGCGAGCAGCGTGCCCTCGCCCACCGCGGTCGCCCGCATCACCAGCGCGCCGGGCCCGTTCACCGTGCCGCCCGTCAGCCCCGCGCCTTCGGTCTTCAGCACCGGCACCGGCTCTCCGGTGACCATGCTCTCGTCGACATGGGACCGCCCCTCTACCGTCTCGCCGTCGACGGGGATGCGCGCGCCGGGGCGGATCTCCAGCAGGTCGCCCGCCTGCACCGCGTCGAGCGGCACCTCCTCGGGCCGGCCATCGACCAGCCGCAGCGCTGTGCGCGGCGCGAGCCCGGCCAGCCGCGCGATCGCGGCCCCGGCGCGGCCCTTGGCGCGCGCCTCCATCCAGCGGCCCAGCAGGATCAGCGTGCAGATCACCGCCGCCGCCTCGAAATAGACCGCGCGCGTGCCCTCGGGGAACAGACCCGGCGCCAGCAGGGCCAGCGTCGAGTAGCCCCAGGCCGACAGCGTGCCCAGCGCCACGAGGCTGTTCATCTCGGGCGCGCCGCGCAGCAGCGCCGGGATGCCCTTGGCGAAGAAGCCCCGGCCCGGCCCGGCCAGCACCGCGGTCACCAGCACGAATTGCAGCCACCAGGACGCGCCGTGCCCCAGCGTGGCGCCGACGAAGCGATGGACGCCGGGGATGAAATGGCCGCCCATCTCGATCACGAAGACCGGCAGGGTCAGCGCCAGCGCCAGCAGCGCCCGGCGGCCCAGCGCCGCCGTCTCCTCCGCCCGGTCCGCGCGCGCGGCGGGTGCGGAAGCCTCGGACGGCTCCGCTGGGTAGCCGGCCCGCGTCACCGCCTGCGCCAGCGCCTGCGGCGTGGTCGCGCCCGCGATCCAGCGCACCCGCGTGGTGCCGGCGGCGAGATTGGCCGCCGCCTCCAGCACGCCGGGCTGCGCCGCGAGCGCGCCCTCGACCCGGCCCGTGCAGGAGGCGCAGTTCATCCCCTCGACCCGCAGCGTGGCCGCGGCCGTCCGCGCCGGATAGCCCGCGCCGTCGAGCGCGGCGGCCAGCGCCGCGGCCTCGGCCTCGCCCTCGACCTGCGCGCGCCCGGTGGCTAGGTTGACGGACGCCCCGGTCACGCCCGGCACGGCGGCCAGCGCACGCTCCGCGCGGCCGACGCAGCCGGCGCAGGACAGGCCTTCGATCTGCAGGGTCAGGGACATGGCGGATACCTTCATCTTCCGGTCCACAGATAGGTAGAGGTTCCAGTCACGGGAAGGTCAAGGCCGCCGATCTGCCCAATCCTTCGGCACCTGCCCGCCCCGCGGGCAGCGATGCGCGAAAAGCCACGGCCCGCGGCCCGCGCGTCATGGCGCGGGGCGGGGGAACGTGCTGAAACCGGGCGAGGAGGATCCGCCATTAACGCCCCGAGCCGCCCGCCCGCGACATCCGCGCCCCGCGCCCCCCGTGCCGAAGGGGAGCTGACGCTCTCGGCCAAGCGGCGCGGGCCGGCCAGCGTCGTGGACGACCTGCGCATGTCGGGCTGCCTCAAGGCGCTGTTCCCGCGCAGCCGCGGGCGGCTCGACGCGATGCTGCTGAACACCGCGGGCGGGCTGACCGGCGGCGACCGGATCCGCATCGCCGCGCGGGCCGGCGCGGGTGCCGCGCTTTCGCTCAGCACGCAGGCCGCCGAGCGCGCCTACCGCGCCGCCGGGGGCACCGCCCGGGTCGAGACGCGCCTCGCCGCCGCCCCGGGCGCCAGCCTGCTGTGGCTGCCGCAGGAGACGATCCTCTACGACGGCGCGCGGCTCGACCGCCGGCTGTCGGTCGCGCTCGAAGGTGACGCGCGCCTCCTGATGGTCGAGCCGGTGATCTTCGGCCGCGCCGCCATGGGCGAGGTGCCGCGCGACGTCACCATCCGCGACCGCATCGCCGTGACCCGCGACGGCGCCCCCCTCTGGCGCGACGGCTGGGACGTAGCGGGCGACCTGCGCGCGCTGATGGACCGGGCCGCCACCGGCCGCGGCGCGGGCGCGATGGCGAGCCTGTTCTACGCCGCCCCCGACGCCGAGGCGCATCTGGCCGCGATCCGCGCGCTGCTGCCCGCGACGGCTGGCGCGACGCGTCCCGCGCCGGATACGCTGGCCCTGCGGCTGCTCGCGCCCGATGGCTGGACGCTGCGCCGCGCGCTTTTGCCGGTGCTCGACCGCCTGACCGGCGGCACGCTGCCCATCTGCTGGAGACTGTGAGAGATGAACCTGACCCCCCGCGAAAAGGACAAGCTGCTGGTCGCGATGGCCGCCGAAGTCGCGCGCAAGCGGCTGGCGCGCGGCGTGAAACTGAACCATCCCGAGGCGATCGCGCTGATCACCGACGCCGTGGTCGAGGGCGCGCGCGACGGCCGCTCGGTCGCCGACATGATGCAGGCCGGCGCCCATGTCGTCACCCGCCAGCAATGCATGGACGGCGTGCCCGAAATGATCCCCGAGGTGCAGGTCGAGGCCACGTTTCCCGACGGCACCAAGCTCGTCACCGTCCACGACCCGATCCGCTGAAAGGTGCGCCGATGATCCCCGGAGAGCTGTTCCCCGCCGATGGCGACATAACCCTGAACGCCGACCGCACCGCGATCACGCTGCATGTCGCCAATACCGGCGACCGCCCCGTGCAAGTCGGCAGCCACTACCATTTCGCCGAGGCCAATGCCGCGCTCGATTTCGACCGCGATGCGGCGCGCGGCATGCGCCTCGACATCGCGCCCGGCAGCGCCGTGCGCTTCGAGCCGGGCCAGTCGCGCGACGTGGCCCTGATCCCGCTGGGCGGCGCGCGTGTGGTATACGGGTTCAACGGCCAGGTCATGGGAGAGCTGGACCGTTGATTCAGGGAGGATGTGACGATGTGTAATCTCTGCGTGGTGGAGTCGGTGAAAGAGCGGATGCTGTCGCGCCGCGACCTGTTCCGGGCCGGCGCCGCCGCCGGCGCCGTGGCCGCGACCGGCGGGATGCTCAAGGGCACGCCGGCGATGGCGGCGGGCCATGGCGGCGTGGTCGACATGACCCATGTCTACGGCCCCGACTTCCCGACCTATTTCGGCGAGCCGGGCATCGCGATCGACCAGGGCGCGAGCTTCGCCGAGAGCGGGTTCAACCTCTTCAACCTCGCGATCAACGAACATACCGGCACCCATATCGACGCCCCGCTGCATTTCTCCGCCGACGGCCAGGCGGTGGACGAGATCCCGGTCGGCAACCTCGTCTGCCCGCTCGCGGTGATCGACATCGCCGCCCGCGCCGCCGAGGACGCGGATGCGCAGGTGACGCCCGACGACCTGCGCGCCTGGATCGCCGCAAATGGCGAGATCCCCGACCGCGCCTGCGTCGCGATGCATTCGGGCTGGGCGGCCAAGGTCGGCACCGACGGGTTCCGCAACGCCGACGCGGACGGCGCGATGCATTTCCCCGGCTTCCATATCGAGGCCGCGCAGATGCTGATGGAGGAGACCGGCGCCACCTCGATCGCCGTCGACACGCTGTCGCTCGACCACGGCCCCTCGGCCGATTTCGCCACGCATTACGCCTGGCTGCCCAGCGGCCGCTACGGGATCGAGAACATCGCCGGGCTGGACCAGGTGCCCGCCGCCGGCGCGACGCTCGTGGTCGGCGCGCCCACCCATCGCGGCGGCTCGGGCGGGCCGGCGCGCATCTTCGCGATGGTCTGATGGCGACCGTCGCCCTTCTCGACGACGAGGCGGCCGGCGCGGATGCGCGGGCCGTCTTCGACGAGATCCGCGCCGCCCGCGGCACGGATTACGTCAACAACTTCTGGCGCGCGCTGGCCCATGACCCGACGCTGCTGCGCGCCACCTGGGACCGGTTGAAGGACGTCATGGCCCCGGGCGCGCTCGACCCGCTGGTCAAGGAGATGATCTATGTCGCCGTCTCCACTGCCAATGGCTGCTCCTATTGCGTGCACAGCCACACGGCGGCGGCGAAGACCAAGGGCCTGACCGACGCGCAGCATGGCGAGCTTCTGGCGGTGATCGGCATGGCGATGCAGACCAACGGCCTCGTCACCGCGCTGCAGGTGCCGGTGGACGCGGCCTTCGATGCCGAGGCGCGCGGTGCCGGTTGATCTCGCCGGATCCTGCCGCTGCGGCGCGGTCGCCTTCACGATCGCCAGCCACACGCCGCATCCCTTCATGCGCTGCTATTGCGGGATCTGCCGCAAGCTCGCGGGCGGGGGCGGCTACGCGGTCAACATCATGGGCGTGACCGAGACGCTGGCCATCCGGGGCGAGGACCGCACCAAAGAGATCCGCATCCGGGTCGACGGCGCCCCCAGCCGGATGCGCCGCCGCTTCTGCGCCGAATGCGGCAGCGCGCTCTGGGGCTGGCACCCGGACTGGCCCGAACTCACGCATCCCTTCGCCTCCGCCATCGACACCGACCTGCCGGTGCCGCCGTCGCGCTTTCACATGATGCTCGACTTCAAGGCGCCCTGGGTCGAGCCCGAAATCCGCGACGGCGACGAAAGCTTCGCCCGCTATCCCGACCAATCGATCGAGGACTGGCACCGCAGCCGGTCGCTCTGGGTCGCCTAGGAGGACCGCCATGCCCGCACGCATCCCCCGCGCCGATTACGCCGCCATGTTCGGCCCCACCACGGGCGACCGGCTGCGGCTGGCCGATACCGAACTGGTCATCGAGGTCGAGCGCGACCTGACCACCTATGGCGAGGAGGTGAAGTTCGGCGGCGGCAAGGTGATCCGCGACGGCATGGGCCAGTCCCAACGCACCCGCGCCGAGGGCACCGCCGACACGGTCATCACCAACGCGCTGATCGTCGACTGGACCGGCATCGTGAAGGCCGATGTGGGCCTGCGCGACGGGCGCATCCTGAAGATCGGCAAGGCCGGCAACCCGGACACCCAGGACGGCGTCGACATCGTCATCGGCCCGGCGACCGAGATCATCGCCGGCGAAGGGCGCATCCTGACCGCGGGTGCCTTCGACAGCCACATTCACTTCATCTGCCCCCAACAAGTCGACGACGCGCTGCATTCCGGCGTGACCACCATGCTGGGCGGCGGCACCGGCCCGGCCCATGGCACGCTCGCCACCACCTGCACGCCCGGGCCTTGGCATATCGGGCGGATGCTGCAGGCGCTGGACGGGCTGCCGATGAATTTCGGCCTCTCGGGCAAGGGCAACGCGTCGCGCCCCGAGGCGCTGGTCGAGATGGTGAAGGCCGGCGCCTGCGCGCTCAAACTGCACGAGGACTGGGGCACCACCCCCGCCGCCATCGACTGCTGCCTCTCGGTGGCCGACGACATGGACGTGCAGGTGATGATCCACACCGACACGCTCAACGAATCCGGCTTCGTCGAGGACACGGTCGCCGCCATGAAGGGCCGCACCATCCACGCCTTCCACACCGAGGGCGCGGGCGGCGGGCACGCGCCCGACATCATCCGCATCTGCGGCCTGGACCACGTGCTGCCCTCTTCGACCAACCCCACCCGGCCCTTCACCGTGAACACGGTCGAAGAACATCTCGACATGCTCATGGTCTGCCACCATCTCGACAAGTCGATCCCCGAGGACATCGCCTTCGCCGAGAGCCGGATCCGGCGCGAGACCATCGCCGCCGAGGACATCCTGCACGACATGGGCGCCTTCTCGATCATCGCCTCGGACAGCCAGGCCATGGGCCGCGTGGGCGAGGTGCTGATCCGCACCTGGCAGACCGCCGACAAGATGAAGCGCCAGCGCGGCCGCCTGCCCGAGGAGACGGGCGCCAACGACAACATGCGGGTGCGCCGTTACATCGCGAAATACACGATCAATCCCGCCATCGCGCATGGCATGGCGCATGAGATCGGCTCGATCGAGCCGGGCAAGCGCGCCGATCTCTGCCTCTGGGACCCGGCCTTCTTCGGCGTGAAGCCCGAGATGGTGCTGCTCGGCGGCTCCATCGTGCTGGCGCAGATGGGCGACCCGAACGCCTCGATCCCGACGCCCCAGCCGGTGCATTCCCGTTCGATGTTTGCGGCGCTCGGCCGGGCCGTGGAACGCTCGGCCGTGATCTTCGTCTCCGAGGCCGCGCAGGCCGACGGGCTGGGCGCGTCGCTGGGCCTCGCCAAGGACACGCTCGCCGTGCGCGGCACCCGCGATATCGGCAAGCGCGACCTCAAGCTCAACGACGCCACGCCGCAGGTCGAGGTGAACCCCGAGACCTACGAGGTCCGCGCCGATGGCGAGCTCCTGACCTGCGAACCCGCCGAGGTGCTGCCCATGGCGCAGCGGTATTTCCTGTTTTGACGGGGGCCCTCGACCCGTCGCGCCCGGCGGCGCCCGTCGCCCGCACCCTCCTGCGCGCCGGCGACTGGACCGGTCCCGCCCGGAGCATCGCGCTCGACTACGAGGCGCGCTTCCTGCGCCGCAAGCGACTGGTCGCGGAAGACGGCACCGCCTTCGTTGTGGACTTGGCCCAGACCACGTCGCTCGAGGATGGCGACGCGCTGGAACTGGATGACGGCAGCCGCATCGCGATCCGCGCGGCACCCGAGCCGGTCCTGCGCGTCACCGGCCCCGACCTCGCGCGGCTGGCCTGGCATATCGGGAACCGCCACACGCCCTGCCAGATCGGCGCGGACCAGCTGGTGATCCGCCGCGACCCGGTCATCGCGCATATGCTGGACCATCTGGGCGCGACCCTGACCGAGGCCACGGCGCCCTTCACCCCCGAAGGCGGCGCCTATGGCCATGGCCGCACCCATGCCCATGCGCACGGCAACAGCGCCCATGCCCACTGACCCCCGCCTGCTGACGCTCGCGCAATGGCTCTCGCCCGCCTACCCGCTGGGATCCTTCGCCTTCTCGCACGGCCTAGAGGCCGCGGTGGCCGAGGGCTGGGTCGTGGCCGACACGCTCCAGGGCTGGCTCGACGACACGCTGCGCCACGGGGCCGGGCGGTCGGACGCGATCC
Organism: Jannaschia sp. GRR-S6-38; assembly: GCF_029853695.1. Classification (NCBI taxonomy): domain Bacteria; kingdom Pseudomonadati; phylum Pseudomonadota; class Alphaproteobacteria; order Rhodobacterales; family Roseobacteraceae; genus Jannaschia; species Jannaschia ovalis. The sequence continues at coordinate 1,320,801 of NZ_CP122537.1, forward strand.
TGCTGCGCCTCGCCCATGACGCCGAGGGCGCGGCCCTCGCCCGGCTCGACGTTGAGGCCCGGGCCTTCGCCGGCGGGGCCGAGCGGCTGGCCGAGAGCGCGCGGCAGGGCGCCGCCTTCGCGCGCACCACCGCCGCCATCTGGGGCTTCGACCTGCCCCCGATGCTGCTGCCCGTCGCCGTGGGCCGCGCCACCCGGCTGGCCGCGCTCGACCCCGACGACGCCTGCGCGCTCTCCCTGCAGGCCTTCGCCGCGAACCTCGTCGCCTGCGCCCAGCGCCTGCTGCCGCTGGGCCAGACCGAGGGCCAGCGCATCCTCGCCGCGCTCGCGCCCGTCGTCACCGAGATCGCCGGGGCCAGCCGCGACGCCACGCTCGACGACCTCGCCACCACCGCCTTCCTGTCGGAGATCGCCGCCATGCGCCACGAAATCCAGGCCCCGCGGCTCTTCCAGACATGATGACGGCCGCGTCCTCTGGCGGGAAAGACCTCGGGGGTCCAGGGGGCAGCGCCCCCGGCGCCCCGTCCGAAACACGCGAAAGGCCCGCCCCATGACGAACCCGAACGGTCCCCTGCGCGTCGGCATCGGCGGCCCGGTCGGCGCGGGCAAGACCACGCTGACCGCAAAGCTGGCGCAGGCCCTGAAGGACGAGCTGTCGCTCGCCGTTATCACCAACGACATTTACACGCAGGAGGATGCCGAGGCGCTGATGCGGATGCAGATCCTGCCCGCCGAACGCGTGATGGGGGTCGAGACCGGCGGCTGCCCGCACACCGCCATCCGCGAGGACGCCTCGATCAACCTCGCCGCCATCGCGGCGCTGCGCGACCGGCTCCCGGATCTCGACCTCGTGCTGATCGAGAGCGGGGGCGACAACCTCTCGGCCACCTTCTCGCCCGAGTTGGCCGACGTGACGATCTACGTGATCGACGTCGCCGCCGGCGAGGAGATCCCGCGCAAGGGCGGCCCGGCGATCACCCGCTCGGACCTGATGGTCATCAACAAGACCGATCTCGCGCCCCATGTCGGCGCCTCGCTCGACGTGATGCGGCACGACGCGGCGCGGATGCGCGGCGACCGCCCCTTCCTCTTCGCCAGCCTGCGCCGGGACGAGGGCGTGGCCGCCATCGTCGCCGCCCTGCGCGAGATCGGCGGGCTCTAGCGCCCCCGCGGTCGACAACCCGCGGCCCGCGCCTAGGTCTTCGGCGGACCCGCTCCGCGAAAGACCGCCCGATGACGCGCCTCCTCGTTCTGATCGCCGGCCTCGCCGCCGCGCCCGCCGCCGCGCAGGACGGCCTCGCCGCGGAGATCGCCGCAACCGACGGGAGCGGCGTGCCGCAGGTCGTCCCGCTTTCCGGCAACACGGCGGCCTCCCCGCCCCGCACCGACCCGCCCGCGCCGCGGATCGTGACCGTCTCGCCCCGGCCCGCCCGCGCGGTGCCCCGCAACGGCGAAGGCACCGATGATCGCGACGGCCCAGACGAGATCGCGCTCGCATCCCTGCTCGGCCTGCCGGTCGAGGACGCCGCCGGCACTCGGATCGGCACCCTGCAGGACATCATCGCCGACCCCGAGACCGGCAGGCTCGGCGCCGTCCTGATCGAGGGCGCGGGCGAGGACGGACCCCGGCGCGTGCCCTTCATGGCGCTGCATTTTTCGCCCCGCGAAGGCCGCGCGGTGCTGACCCGCGATGGCGGGGACGACTGACATGGCCAACAAGACCGACGACCGGGGCGGCAGCGCCTGGCTGTGGTTCCTGGCCGGGTTGGTGGTGCTGGGCCTCGGCGGCGCGGGCTACTGGTGGCTGTCGCGCCCCGCCCCCGCGCAGGAGACGCAGCCGCCCCCGCCTCCGCTGATCGAGGCCGCCACCGTCGAAGACGCGACGCGCTTCGCCGTGCGCCAGACCGCCTTCCTGCGACCCAAGGGCGAGGTGCCCGTCGCCCCCGAGATCACCGCCCGCATCACCGAGGTCGCGCCCGAATTCGACGCCGGCCGCCGCGTGGCCGAGGGGACGGTGCTGATCCGGCTCGATCCCACGCGGATCAAAGCCGAGCGCGCCGCCGCCCGGGCCCGCGTGGCCGAGGCCCGCGCCGCCGTCACCGAGGCCCGGATCGAAGCCGAGCGCCAGCGCGAGCTCGAGGAGCGCGGCGTCGTCGCCGAGGCGGTACTGCAGGCCACGCTGGTCGCGCTCGCCTCCGCCGAGGCCGCGCTCGAGACCGCGCGCGCCGATGCCGCGCTGGCCGCCGACAGGCTTCGCGACACCGAGATCCGCGCCCCGTTCGAGGCCCTCGTGGTCGCCGCCGATGCCGATCCCGGCGACCTCGCCCCCGCCGGGCAGCCGGTGGGCGTCCTGGCTCCTTGGGACGCGGCGGAGGCGGAGCTGGGGCTCGTGCCCAACGACCTGCCCCTCCTGCCCGAACTCGACGCGCTGCGCGGCGCGCTGGTGCGCGTGCTCTCCGACGGGCCGGCCGGCATCGGGGTCGAGCGGCCCATCGCCGAAGGCACCGTCACCGCCATCGGGCCGCAGATCCTCGACGGCACGCGCACCCTGCCGCTGATCGTGACGATCCCCGACCCCTTCGCCCCCGGCGCCGACGCGCCGCCCGGGGCGCGGCCTCTGAGGCTGGGCGAGCTTCTGACCCTCGAGATGCCGGTCGAGATCGAGGGCGCGGGCGCCGTGGCTCTGCCCGCCCGCGCGCTCAAGCCCGGCGGCATCGTCTGGCGCATCGCCGACGGCGCGCTAGAGGCGACCCGGCCCGAGCTTCTGCGCCGCGAGACCGTGGCCGAAGGCGAGCGCGTGATCCTGCGCGCCGGGCCCCTGCAACCCGGCGACCGCGTTCTCCTGAGCGAGCTTCCCGAGGCGGCGGAGGGGCAGGCGGTGCGCCTGCCCGACGGCGGATGACCGGCCTCATCCGCTGGTTCCTGACGAACGCCGTCGCCGCCAACCTGCTGATGGCCGCGCTGATCGCCAGCGGGCTGGCCGCCATGGCCACGCTGACCGTCCGCACCTTCCCCGAGATCGCCACCCAGGCCATCGCGGTCAACGTCGCCTATCCCGGCGCCACGCCCTCCGAGGTCGCCGACGCCATCCTCACCCCGATCGAGGAACGGCTGCAGGGGCTCGAAGGCGTTCGCAAGCTGTCCTCCACCGCCACGTCCAATATCGGCACCGTGACGGCCGAGTTGACGCGCGGCGCGGATCTAAGTGCCGTGAAGGACGATATCGAGACCGAAATCGCCCGCATCACCACCTTCCCCGCCGCCGCCGAGCAACCCCGCGTGACCGAGGTCGAGCCGAACGAACTCGCGGTGCAGATCGCGCTGCACGGGCCCGTCGACGACCTGGCGCTCAAGGCGCTGGCCGAGCGCGCCCGCGACGGGCTGACGGCGCTGCCCGATGTGAGCCAGGTCGACATCCTCGGCACCCGCACCGACATCGTCGAGATCGCGATCTCGCGCGACCGGCTGCGCCAGTACGGGCTGGGCCTGACTCAGCTCGGGGCGCTGATTTCCGCGCAGGTGCAGGACCTGTCCGGGGGCACCATCGACACCGGCACGCGCGACATCCAGCTGCGCACCGTGGGCGAGGCGCAGACCGCGGCCGAACTGCGCGCCAAGGTGCTCTTCACCGACCCGTCCGGCGCGCGGGTCCGGCTGGGCGACATCGCCACGATCACCGAAGGCCTGGCCGAGACCGATATCGTCGCCCGCGTGAACGGGCGGCCCGCGGCCTTCCTGTCGATCAACCGCGCGGGCGGCGAGCAGGTCCTGACCGTGGCCGACGCCGCCACCGTCTATCTCGAGGAGGAGCTGCGCCCGACCCTGCCCCCCGGCGTCACCGCCGAGATCTGGCGCGACGAGGCCGACAGCCTGCGCGGCCGCATCAGCCTTCTGGCCAAGAACGCCGCCATCGGCATTGCGCTTGTGCTGGGCCTGCTCACGCTGTTTCTGGACCTGCGCGTGGCCTTCTGGGTGGCGACCGGCGTCGCGGTGACCTTCGTCGGCGCCTTCGCCCTGATGCTGGCCTTCGGCACGACCATCAACCAGCTCTCGCTCTTCGGCTTCATCCTTGCGCTCGGGATCGTGGTCGACGACGCCATCGTCGTGGGCGAGCGCACCTTCGCCGAGCTCGAGGACGGCGAGGGCTCGCCCGAGGGCGCGGCCAAGCGCGCGGTGCTGCGCGTCTGGCGGCCGGTGCTCTTCTCGGTGACCACCTCGATCGCGGCCTTCGTGCCGCTGCTGTTCCTGCCCGGCTCGTCGGGCAGCTTCATCGCGCCGGTCGCGGCGGTGGTGATCTACCTTCTCGTCATCTCGATGGTGGAAAGCTTCCTGATCCTGCCGCGCCACCTGTCGCATATCCGCCTGACCGATCCGCGCCGCTACTCGCCACGCCGCGCGACCGAATGGCTGCGCCGCAAGGTCGATCGCGGGTTCTCCTGGTTCACCGCCCGCGTCGTGCGGCCCCTCGTGCGCGGCGCGGTCTTCCACCCGGTCTTCACCATCGCCTCCTGCCTCGCGGTCGCCGCGCTGGCGATCGGGCTGATCGCGGGCGGCACCGTGCGCTTCGTCTTCTTCCCGGCCATCGCCGGCAATTTCGTCACCGCCGAGCTGTCGATGCCCGAAGGCACCTCCGCCGCCGAGACCGCGCGCCGCGCCACCCAGTTCGTCGAGGCCGCCGAGGCCGCCGCCGCGGCCATCGGCGAGGACGGGCTGTTGCGCGGCACCTCGGTCCAGATCGGTTTCGCCACCCAGGGCGGGCCGGGCGGGGGCGGCGGCGTGGCCCCCGGCAGCGTCGCGACCATCGCCGCGCGGCTGAAGGACGGCGCCACGCGGCAGACGACGGCGCGCGACTTCCGCGACCGCTGGCGCGAGGCCGTGGGCGAGGTGCCCGGCGCGCGCGAGGTGGTCTTCTCCGCATCGACCGTCTCGATCGGGGCGCCGATCTCGCTCGAGGTGGCCGCCCGCGACGAGGCCCGCCGCGACGAGGCCGTCGCGCGCATCCGCAGCGCGCTTGCGGGACGCGACGGCGTGTTCGACCTGCGCGACGACCGCTTTTCGTCCTCGCGCGAGGTCGCCGTTTCGCTGAAGCCGGCCGCCCGCGCCTACGGCGTCAGCCAGGCCGATCTGGCGCGGGAGCTGCGCGCAGCGGTCTACGGCGCGGTGATCGACCAGTTCGCCCGCTCGCGCGAGGAGGTCGATATCCGACTGCGCCTGCCCGGCGAGCAGCGCGACTCGATCGCCGACCTCTCCGAGCTGCGCATCCCGACCGCGTCGGGCGGGCTGGTGCCGCTGTCGCTGCTGGCGGATCTCGAATTCCGCCCGGCCCCGACCGAGATCACCCGCGTCGACGGCCGCCGCATCGCCGTGATCGAGGCCGATACCGACCAATCCGTCACCACCGGCGGGGCCGAGACCGCCTGGGTGCTGCAGAACGTCGTCCCCGAGATCGAGCGCGACCTGCCCGGCGTCTCGGTCGCCACCGGCGGCGAGCAGGAGGAGGCGGGCCGCTTCGGCCCCGCGCTCGCCTTCAACTTCTCGCTCGCGCTCTTCGCGATCTACGCCACGCTATCGCTGGCCTTCGGCAGCTACCTGCGGCCGCTGATCGTGCTGGGGATCGTGCCCTTCGGCCTGGTCGGCGCGATCTTCGGCCATGCCGCGCTGGGCCTGAACCTGACGCTCCTGTCGATGTTCGGCGTGGTCGGGCTCGCCGGCGTGATCGTGAACGACGCGCTGCTGATCGTCGACTACATCATGGAGGCCGAGGACGACGGCCAAGACCCGATGGACGCCATCGCCGATGCCACGCTCGGGCGATTCCGCCCGGTGATCCTGACGACGCTGACCACCGTGCTGGGGATCACGCCGCTGATCCTCGAGACCTCGGTGCAGGCGCAGTTCCTGATCCCCACGGCCGTGTCGCTGGGCTTCGGCGTGGCCTTCGTCTCGGTGCTGCAGATGGTGCTGGTGCCGGCCTATGCCTCGCTCTACGCCCGTGCCCGCCGGCGCATCCGGGGCGAGGCGCAGCCGGCCTGACGGCCATTCTCGCGCATAGCCGTCAAATCCTTCAGCGTTTTCGCGCCTAGCCGGGGAAATCCCGCCGCGCGATGCTGCCGCGAACCGCCGAGGACGCCCCATGCCCGATTATTTCGCCCCAAGCGGCGGCCACCCGCCCCAGACCGACCTGCTGACCGGCCGCGCGGTCTTCACCGAGGCCTATGCCGTGATCCCGCAGGGCACGATGCGCGACATCACCACCTCGGCCTTGCCGCATTGGGACGCCACCCGCCTTTGGGTGATCGCCCGGCCGATGACCGGCTTCGCCGAGACCTTCAGCCATTACGTGATGGAGGTGCAGCCCGGCGGCGGCTCGGACGCGACCGAACCCGACGCCGGGGCCCAAGGCGCGCTCTTCGTCACCGAGGGCCGGGTCGCGCTGACCATCGACGGCGCCGCGCATGCGCTGGAACCCGGTGGCTACGCCTATGTCCCGCCTGGCGCCGCCTGGACCCTGCGCGCGGAGGGCGACGCGCCCGCCCGCTTCCACTGGATCCGCAAGGCGTGGGAGGCCGCGCCTGGGCTCGACCCGCCCGACCCCATCATCACCTCCGACGCGGCGACCCCGCCCATGCCCATGCCGGGCACCGAGGGGCGCTGGGCCACCACGCGTTTCGCCGATCCCGCCGACCTGCGTCACGACATGCATGTCACCATCGTCACCCTGCAGCCCGGCGCGGTCATCCCCTTCCTGGAGACGCACGTGATGGAGCACGGGCTCTACGTGCTGGAGGGCAAGGCGGTCTACCGACTCAACCGCGACTGGGTCGAGGTCGAAGCCGGCGACTACATGTGGCTGCGCGCCTTCTGCCCGCAGGCCTGCTACGCCGGCGGGCCGGGCCCGTTCCGCTACCTGCTCTACAAGGACGTCAACCGCCACGCGCCGCTGAACCTGCGGCGCTAGGGTCCGGGCCAGCGCCGGTCCGGGGATCGGCGCAAAAACGACGAAGCAGTACGCTTTATGGCGGCAACATCCGAATAACCCAGCCGCTGCGCGCCACGGCAGTCAGAGCGCCGGTCCGCGGGTCCGGACCGGCGCTGGCACGGCGGGCCTGACGGCCCTCGACTCCGTGCCGCCCCTGAGGGTGACCCCCACCTCGGAAGCAAGAAGGGGCGACCCGCAGGCCGCCCCTCCCCTCCCCGCATCCGCGCCTTCAGTGGCGCGGCGTCTCCAGCGGCACGCCCTCGGGCGACTTGCCCCAGCTCTCCTTGCCCGACAGGCCGCCCGCGACCGGGTCGGTCGCCTCCTCGGCCAGGTCTTCGGGCAGAACCAGGTTCAGCACGATCGCGATGAAGGCCGCGGGCAGCAGGCCCGAGACCATCAGCACCCGCGCCGAGTCGGGCAGGTACTGCACCGCGTCGGGCTCGAGCTGCAGGCCCAGCCCGACCGACAGCGCCACCGCGAAGATCACCATGTTGCGGCGGTTCCAGTTCACGTCCGACAGCATCGAGATGCCCGCCGCGACCACCATGCCGAACATCACGATCACGCCGCCGCCCAGCACCTCGATGGGCACGGTGCGGATCACCCCGCCCACCTTCGGGACCAGCCCGCAGAGGATCAGGAAGACCGCGCCGCAGGTGACGACATGGCGGCTCATCACGCCGGTCATGGCGATCAGGCCCACATTCTGGCTGAAGGAGGTGTTGGGCAGCCCGCCGAACACGCCCGCCAGCGCCGTGCCCAGGCCGTCGGCATAGGTCGCGCCCTGGATCTCGCGGTCGGTGGCCTCGCGCCCCGCGCCACCCTTGGCGATGCCCGACACGTCGCCCACCGTCTCGATGGCCGAGACGAAGGCCATCAGGCAGAAACCCAGCACCGCCGCGACCGAGAACTCGAACCCGTATTTGAACGGCTGCGGCAGCGCGAAGGCGGCCGAGCGTTCCCAGGAGCCGGTGATCGCGTCGAGGGGCAGCATCCCCACCGCGATCGCGTAGACATAACCCGCGATCAGCCCGATCAGCACCGCCGAGACGGCCAGCATCCCGCGCGTGAAGAACTTCAGCGCCAGCGTCACCACGATCACCACCAGCGCCGCCGACCAGTTCAGGAGCGAGCCGTATTCCGGCGTCCCGATCGCCGGGACCCCGCCCGCCGCGTATTGGATGCCGACCCGCACCAGCGCCAGGCCGATCATCGTCACCACGAGGCCTGTGACCAGCGGCGGCAGGGCGAAACGGATCTTCCCGATGAAGAGACCGATCGCGGCATGGAACAGGCCGCCGATCAGCACCCCGCCGAAGAGCGCCGCCAGCGCGTCGACGCCCCGGCCCGCCACCAGCGGGATCATGATCGGCAGAAAGGCGAAGCTCGTGCCCTGCACGATGGGAAGCGCCGCGCCGACCGGCCCGATCGTGATCGTCTGCAGCAGCGTGGCGACGCCCGCGAAGAGCATCGACATCTGGATGAGATACAGAAGCTCGGGGAAATCGGGCGAGTTCGAGCCGAAGCCGAAGCCCGCCGCGCCCGCCACGATGATCGCGGGCGTGACGTTCGAGACGAACATCGCCAGCACATGCTGGATGCCCAGCGGGATCGCCTTGTGAAGCGGCGGGGTGTAGTTCGGATCGCGCAGCTGCGCCGGCGTTCCGATGGATGTGTCTGCCATGGTTTGTCCCTCTGTCTGACCTCGTCCCGGGCCCGCCCTCCCCGGCGGGCGCGTTCACGCGTCCGTCACCTCCCAGGGAGGGTCGAGCCGGTATTCCTCGAGATTCGCCCCCGACCCGATCCGGTCGATCACGGCGAACAGGCCGGGCGCGTGCAGCGGGGTCAGCACCCCGTGCCAGGTGCCCCGGTGGAAGTTGATCGCCTGTCCCGGCGCGGCGCGGAAAGCGCGCGGATCGCCCGGTACGCCGCCCGCGTCGGGCGCGACGATCACCAGCCATTCCGCGCTGTGCATCGGCACGAAAGCCTGGCTGCCCTCGGGATGCCGCTCCAGCAGGTCCAGCCGGTAGGGCAGGCTGCGCGGCGCGGCGTCGAAGATCGACAGTCCCGCGCGCCCGTCCCCGAAATCGAGCCGCGCGCGGTTGTGGTAGCGCCCGCAGAGCCCCGCGTTGATGATCCGGTCCGGCGCACCCGCCGCTTCCAGCACGTCGCCGAAGGGGGCGAAGCCCTCCGCCGTCAGCGGCTGGACGGGCACGCGACGCGTCACGGCAGCATCTCCGCCAGCCGGAGCCGCGCGATGCGCTCGACCTGGCGGCAGGCCTCGGCGAACTCGGTCTCGGTGTCCTGCGCCAGCCGCCGCTCCATCGCCGCCATGATCCCCGCCTTGTCGTGGTCGCGCACGGCGATGATGAAGGGAAAGCCGTGCCGCGCGACGTAATCGGCGTTCAGGCGCTCGAAGGCCGCCCGCTCCGCATCGGTCAGATGGTCGAGCCCGGCGCTCGCCTGCTCGGCGCTGCTCTCGGCCGTCAGCCGTCCCGCCGCGGCCAGCTTGCCGGCGAGGTCGGGATGCGCCGTCAGCACACCCAGCCGTTCGTCGCGGCCCGCCGTGCGGAACACCCGCGCCAGCGCGTTGTGCAGCCCGGCCGCGCTGTCATGCGCGGGCCCCAGCTCCAGCGCGTGGGCCCGCTCCGCGATCCAGGGCGAATGCTCGAACACCCCGCCGAACCGCGCGACGAAATCCGCGCGGTCCATGGCGCTAGGACGCGCGCGCCGGACGGGAGGATGGGTCGCAGCCCAATGATCCGCGATCGCCGCGCGCGTGGCGAACCACACGCCCTCATGCCCGCGCACGTGGTCGAGGAACCGCCGCAGCGCCTCCGCGCGGCCCGGCCGCCCCGCCAGCCGGCAATGAAGGCCGACCGACATCATCCGCCCGCCCTCGCGCCAGAGACAGTCGAAGCTGTCGCGCAGATAGGTCTCCCAGGAGGCGCCGTCCGGATGGCCCGCCTGGATCGCGAAGCGCATATCGTTGGCGTCCAGCGTGTAGGGCACGACCAGCTGGTCGCGCGCGCCGACTTCCAGCCAATAGGGCAGCTCGTCCGCATAGCTGTCGGCGAGATAGGCGAAGCGCCCCGTCTCGGCGGCCAGCCGCAGCGTGTTCAGGCTCGACCGGCCGCAATAGAAGCCCCGCGGCGGCGCGCCCGTCACCTCCGCGTGCAGCCGGATCGCTTCGGCGATGGCCGCGCGCTCCTCGGCCTCCGGCATGTCCTTGTGCTCGATCCATTTCAGACCGTGGCTCGCGATCTCCCAGCCCGCCTCCCGCATCGCCTCGACCTGCGCGGGGCCGCGCGCCAGCGCCGAGGCCACGCCGTAGACCGTGACCGGCAGGTCCGACAGCATCCGGTGCAGCCGCCAGAACCCGGCCCGCGCGCCGTATTCGTAAAGCGACTCCATGTTGGCATGCCGCATCCCGGGCCAGGGCTGCGCGCCGGTGATCTCGGACAGGAACGCCTCCGAGGCCGGGTCGCCATGCAGGACGTTGTTCTCGCCCCCCTCCTCGTAGTTCAGCACGATCTGGACGGCGATGCGCGCGCCGCCGGGCCATTTCGGATCCGGGGGGACGGGGCCGTGGCCATGCATGTCGCGGGGATAGCGGTCCATTCGGGTCCTCTCGGGGTTGCACCACCATAGGGCGTCGGCGTCGCGCCGGCTTTCAAGAACGATTTGAAGCTCTGTCGGCATTTTTCGGCTTCCCGGCGAAGCCCCCGCCGCGCATCCTGATCCCCCGTACCGCCGGAGGACGCCGCATGGCCGGATATTTGACCACCCATGTCCTCGACACCGCGCGGGGCTGCCCCGCCGCGGGGCTCGCGATCGACCTCTACCGGATCGCGGGCGAGACCCGCACCCATCTGCGCCGCCTCGAGACCAATGCCGACGGCCGCACCGACGGCCCGATCCTGCCCGAGGCCGAATTCGCGACCGGCACCTACGAGCTGGTCTTCCACGCGGGAGCCTATCTCGACGCATCGGGCACCCCGCCCGAGAGCCCGCGCTTCCTCGACACGGTGCCGATCCGCTTCGGCATGTCCGAGCCCGCGCATTACCACGTGCCGCTCCTGCTCAGCCCGTTCGGCTATTCGACCTATCGGGGGAGTTGAGGGGCAACGTCCCGTCCGCCCTCATCTTGCGCGAAACAGCATCGGCCGAAGGCCGAGGCCGCGCATCGCCGGGCCGCCCGCCGGTGCGCGCGACGCCTCAGCCGCCCACCACCGCCGCGATCCGCGCGCTGGCGAAATCCATGAACAGCCGCGCCTTCGGGTCCTGGTGGCGCCGATGCGTGTAGAGACAGCCCATCTGGATCGGCTGCGGCGGCGTCTCCGCGCAGACCGCGACCAGCGCGCCCGAGGCAAGGTGATCGGCCACCTCGAAGACCGGCTTCAGCGCGATCCCCGCCCCGTCCAGCGCCCAGCGGGTCAGCACGTCGCCATCGTCGCTCTCGAACCGGCCGCGCACGTCGAAGCGGCGCGGGCCCTCGGGCGTCACCAGCGTCCACTGGAACTCGGTCGCGCCGGGAAAGCGCAGGTTCAGGCAATTGTGCTGCCCGCGCTCGATCTCGGCCCCGCTGCGCGGATGGCCGCGCGCCGCCAGGTAGGCCGGGCTCGCGCAGAGCACGCGCGGGCAATCGGCGATCTTGCGGATCTTGAGCGAGCTGTCCGCGGGCTGGCCCAGGAAGAAGGCGATATCCAGCCCCTCCGCCGTCAGGTCCAGCACCCGGTCGCTCAGCCGCAGCCGGATGTCGACCAGCGGGTACTGGGCGGCGAAATCGGGCACATGCGGCGCGATCAGGCGGCGGCCCAGCCCCAGCGGCGCCGCGACATGCAGCCGCCCGCGCGGGTTCTCGGTCACGTTGCCGATCTCGGCCTCGGCGGTCTCGACCGCCTCCAGCACGGCGCAGGCGCCGCCGTAGAAGATGCGCCCCTGCTCGGTCGGGCTCAGCCGCCGCGTGGTGCGCTGGAACAGCCGGACGCCCAGATGGCCCTCGAGCTGCGAGATGCGGGCCGAGGCGACGGCGGGCGAGATCCGCTGGTCGCGCGCCGCCGCGGACATGTTGCCGAGATCGTAGACGCGGACGAAGGTGCGGATATTGTCGAGATAGCTCATCTTCAGCTTTTCTTTGAAACGCCTTGGCGCACTTGCAGCATGGCGAAGAAAGTCCGGCGGCGCTAGCCACGGGCGACCGGACGAAGGGACGACGCATGTACGACCTGGCCATCATGTGGGACTGGCTCGCCTTCGCGGTGCGCTGGCTGCATATCATCACCGCCATCGCCTGGATCGGGGCGAGCTTCTATTTCATCGCGCTCGACCTCTCCCTGCGCAAATCGCCCGACCTGCCCAAAGGCGCCTATGGCGAAGAATGGGAGGTGCATGGCGGCGGCTTCTACCACACCACCAAGTACACCGTGGCCCCCGACCGCCTGCCCGAGCACCTGACCTGGCACAAATGGCAGAGCTACTGGACCTGGCTCTCGGGCGCGGCGCTCCTGATGGTGGTCTACTGGGCAGGGGCCGAGCTCTTCCTGATCGACCCCGACAAGGCCGACCTCGCCACCTGGCAGGCCATCGCGCTCTCGGCGGGCTTCATCGCGGTGGGCTGGATCGGCTACGACCTGCTCTGCAAATCGCCGCTGCGCACGCGGCCGACGCTGGTGATGCTCATGCTCTTCGCGGGCATCGTCGCGGTGTCCTGGGCGCTCGACCAAGTCTTCACCGGCCGCGCCGCCCTTCTGCACCTGGGCGCGATGACGGCGACGATCATGACGGCCAACGTCTTCTTCATCATCATGCCGAACCAGCGCATCGTGGTGGGCGACCTCAAGGCGGGGCGGGTGCCGGACGCGAAATACGGCCATATCGCCAAGCTGCGCTCGACGCACAACAACTACCTGACCCTGCCCGTCATCTTTCTGATGCTGTCAAACCACTACCCGCTGGCCTTCGGCACCGAATACGCCTGGATCATCGCCGCGCTGGTCTTCCTGATGGGGGTCACGATCCGGCACTATTTCAACACGATGCACTCCACCGGCGAGGGTCCCGCCTGGACCTGGGGCGCAACGGCGGTGATCTTCGTGCTGATCGCCTGGCTTTCCACCGCGTCCGGCTGGGACGGCGATTACGACGCGCTGGAGGCCGCGCCGCTGACCGATTACGAGCTCCGCTTCGCCTCGGCCGAGGGGTTCGAGGCGGCCGAGAGCATCGTGCTCGGCCGCTGCTCGATGTGCCACGCGCGCGAGCCGGTCTGGGAGGGGATGCACTGGGCGCCCAAGGGCGTGCATCTCGAAACCCGCGCCGATATCGCGGGCCAGGCGCGGCAGATCTACCTGCAATCGGCCGTCAGCCACGCCATGCCGCCCGCCAACCTGACCGGCATCACCCTGGAGGAGCGCGCCGCCCTGCGCGACTGGTTCCGCGGCGCGGGCGGGATGGGGATCGCGGGGCTCGGCGGCTGAGGGCGCGCGCCGCGGCCGGTTAGAACGCCGAGCGAATCCGGAAGGCCCCACGGGCGGGCGCGTCCGCCGATCCGTCCCCTAGCCCGCGATCACCACATCCGCCGCCCGGCCCTCGTCGCGCACCGTGCGCGCGTTGGGCAGGTCGTTGCCCTCGATCTTCGCGCGCGCCACCTCGGCGCCCAGCCCCGCCCAGCGTTCCTCCAGCCGGCGGCGCAGCTCCGCCTCGGGCACGTCCAGCCGCACGGTCAGGTCCCAGGGTCCCAGGTCGCGCCAGCCCGGGCGGTCGAGCAGCAGCCAGTTACCCTCGACCAGCACCACCCGCGCCGCCGCCGGGATCACCCGCGCCCCGGCGATGGCGATCTCGCGCGCGCGGTCGAAGACCGGCACCACCACCTCCTCGCCCGCGCGGATGCCCTGCAGCGCGCGGCGCAGCCCGCCGATATCGAATGTCTCGGGCGCGCCCTTGCGCGGCAGGAGGCCGCGCGCCTCGAGCACCCGGTCGTCGAGATGGAACCCGTCCATCGGCACCAGCGCCGCATCCGCACCCAACGCCGCCAGCAGCGCGTCCGACAGGGTCGATTTCCCCGCCCCCGGGGGCCCGACCAGCGCCACGAGCACGCGGTCGCCGGGCAGCGCCCGGATCCGGTCGGCCAGCGCGTCGGGGGTCACGCGGCGACCGGTTCCGGCTCCTTGGCGCCGGTCATGAAGGCCACCGCGTCGGACATGGTGTAATCCTTCGGATCGATCACCGTCAGGCGCTTGCCCAGCCGGTGGATATGGATCCGGTCGGCCACCTCGAAGACATGCGGCATGTTGTGGCTGATCAGGATGATCGGGATGCCGCGCGACCGCACGTCCTGGATCAGCTCCAGCACCTTGCGGCTTTCCTTGACGCCCAGCGCCGCCGTCGGCTCGTCGAGGATGATGACCTTCGACCCGAAGGCCGCCGCCCGCGCCACCGCCACACCCTGGCGCTGGCCGCCCGACAGCGTCTCCACCGCCTGGTTGATGTTCTGGATCGTCATCAGCCCCAGCTCGTTCAGCTTCTCGCGGGCCAGCTCCTCCATCCGCTTGCGGTCGAGCTTGCGGAAAACCGAGCCCATGATCCCCGGCCGGCGCAGCTCGCGGCCCATGAACATGTTGTCGGCGATCGACAGGGCGGGCGACATCGCCAGCGTCTGGTAGACCGTCTCGATCCCCGCCTGCCGCGCGTCGTTGGGCGAGTGGAAATGGACCTGCGCGCCCTCCAGGTGGACGCTGCCGCCATCGGGCTGGATCGCGCCCGACAGCGCCTTGATCAGCGTCGACTTGCCCGCGCCGTTATCGCCGATCACCGCGAGGATCTCGCCCGGATAGAGCTCGAAATCGCAGTGATCCAGCGCGGTGACCCGCCCGTAGCGCTTGACCAGGTCGCGGCCCGTCAGGATTGGCGTCGTCATGCGGAGACCCTCCGGATCCATTGGTCCACGGCCACCGCCGCGATGATGAGGACGCCGATCAGCAGGTAGGTCCATTGCGCGTCCGCGCCCATCAGGCGCAGGCCGAGCGTGAACACCCCCACGATCAGCGCCCCGAAGAACGTGCCCAGGATCGAGCCGCGCCCGCCGAACAGGCTGATGCCGCCGATCACCACGGCGGTGATGCTCTCGATGTTGAGAAGCTGTCCCGAGGTGGGTGAGACCGAGCCGATCCTCCCGATCAGCGCCCAGCCCGCGATGGCGCAGATGAAGCCCGTGGTCGCGTAGACCGAAATCAGCGTCCGCTTGACGTTGACGCCCGACAGCTCCGCCGCCTCCGGGTCGTCGCCCACGGCATAGACGTGGCGCCCCCAGGCGGTGTGGCGCAGGATGTAGGCGAGGATCACGACCAGCGCGACCATGACCACGACGCCCACCGTGAAGACCGCGCCGCCGAGGTTGAACTTCCAGCCCAGCGCCTGCAGCAGCGGCGCCTCGGCCTCGATCTCCTGGCTGCGGATCGTCTCGTTCGCGGAATAGAGGAAGTTCGCCGCCAGCACGATCTGCCACATGCCCAGCGTCACGATGAAGGGCGGCAGCCGCATCGCCGCGACGAGGAAACCGTTGATCGCCCCGATGGCGGTGCCGAAGGCGAGGCCGCAGACGATCGAGATCTCGACCGGCAGGCCGTAGCGGAAGGTGAATTGCCCCATGATGACCGACGAGATGACGGCGATCGCGCCCACGCTCAGGTCGATGCCGGCGGTCAGGATGACGAGGCTCTGCGCGGCGGCGACGATGCCCACGATCTGCACCTGCTGCAGGATCAGCGTCAGCGCGAAGGGCGAGAAGAATTTCGACCCGAGCAGCAGCCCGAAGACGATGATGGCGCTGACCAGCACGATCAGCGGCACCAGCGCGGGCGTCACGTGCAGCGCGTGGTGGAAGCGTCCGATGAACCCGCGATCGTGGTCCTCGAACTGGGCGACCTCGGATTTCGCGCCGCTCGCGGCGCCTTCATAATCGTCTGTCGCGGACATCGCATCCCTCCCCGGATGGCGGGCGGGGCCGCGCGGGCCCCGCCCCTGTCACTCGATGAAGCGCCCGAAGCGCGGACGGATCAAGGAAAACCCGGTCCGCACCGCGTGCCGGACCGCTGGAGCGGCCCGGTCCGGGCGATCAGCCCCAGCAGAGCGCCATGCCCTCTTCGACCGAGATCGACTCGACCCCGTCCACCGGCTGGTCGGTGACCAGCGCGACGCCCGTGTCGAAGAAGTTCTTGCCCTCGGTCGGGGCCGGCACGGTGCCGTCCTCGGCATATTGCGCGATCGCCTCGATCCCGAGCGACGCCATCAGCAGCGGGTATTGCTGCGAGGTGGCGCCGATCACGCCGTCGGCCACGTTCTGCACCCCCGGGCAGCCGCCATCGACCGACACGATCAGCACGTCGTTCTCGCGGCCGATGGATTTCAGCGCCTCGTAGGCGCCGGCGGCGGCGGGCTCGTTGATCGTGTAGACCACGTTGACCATCGGATCGACGGCCAGCAGGTTCTCCATCGCGCGGCGGCCGCCTTCCTCGTTGCCGGCGGTCACGTCGTTGCCGACGATGCGCGGGTCGTCCTCGTCCCCGTTCACGTTCGGATCGGCCAGGTCGATGCCGAAGCCCTGCAGGAAGCCCTGGTCGCGCAGCACGCCCACGGTAGGCTGGCTGACGGCAAGGTCCAGCATGGCGATCCGGGCATTGGCGGCCTCGTCGCCCAGCGCGGCAGCGGCCCATTGGCCGATCAGCTCGCCCGCGACGAAATTGTCGGTGGCGAAGGTCATGTCGGCGGCGTCGATCGGGTCGAGCGGCGTGTCCAGCGCGATCACCAGCAGCCCGGCCTCGCGCGCCTGCTCGACGGCCGGCACGATGGACGAGGTGTCCGAGGCGGTGATCAGGATGCCCGACGCGCCGTCGGCAATGCAGGTCTCGATGGCCTGCACCTGGGTCTCGTGGTCGCCATCGACCCGGCCCGCATAGGTGTTGAGCGTGATGCCCAGCTCCTCGGCCTTCGCCATCGCGCCTTCGCGCATCTTCACGAAGAACGGGTTGGTGTCGGTCTTGGTGATCAGGCAGGCCGAGGTGCTGTGCGCGTCGGCGGCGGCGATCCCGGTCGACGCCATCATGGCGAGCGCGGTTCCGGCGAATAGCTTCTTCATGGTTTCCTCCCGTTGGTGCCCGGACCGTTGACGCCGGGTCAGGAGAAAGCATCGCCAAAGCCGGGTCCCGGGTCAATATGTAATTTCAATTGATATATGCCGCCCGCCCGCGCAGACTGCCCGCATGGAGCCGCAATCCACACCGCTGGGGGTCGAGACCGCGCCCACGGGCGCCAACCAGGCCGCCTCGGCCGAGCACAACGCCCGGCTCGTTCTCACGCTTCTGCGCGAGGCGGGGCCGCTGCCGGGCGCCGAGATCGCGCGCCGCGCGGGGCTCTCGGCGCAGGCGGTCTCGGGCATCCTGCGGCGGCTCGAGGAGGCCGGGCTCGTCACCCGCGGCGCCCCGCTGCGTGGCCAGGTCGGCAAGCCGCGCGTGCCCTTCGCCATCGCGCCCGCCGGCGCCTGGGCCATCGGCTTCAAGGTCGGGCGCGGCAGCCTCGAGGCCATCGCCGTCGACCTGGGCGGCACCGTCCACGCCACCCGATTCGCCGCCACCCCGCCCAAGCATCCCGCGACCATCGACGCCTTTCTCGAGGACGCGCTCCCCGCTCTCGTCGCCGGCGCCGCGAAGGCCGGCCTGCCACGCGCGCGGCTCTGCGGGGTGGGCGTCGCCATGCCCTGGCACATCTGGGACTGGCACCCGGCCGCCTTCGTCGACAGCGCCGATGCGGGCGAGGCCTGGCGGCATTACGACCTCGCCGCCGCGCTGCGCGACCGCCTCGGCGTGCCGGTCTGGCTGCGCAACGACATCTCCTGCGCCGCCCGGGCCGAGCTGGTCTGGGGCCCCCGCCGCGTCGCCCGCGACTGGGCCTATTTCCACCTCGGCGCGCTGGCCGGCGGCGGCGTGGTGCTCGACGGCCGCGTCCGCGACGGGCGGCAGGGCAACGCGGGCGCCTTCGGCTCGCTCACCTCGGGCGGGGTGCAGCTGATCGATCGCGCCTCGCTCTACCTGCTGGAACAGGCGACGGGCCGCCCGATCCCCCGGCTCGACTGGGACGGCATGGGCCCGGTGCTCGACGCCTGGATGGACACCGCCGCGCCCGCGCTGGCCGAGGCCGCGCTCAACACCTGCGCGGTGCTCGACTTCCAGGCGGTGGTGATCGATGGCGCCATGCCCGCCCCGGTCCGCGACCGGCTCGTGGCCCGCGTCCGCCGGATCGTCGCCGGGCTCGACCATCGCGGCCTCGCCGTGCCGCAGATCGAGGCCGGCACGCTCGGCCCCGCCGCCCGCGCGCTGGGCGGCGCCAGCGTGGCCTTTGAGCAGGGGCATTTCCTGTCGGCTTGATGCGGGTCAGTTACCGATAGGCGCGGGTCCGGACCGGCTCTCACCCGGGGCTCCGCCCGTTCGCGCGCGAAACGCGCCACTGGCGCGTTTTCAAAATGCGCGCTCCTCCGGGGCTCCGCCCGTGATCGCCTCGATCCCTCCACCGGAGGGCTCGCCGCCCCCTGACGGGGTCGGACCGGCGCTCACCCCTCCGGCCAGCTCTTGGCCCAGTCCTTCAGGAAGGCGAGGAAGGTCTGCACCTTCGCCGTGCGGTGCAGATCCACATGCGTCACCAGCCAGAGCTGGCTGTTCCACTCGGGCCGCGACGGGAAGACCTCGACCGTCTCGTCGCAGCCATCCTCGAACCACGAGGTCGAGAACCCGATCCCCAGCCCCGCCAGCAGCGCGGGCCGCATCGCCGTCACCTGGTTGACCTGGTAGCCGATGTTCCGCGCCGGCACGTTCTCCTTCAGCCAGGCGAAGAAGGGCGCGCGCGGCACCTCGTCGGCCGAGCCGATGAAGACGTGCTCGCCCACATCCTCCAGGCTCTCGGGCCGCCCCCGCTTGGCCACGTAATCCTTCGACGCGTAGAGCCCGAAATGCTGGTTGTAGAATTTCTGCACCACGTTGTCGGGCTGGTCCGGCGGGTTGCCCGCGCGGATCGCGACATGCGCCTCGCCATATTCCAGCCGGAACAGCCGCTCGTCGGTCAGGAACTTGATCGTGAGCTCTGGATGCGCCTCGCGGAAGGCGGCCAGCGCCGGCGAGAGCAGCTCCGCCAGCACCGCGATCGAGGTGATGATCAGCTCGCCCGTCATCTCCTCGCCGCGCCCCGAGATGCGGTTGGCCAGCTGCGCCAGCTGATCGTCGGTCGATTGCGCGACCGCCAGCAGGTCCTGGCCCGCCTCGGTGGGCGTGTAGCCGCGGGCATGGCGCTGGAACAGCTTGGCGCCCAGCTTGCCCTCCAGGCTGTCGATATGGCGGATCACCGTCGCGTGGTGGACGCCCAGAATCTGCGCCGCCCCCGACACCGTGCCCAGCCGCGCCACCTGGTAGGCAGTGCGCACCTCGTCCCAGTCGTTGAATGCCATGCCGGATCCTCCCGAATGCCCTCAGGTTCCCGCGCATAGACGCACAGTCAATAGCCGATCCGCGCAAATTGCGTTCGCGGTTGCGAAGGCCGACCTCCATCGCAAGGAATTCAACCGAAAGGGCGTGACCATGACCATCCTTCGCATCGACAGCTCGGCCCGCACCGAGGGCTCCGTCACCCGCGACCTTCTCGACCGCATCGAGGCCCGGCTCGATGGTCCCGTCACCCGCCGCGATGTCGGCGGCGAGGCGTTGCCGCAGATCACCGGCACCTGGGTCGCCTCGAACTTCACCCCGGCGGCCGAGCGCACGCCCGAACAGGCCGCCGCGCTGGCGCTCTCGGACGACCTCATCGCCGAGCTCGAAGCCGCCGATACCGTGCTGATCGGCCTGCCGATCTACAATTTCGGCGTGCCCGCCAGCCTCAAGGCCTGGATCGACCTCGTCGCCCGCGCCGGCATCACCTTCCGCTACACCGAGACCGGGCCCGAGGGCCTGCTCAAGGGCAAGCGCGCCATCGTGGCCGTGGCCTCGGGCGGCACGCGGATGGGCTCCGATGTCGATTACGCCTCGGGCTACCTGCGCCACGTGCTGGGCTTCCTCGGCATCGAGGACGTGCAATTCGTCGCCGCCGACGAACAGGCCGTGAAGGGTGAGGAGAGCGTCGCGGAGGCGCGCGCCGAGGTCCAGAAACTGGCCGCCTGAGCCGGAAAGGGGCGGCGATTTGTCCCCGAAGCGCCGCCCTTTCGCCTTGTCCGCCCCATGATGCCGCCCTTCTCGGGGGTCATCCCGTTATCGTGAACAATCGATGAATCGGGGGCAGACCGATGACCATGTGGAACTTCATGCGCGACGAGGCCGGCTCGGCCAATGTCGATTGGGTCGTGCTGACCGGCGCGCTGACCGGGCTCGCGCTCGGAGTGCTCGGCGTGATCGGCGACGGGGCCGAGGACGTCTCGGTCGATATCCGCCACCAGCTCGAAACCGACATGATCTCGGCCACCTTCCTCAAGGCGTCCGGCCCGGGGATCCTGGTCAACGGGCCGCTGGCCTATGGCGCGGACGAGATCGCGACGCTGATCTCCGTCTTCAGCAGCTACGGCGCCGTGCCGCTGCAGGGCACCTATGAAAGCTACCAGACCGAACTTGCCGCCGAGATGGCGCTGATCGAGCCCGTGCCACGCGACGTCGTCGACGAGCTCGGCGCGATCGAGGAAGCCGCCCGCCAGTCGGGCATCATCCTCGAGCCCGGCCACGGCCCGACCTACGCGGAGGCCTATACCGCCGCGACCGCAGCCGCACCCGCCCCCGGGGGCTGACGCCCGCCGGGCTTGACTCTCCGCCCTACGCGCCATAGCCGGGCGCCCGATCCGGAAGCATCGGCCTTCCGGTCCCCGCCCATGCGGGGATCGCCCTCCGCCAGCGTTATACGCCCGCGGGGGCGTTTGTGCATTGAGCCGGGCCTTCCCACATGTGGGGCGGACCGATCCGAGGAGAGACGCGATGTTCGAGAGCCTGTCAGACCGCCTGGGCGGCGTCTTCGACCGCCTCACCAAGCAGGGCGCGCTGTCCGAGGACGATGTCCGCACCGCCATGCGCGAGGTTCGCGTCGCCCTGCTGGAAGCCGACGTCTCGCTCCCCGTCGCGCGCGATTTCGTCAAGCGCGTCACCGCGAAGGCCACCGGCGCCGCCGTCACCAAGTCGATCACGCCCGGCCAGCAGGTCATCAAGATCGTCCATGACGAGCTGAAGGCCGTGCTCGCCGGCGAGGAGGGCATCCCGCCCCTCAAGATCGACAACCCGCCGGCCCCGATCCTGATGGTCGGCCTGCAGGGCGGCGGCAAGACGACCACGACGGCCAAGCTCGCCAAGCGCCTGAAGGAGCGGGACGGCAAGCGCGTGCTGATGGCCTCGCTCGACGTGAACCGCCCCGCCGCGATGGAACAGCTCGCCATCCTCGGCACCCAGATCGGCGTCGACACCCTGCCCATCGTCGCCGGCCAGAAGCCCGTCGACATCGCCAAGCGCGCCAAGACGCAGGCCGGGCTCGGCGGCTATGACGTCTACCTGCTCGACACCGCCGGCCGCCTGCAGATCGACCAGGTCCTGATGGACGAGGTCGCGCAGGTCCACGCCGCCGTCCAGCCGCGCGAGACGCTCTTGGTGGTCGACGGCCTGACCGGCCAGGTCGCCGTCGAGGTGGCCGAGGAATTCGACGCCAAGGTCGGCGTCACCGGCGTCGTGCTGACCCGCATGGACGGCGACGGCCGCGGCGGCGCGGCGCTCTCGATGCGCGCGGTCACCGGCAAGCCCATCCGCTTCGTCGGCACCGGCGAGAAGATGGACGCGCTGGAGAGCTTCGAGCCCGACCGCATCGCCGGCCGCATCCTCGGGATGGGCGACATCGTGGCCCTGGTCGAGAAGGCCCAGGAGGTCATGGAGGTCGAGGCCCAGGATCGCATGATGAAGCGCTTCCAGAAGGGTCTGTTCAACATGAACGACCTCAGGGGCCAGCTGCAGCAGATGCAGAAGATGGGCGGCATGGAAGGCCTGATGGGCATGATGCCCGGCATGGGCAAGATGGCCAAGCAAATGGACAAGGCCGGGCTCGACGACTCGATCCTCAAGCGCCAGATCGCCCTGATCGACTCGATGACCAAGAAGGAGCGCGCCAACCCCGCCCTCCTCCAGGCCTCCCGCAAGAAGCGCATCGCCAAGGGCGCGGGGCTCGAGGTCTCCGAACTCAACCAGCTCCTCAAGATGCACCGCCAGATGGCGGACATGATGAAGAAGATGGGCAAGGGCGGCATGCTCAAGAAGGCGATGGCGATGATGTCCGGCAAGGGCGGCGGCATGCCCGACCCCGGCCAGATGGACCCCGCCGCGCTGGAGGCCGCGTCCAAGCAACTGGGCGCGATGGGCGGCATGCAAGGCCTGCCCAAGGGCATGACCCTGCCCGGCGGCTTCGGCGGCATGAAGAAGAAATGACCGCGATCACCGTCCATATCCCCACGCTCCGGACCGAGCGTCTGACGCGGCGCGCCCACCGGCTCGCGGATTTCGACGCCTGTGCCGCGACGCTGGATTCGCCCCGCATGGTGCATGTCGACCGGCTGGACCGGCGCGACGCCTGGTTCGTCTTCTGCAACGAACTGGCCGGATGGCAGCTGCGCGGCGTCGGGCAATGGGCCGTCGACGTCACCGGCGGGCCCCATGTCGGCATCGTCGGCATCCAGCAGCCCGCGCATTTCCCCGAGCCGGAGCTGGGCTGGACCCTGCATGACGGCCACGAGGGTCAGCGCTACGCGACCGAGGCGCCCCTCCCCGCGGGCGAGACCGCCGCCGAGACCCATGTCGACCGCCACTGGGGCGCCGCATGATCACCTGCACCGTCCGATACGAGATCGACCCCGACAAGCTCGCGGATTTCGAGACCTATGCCCGCTTCTGGCTGGCAAAGATCCCCGCCATGGGCGGCACCCATCACGGCTACCACCTGCCGCATGAGGGGCCGAACGACATCGCCTATTGCCACTTCTCCTTCCCGTCGCTGGCCGCCTACGAGGCCTACCGCGACCGGATGCGCGCCGATCCGGACTGCGACCGCGCCTATGCCCATGCCGTCCGCACCGGCTGCATCCGCCGCTACGACCGCTCCTTCACCCGGCCCGTCCTCGACGGCGCCTCGGCAGATGAGCTGGGCCTGTGATCCGGCGCGCGACCATAGGCCGGCCGCCGCGCCGCGAACGGGGCTCCGCATGATCGCCCCCCGCGACATCCCGGTCACGCCCGACGCCGCCCGGACGGCGGCCGCGCTGCAGCAGATCGTTCCCGTCCTGCGCACGCCGCGCACCGTGTTGCGCGCGCCGCGCCTGGGCGATTTCGAACCGCTTCAATCCATCCTTGGCAGCGCGCGCAACCTGTTCGAGGGCGGCCCGTCCACGCCCGAGGAAAGCTGGTCCGATTTCTGCGCCATGACCGCCATCTGGATTCTGCGCGGCCACGGCATGTGGACCGTGGAGACCCGCGCGGGCGACGTGGCGGGCTTCGTCATGATCGGCACCGAACCGGGCGACCGCGAACACGAACTGGGCTGGCTGATGACCGAGGCGTTCGAGGGTATGGGCCTCGCCACCGAGGCGGCGAAGCGCGCGCGCGACCATGCCTGGACGACGCTGCGCCTGCCCAGCCTCGTGAGCTATATCGCCCCCCGCAACGCCCGCTCCGAAGCCGTGGCGCGCCGCCTCGGCGCCACGCCCGATGGCACGCTCTACGACGGCCAGATCACGATCTGGCGCCACCGGAGGCCCGGCGCATGATCATCCCCACGCTCACCACGCAGCGGCTGACCCTGCGCGCCCCCGAGGCGTGCGACCACCCGGCCTATGCCGCCTTCTACGCCTCCGAGCGCAGCCACATCATCGGCGGCCCGAAGGACGAGACCGCGGCCTGGAAGATCCTGGCCAACGATCGCGGCCACTGGCCGCTGCGCGGTTTCGGCTGGTGGTCGCTCGACGCGACGCGGGACGGGGGCGCCGGTTGCGTCGGCTCCTGCGGGTTCCACCTGCCCGCCGGCCGGCCCCATGTCGAACTGGGCTGGTCGCTCTTCTCCGGCACCGGCCGCGGTTACGCGACCGAAGCGGCCCAGGCCGCGCTCGACTGGGCCCGGGCCGAGGGCCACGCCGCGCGCTGGGGCCGCATCGTCAGCCATATCGACCGCGGCAACATCGCCTCGCAGAAGGTGGCCCAGCGCATCGGAGCGACCGACACGGGCGAGGCGCCGGCCCATGACGCGAATTGCACGATCTGGACCTACGAGATCGCCGGATGACCGCACCTACTTTTCATCACGGGTCCGGATACACTTCGGAGAACGCGAGAGGCGGCGCCTCTCGCCCGGCGGCACGGGGCTCGATGCCCCGGGCCACCGGGTTCCGCCGGGGGGCCCGCGCATGACCCCGCCCGTGATCCGCACCGAGCGCCTGACTCTGCGCCCGCTGGGCCTGCGGGATTTCGAGGCGCTGGCGGCCTTCTACGCCTCGCCGCGCTCGGGCTTCGTCGGCGGGCCGATGGACCGCGCGCAGGTCTGGCGCCACCTCGCCTGCGAAATCGGCCACTGGACGCTGCGCGGCTACGGCCGCTTCGCCGTGGACGAGACCACGACCGACGCCTTCGTCGGCGTGGTCGGCCCCTGGAACCCCGAGGGCTGGCCCGAGCCGGAACTCGGCTGGGACCTGATGGACGGGCACGAGGGTCGCGGCTACGCCACCGAGGCGGCGCGCGCCGCGCGCGACTGGGCCTATTCCACCGGCTGGCGCACCGCGATCAGCCTCGTGGCGCATGGCAACGACGCCTCCGCCCGCGTGGCCACGCGGCTGGGCTGCGTCTTCGAGCGCGACATGGAGCATGCCCGCTTCGGCGCGATGCAGGTGTGGCGCCACCCCGCCCCGGCGGAGGTCACCCCATGAGCCGCGCCGACATCCCCGAGCTGGAAACCCGCCGCCTGCGCCTGACCGCGCCCGAGCCGTCGGATTATCCCGATTTCAAGGCGACCTTCGCCTCCTACCGCTCGCGCTTCATGGGCGGGCCGCTCAACGCCTACGAGGCCTGGATGCTCTACGCCGCCGAGATCGGCCATTGGGACATCCGCGGCTTCGGCATGTGGATGATCCACGACAAGGCCGAGGGCCGGACGCTGGGCATGGCGGGCGGCTGGCAGCCCGCGGGCTGGCCGGCGCGCGAACTGGCCTGGATCATCTGGCCCGACGTCGCGGGCCGGGGCTACGCGCTCGAGGCGACCCATGCCGCGCGGCGCTATTTCTACGCCAATGGCTGGGACGGCGCGGTCAGCTATGTGGACCCGAAGAACCTTGATTCGATCCGGCTCTGCGAACGGCTGGGCGCCAAGCGCGACCCCGAGGCCCCGACCATCGACGGCAGCGACGTGGTCTACCGCCATCCCGGCCCCGCCGAGCTCGCCGATACGCGGCTCTCCTGGGCCATCGACCGCGAGATCGCGCATTACGCCGATCCCAAGCTTACCCCGGAGGGCGTTCTCGTTGACTGACCCGCTATGTCAAAACATGTCCGACGCGGATCACCCGTGGATCACCCGCGGATCACCCGTCGTTTTCCCCGCCGATCGGAGCCTCGCATGACCGACGCCACCGCCCGTGCCGCCGCGTTGCTGGCCGACCACCGCGCCTCGATCGACCGGCTCGACGCGATCCTCGTCTACACGCTCGCCGAGCGCTTCGCCCGCACCCAGGCGGTGGGCAAGCTCAAGGCCGCGCATGATTTGCCCCCCTCCGATCCGGAGCGGGAGGCGCAGCAGATCGCCCGGCTGGAAAGCCTGGCGTCGGAGGCGGGGCTCGACCCCGACTTCGCCAAGAAATTCCTCGGTTTCGTGATCGAGGAAGTCATCCGACATCACCGGAAACACCAAGCCTAACAAGACGATACACTCGAAAGGAACACCATCATGGCCATGAAGATTCGTCTCGCCCGCGGCGGCTCCAAGAAGCGCCCGCATTACTCCATCGTCGCCGCCGACAGCCGCATGGCGCGCGACGGCCGCTTCATCGAGAAGCTGGGCACCTACAACCCGCTCCTGCCCAAGGACAGCGAGGAGCGCGTGAAGATGGACATGGAGCGCGTCCAGCACTGGCTCGACCGCGGCGCCAAGCCCACCGACCGCGTCTCGCGCTTCCTCGAAGCCGCCGACGCGATGCCCAAGAAGGAGCGCGCCAACCTCAAGAAGGGCGAGCCCGGCAAGAAGGCCACCGAGCGCCTGAAGGAGCGCGCCGAGAAGGCCGCCGCCGCCGCCAGCGCCGCCGCCGAAGCGGTCGCCGAGACGGCCTCCGACGCGGCCGAGGCCGTCGTCGACGCCGTCACCCCGGACGACGAGTCGAAGTCCGAGTGACCCCGCAGGCCGGGGTGGCGCTTGCCGCCCCGGCCCGCATTCGGCAAGGATGCCCCGATGTCCGGATTGACCCTCTTCGCAATGCTCTGGATCGCGGTGCCCTTCATCGGCGGCGCGATGATGGTGCAGACGCGCTGGATGGGCCTGTTCTGGCCCGGCGCCGGCGTCATGATCGCCGGGGTCGCGGCCTGGGTCGTGGGCTATCTCGCCTTCGACGCGGTCAACCGCGAGGCCGATCTCTGCGCCGACCGCGCGCATCCGGCCTATGTCGGCCCCGACCATCCCGACTGCATCGCGGCGCGCGCCCGCGTGGATCGCTGGCTGCCATGAAGGACCATGTCTGCCTGGGTGCGATCACCGGCAGCTACGGCGTGCGCGGCGAGGCCCGGGTGAAGAGCTTCTGCTCCGATCCCTCCGCCATCGGCGATTACGGGCCGCTCACCGACGACACGGGCCGCAGCTACAGCCTCACCGTGATCCGCCCGGTCAAGGGTGGCTACGCCGTGCGGCTGTCGGGCGTGCCCCACAAGGAGGCCGCCGATGCCCTGCGCGGCCAGCGCCTCTGGGCGCCGCGCGCCGCCCTGCCGGAGCCGGCCGAGGACGAGTTCTACCATTCCGACCTGATCGGCCTCGCCGCCGTCGACACCGGCGGCGCCGATCTGGGCCGCGTCCATGCCGTCCACGATCACGGCGCGGGCGATTTGCTGGAGCTTCGGCCGAAGGGCGGCGCGCCGGTCCTCGTGCCCTTCACGCGCGCCATCGTGCCCACCGTCGACCTGGCCGCGCGCCGCATCGTCATCGACCCGCCGCGCGGGTTGCTCGACGATGACGAGACGGCCGATGCCGAGGACGCGCCGGAACAATAGATGACAGCCGGCGGTTGGGACGCGAACGTAACCCGATCGGAGACCGCAATGCTCGGCTGGATCCTCGCCCTTCTCGCCATCGCCGCCATCGCGGCCCTGTTCGGTCTGAACAAGATCTCGGGCATCGCGCTCACCGGGGCCAAGATCCTGATCGTGGTGGCGCTGGTCCTCCTGATCCTGATCGCGCTGGGCATCGTCGCCATCGCCTGACGCTTTCCGGCGGCCCGTCCAGCGGCTATGGCCGGGCCATGACCGACACACCCAGATCGCAGGGCATCAAGTCCATCCGTCTCTCCGCGCAGCCGCGCGACCTGATGGCCGAGACCGCGCGTCCCGGCGCCTGGGCCGCGCGGGTCGTGACGCTGTTCCCCGAGGCCTTCCCGGGCGTCCTGGGCCACAGCCTGACGGGCACGGCGCTGAAGGACGGGCTCTGGTCGCTGGACGTGACGGACCTGCGCGCCTTCGGCGAGGGCCGGCACCGCAAGGTCGACGACACGCCCGCCGGCGGCGGCGCGGGGCTGGTCCTGCGCCCCGACGTGGTCGCCGCCGCGCTGGAGGCCGCGCCCGCCCCCGGGCCCATGATCTATCTCAGCCCGCGCGGGCGGCCCTTCGACCAGGCCATGGCCCGCGACCTGGCCTCGGGCCCCGGCGTCACGCTGCTTTGCGGCCGGTTCGAGGGCGTCGACCAGCGGGTGCTCGACCATTTCGAGATGGCCGAGGTGAGCCTCGGGGATTTCGTCCTGACCGGCGGCGAGATCGCGGCGCAGGCCGTCCTCGACGCGACCGTCCGCCTGCTGCCCGGCGTGCTCGGCAACCAGGCCTCGACCGAGGAGGAGAGCTTCTCGGACGGGCTGCTGGAGCATCCGCAATATACCCGCCCCGCCGAATGGCGCGGGCGCGCGATTCCCGAGGTACTGACCAGCGGCGATCACGGTCGCGTGGCGCGCTGGCGGCGCGAGCAGGCCGAGGCGCTGACCCGGACCCGGCGCCCGGATCTCTGGGCCCGGCGGGCGCGGGACGAGTGATCCCCGGCCGCCCACCCCGGGACGGGATCCCCGCGCGCGCGCCCCTTGCCACGCTGACCGCCGGGGTGTAGAGCGCGCGCACCGATACGCCCCGGTCCGCCGGGACGTTCCTCGCGTTCGGGACAGCCACGCTGCCCGTAGAACAAAGAACAGCCGTCCGGAGCCAACCGGACAGGACATCATCCGGGGGCAAACCCCGTCGTAACATAGGAGGGTCCGATGGACCTGATCGCACAGCTCGAGGCGGAGCACGTCTCCGAACTCGGCAAGACCATTCCCGACTTCAAGGCCGGCGACACCATCCGCGTCGGCTACAAGGTGACCGAGGGCACCCGCACCCGCGTGCAGAACTACGAAGGCGTCTGCATCAGCCGCAAGAACGGCGCCGGCGTGGCCGGGTCCTTCACGGTCCGCAAGATCTCTTTCGGCGAGGGCGTCGAGCGCGTCTTCCCGCTGCATTCCACCAATATCGAGCAGATCGAGGTGGTCCGTCGCGGCCGCGTCCGCCGCTCGAAGCTGTATTACCTGCGGTCGCGTCGCGGCAAATCGGCCCGTATCGCCGAGCAGACCAACTACCGCGAACTCACGAAGGGAGAGGCGTGATGAAAAAGGACCTTCATCCCGACTACCACATGATCGACGTCAAGCTGGTCGACGGCACCGTCGTGCAGATGCGCTCGACCTGGGGCGCGGAGGGCGACCAGCTGTCGCTCGACATCGACCCCTCGGTGCACCCGGCCTGGACCGGCGGCTCCTCGCGGCTGATGGACACCGGCGGCCGCGTGTCGAAGTTCAAGAACAAGTACGCGGGCCTCGGCTTCTGAAGCCCACGCCCCGCGCCGACCGACGATCCAGACGCCGCCCCCCGGGGCGGCGTTTTTCGTCACAGGTCCGGGCGAAAGTGACATCCTGCGAATCAGGCGCTTAACACTGTCGCGGACGATTCCTATAGTTCGCGCGGGGAACACGGGTCGGGTCGCGGAAAATGGCGCATATCATCGTCTTCGGAAACGAGAAGGGCGGCTCGGGCAAGTCCACGACCTGCATGCACACGGCGACCGCGCTGGCGCGGTCCGGGGCGCGGGTGGGCACGCTCGACCTCGACCTGCGGCAGCGGACCTTCACCCGCTATCTCGAGAACCGCGCCGAATACGGCAAGCGGCACGGGGTCGAGCTGCCCATGCCCCTGGTTTCGGGCCTGCCCAAGGTCGACCGCTCCGAGCTGCGCGAGGGCGAGAACCCCTTCGACAAGTCGCTGAGCCTCGCCGTGGCAGAGCTTGAGAAGAGCTGCGACTTCATCGTGATCGACTGCCCCGGCTCGCACACCCGCCTGAGCCAGGTCGCGCACAGCCTGGCCGACACCCTGGTCACGCCGCTCAACGACAGTTTCGTGGATTTCGACCTGCTGGCGAAGATCGACCCGGATACCGGCAAGATCCTCGGGCCATCGGTCTATTCCGAGATGGTCTGGCACGCCCGCCAGCTGCGCGCGAAGGCCGGGCTCGAGCCGATCGACTGGATCGTGCTGCGCAACCGGCTTGGCGCGCAGGAGATGCACAACAAGCGCAAGATGGGCCAGGCGCTCGAGGATCTGTCGAAGCGCATCGGCTTCCGCGTCGCGCCGGGCTTCACCGAGCGCGTCATCTTCCGCGAGCTGTTTCCCCGCGGCATGACGCTGCTCGACCTCAAGGATATCGGGATCGCGAACCTGAACCTGTCGAACGTCGCCGCCCGGCAGGAGCTGCGCGACCTGATCCGCGCGCTGAACCTGCCCACGGTCGAACCCGCCTTCTGAGCCGGACGCGCGCCGCCGCCGACGAACGCAGGCTCAATCGTAGCGCAGCCCGCGCGCCTTGCCGCGGAACACCCAGTAGGCCAGCGCCGTGTAGCCCAGGATCGAGGGCACCACGAAACAGGCACCGACCAGGATGATCAGCAGGCTTTCGGGCGCCGAGGCCGCCTCGAAGATCGTCAGCCGCTCGGGCACCACATAGGGGAAGAAGCTGTAGGCGAGGCCCGCGAAGGCCAGCGTGAACAGCCCCAGCGCCGCGGTGAAGGGCGCCCAGGCCCAGCGGTCGCCCTCGGCCGGCAGATGCGCGAAGCTGCGCCACAGAAGCGCCAGCAGCGCCAGCGAGACCACCGGCAGCGGCAGGAGCCACAGCACGTCGGGAAAGGCGAACCACTTCTCCCAGATGCGCGGGCTGACCAGCGGCGAGGCGAGCGAGATCGCCGCGATGCCGACAGCCAAGCCCCAGATGCATTCCTTGGCCCAGCGCACCGCGCGGCGTTGCAGCGCGCCCTCACCCTTCAGGATCAGCCAGGTCGCGCCGATGAAGGCATAGCCCATCGTCAGCGCCAGCGCGCAGAGCACCGCGAAGAGGAAGGTGCCCAGCGTGAATTCCAGCCCCATGACATAAAGGCCCAGCATGAAGCCCTGGCTGAGCGCGGTCATCAGGCTGCCCGCGAAGAACAGCCGGTTCCACAGCGCCTTGTATTTGGCCCGCGCCTTCACCCGGAACTCGAAGGACACGCCCCGCAGGATCAGCCCGATCAGCATCACGAAGACCGGCAGATAGAGCGTCGTCAGGATCAGCCCGTGCGCCGCCGGGAAGGCCACCAGCAGCAGGCCCACCGCGAGCACAAGCCAGGTCTCGTTCGCGTCCCAAAAGGGCCCGATCGAGGCGACCATCATGTCCCGCTCGCCGTCATCGCCCGCCAGCGGGGTCAGGATGCCGACGCCCAGGTCGTAGCCATCGAGGATGACATAGAGCAGGATCGACGCGCCCATCAGGCCGGCGAAGACGAAGGGCAGCCAGGTCTCGGGCTGGTATCCGAACAATTCGATCATGGGATCACTCCGCAGGGAGGATGGCGGCGCCGCGATCCTCGCGCGTGATGGCATCCACCATCGCGCCCGAGGAGGACGGGGTCAGCTCGGTCAGCGGCTCGCCGTGGCGAGCCTTGACCGCGAGGTAGAGCACGACGCCGATATAGGCGAAGAGCAGCGCGGCGTAGATCGCGAGGTAGCCCAGCAGGGTCGACAGGACCATCGGCGCGGGCACGTCGGCCACGGCCATCTCGGTCGTCATGACCCCGTGCACCAGCCACGGCTGGCGGCCGATCTCGGTCGTGTACCAGCCCGCCAGCGTCGCGACCCAGCCCGAGCCCGCCATCGGCACCAGCGCCCAGAGCAGCGGCTTGGGCAGGCGGCGGATGGCGAAGCGGCGGCCATCCTCGGCCCGGCGCCACAGGAAGGCGAGCGAGGCCCAGCTCAGCAGCAGCATCGCCATGCCGGTGCCGACCATCACGCGGAAGGACCAGAACACCTTGTCCACCGGCGGGTGCAGCACAGTCCCGTCCTCGGCCACGAAGTCGTTGAGGCCGGGCACCACGCCGTCGGGCGAGTGCGTGAGGATGATCGAGGCCAGGTTCGGGATCGCGATCTCCACGTCGTTCGAGCGCGTCTCCTCGTTGGGCAGGGCGAACAGCACCAGCGGCGTGTTCGGACCGGTCTCCCAGTTGCCCTCCATCGCGGCGACCTTGGCCGGCTGGTATTCCAGCGTGTTGAGGCCGTGCATGTCGCCCGCGAAGATCTGGATCGGGATCAGGATGGCGGCGAAGGTCAGGCCCGAGCGGATCTGGCTGCGCACCGTCTCCTTGCGGTCGCCCAGGATGTAGCGGAAGGCCGCGATGCCCGCGATCAGGAAGGCCACCGTCAGACCGCTCGCCAGCAGCATATGCGCCAGCCGGTAGGGCATGGACGGGTTGAAGATGATCGCCCACCAGTCGGTGGCGTGCGCGACGCCGTCGATCATCTCGAAGCCCTGGGGCGTGTGCATCCAGGAGTTCAGGACGATGATCCAGAAGGTCGACATCGTGGTGCCGAAGGCCACCAGGAACGTCGCCAGCGTGTGCAGCCAGCCGGGCACGCGGCTGAAGCCGAACAGCATGATGCCGATGAACACGGCCTCCAGGAAGAAGGCGGTCATCACCTCATAGGCCAGAAGTGGCCCGGCGATGTTGCCCACCGTCTCCATGAAGCCCGGCCAGTTGGTGCCGAACTGGAAGGACATGGTGATGCCCGAGACGACGCCCATGGCGAAGCTCAGCGCGAAGATCTTCACCCAGAAGCGATAGGCCTCCATCCATTTCAGGTCGCCGGTCCAGTTGAACCGCAGCTTGAAGAACAGAAGGAACCAGCCCAGCGCGATGGTGATCGTCGGGAACAGGATGTGGAACGAGATATTGGCCGCGAACTGGATGCGGCTGAGGATCAGGGTGTCCATCATTGGTCGGTCTTCCCCCAGAACTTGAGCTTGGGCGCCCGGTCGAGCATCGCGCCGAGTTTGCGCCCCATGGTCATCAACTGGACGAGGCGCTCGGTCTCGAGCCGCTGCATCTCGTCGTGGAACTTGGTCATCATCTCGATCAGCTCGCGCAGCTCGGCCACGCGGGCCTCGGCATAGGCGTCACCCTCGGGGCCGCGCATCTCGAGCTCGCGCAGCTTGGTCAGCGTCGGATCGATCTCGCGCTTGCGGCGCTCGGCCACCAGGGTGCGCACGATCTCCCACAGGTCGTCGGGCGTGGTGAAATAGTCGCGGCGGTCGCCCTGGCGGTGGCGCAGGCGGACGAGGTTCCAGGCCTGCAATTCCTTGAGCCCCATCGAGGTGTTGGACCGGCTGATGCCCAGCGCCGAGGTGATGTCGTCGGCATTGAGCGGGGCCTCCGACAGGAAGAGCAGCGCATAGATCTGCCCGACGGTCCGGTTGATGCCCCAGCGGCTGCCCATCTCGCCGAAATGAAGCACGAAATCTTGTTGTAGCGGGGTCAGTGTCACTGTCGTTTTCCTGATTTCAGGAATTTCTGAAATCCATATACGCAGTATTTTGGTCAGGTATAGAGGGTGCGACAGCGTGTCCACGCGGATCCCGGAACCCGCGGTTTTCGCCGCTCAGCCGCGCTTCTGTTCCAGCCGTTTTTCCAGCCGCCGCAGGCCCAGCGACAGCAGGATCGTCATCGTCAGATAGAGCAGCGCCACGATGTTGTAGGTCTCGAAATAGCGGAAGTTGCCGGCCGCCGTCAGCTTGCCCAGCTGCGCGATGTCGAGCACCCCCACGACCGACACCAGCGAGCTGTCCTTGACCATCGCCACGAAGTCGTTGCCCAGCGGCGGCAGGATCGTCCGGATGGCCTGCGGCAGGATGATGAAGCGGAAGCGGTGCCGGCGCTTCAGGCCCAAGGCCTTGGCCGCCTCGATCTGGCCCGCATCCACCGATTGCAGGCCCGCGCGGAACACCTCGGCGATGAAGGCCGAATAGGCGATGACCAGCGCCAGAACCGCGCGCCAGAGCAGCGGGAAATCGCGGGTCCGCGCCTCGGGCAGGCCCAGCCAGTTCCAGAAGGCCACGAGGCCGGGGGCCAGCACGAAGGCCACGTAGAGCAGCAGCACCAGGATCGGGATGCCGCGAATGATCTCGACATAGAAGCGCGCCGATTGCCGGGCGATCACGCTGCCCGAAAGCGACATCAGCGCGAGGACCAGGCCCAGCGCGCTCGCCGCCGCGAAGGCGGTCACGGTGACGAGGATCGTGATCCAGACACCGTGGCGCAGGGTCAGCAGGACCTGCCGCGCCCCGTCATCGGCCAGCGTCGCGACGAAGGCCGCCCCGATCAGGACGGCCACCGCCAGAAGCCACCAGGGGAATTCCCGCTCGGGCGGCGTCATCCGGACCGGCCGGACGGCGCGCGGCTCATGGCCCGAGCGCCGCCCCGGGGCGCGGCGTCGCGGGACGGGGCGCGTCCGGCGCGGCGCGTGGTCACTGGCCCATCTTGTAGTCGAGGAACCACTTTGTGTTCAGCGCGTCGATCGTGCCGTCCTCCCGCATCGCGCGGATCGCGGCGTTCATCGGCCCGACCAGATCCGAGCCCTTGGGGAAGATGAAGCCGAAATCCTCGGTCCCCAGCGTCTCGCCGATGATCTTGAGCCCGCCCTCCGAGGCCTCGACATAGCCCGCCCCCGCGGTGCCGTCGGTCAGCACGAGGTCCACGTCGCCCGCGCGCAGGGCCTGGACGGTGGCGCCGAAGGTCTCGAACAGCTTGATCCGCGGGTTCGCCTCGTCGCCGTCCAGAACGTCGTAGACGCCCACGTAGAACGGCGTCGTGCCGGGCTGCGCGGCCATCAGCAGGTCCGCGTCGGCGGCGAAGCCTTCCGCATCGGCGAAGCGATCCTCGTCGCCCCGCACCAGCATGACCATCTCGGAGCGCATGTAGGGATCGGAGAAATCCACCACCTCGGCCCGGTCCTCGCGGATGGTGATGCCGGTCATGCCCATGTCCATCTGCCCCTCGGACACGGCCGGGATCATCGCGTCCCAGCTGATCTTGGCGTATTCGGGCCTGATGTTGATGCGCTCGGCGATCTCGGCCATCGCGTCGTATTCCCAGCCGATCGCGTCGCCCGTCGCCGGATCCTTGAATTGCAGCGGCGGATAGGCGTCCTCGGTCGCGATGGTCACGGTCCGGCCGCCCAGATCGGGCAGATGCGCGTCGGCCAGCGCGGGGACGGCCAGCGTCAGGGCGACAAGAAGGGCAATGGGTTTCATGGCGGGCACTCCTGTTGGATCGGCCGCGATGATGCACCCTTGCGGGCGCGGTGCAAGCTCAGGCCGCGCCGCCGTCGATCGCGGCCCGGGCCGCGGCCACCGCTTCGTCGAACCGGGCCTCGAGCACCGGGTCGAGGCCGCGCACCGGCTCGATTACCCGCAGCGCCCAATCCACGTATTCCGCCTTCCGCGCGCGCGGCCAGTCGGGCGGCGTGCGCGCGAGGGCCGTGAGGTTGGCCGCCTTGTCGGCGAGCTTCAGTCGCTTCGCCCGGTCCGAGGCGTGGCGGACATGCGCCACCTGCGCATCCTTGCGCGCGGGTTTGGGCAGCGATTTGTCGTCGGTGACCTCCATCACCAGCGCGGCGACCGGCGCACCGAAGCGGGCCGCGATCTCGGCCGCGGTGACGTCGCAATCCTCGACCGTGTCGTGCAGCAGCGCCGCGAGGATCAGGGTCTCGTCCTCGGGATGCACCTCGGCCAGGCGCTGGGCCACGTCGAGCACATGGTCGAGATAGGGAATGTCTGCGCCGCCCTTCCGGGTCTGGCCGTGATGGGCATTCGCTGCGAAGCGCGCGGCGTCGAGAAGCCGGACGGGATCCATGCGGGTCCTCCTGTTAATGGAATGGCAGTGGGCCGGGCGTGCCGGCGACCGGCGGTGCTCAGATGTCGCCGCAGACCGGGCAGTCGGGACGGCGGGCGATCTTGATGCGCCGCGCCTCGGCATCCAGCCCGTCCCAGATCAGCATCGCGCCCCGCAGCGTCGTGCCGGCGCCGGTGATTTCCTTGATCGTCTCCAGCGCCTGGATCGAGCCGATGATGCCCGGCAGCGCGCCGACGACCCCGGCCTCGGCGCAGGACGGCGCGAGCCCGTCGGCCGGCGCCTCGGGGAAGATGCAGGCCATGCAGGGCGCACCGCCCGCCGGGTCCCAGATCGTCACCTGGCCTTCCCATTGCGTGATCGCGCCCGCGACCACGGGCCGGCCCGTCGCCACCGCGGCGCGGTTGACCAGCGCGCGCGTGGCGAAACTGTCCGAGCCGTCGACCACGAGGTCGTAATCGGCGAACAGCTCCTCGGCGATCTCGTCGGTCAGGCGGCGATTGTAGGGGCGCAGCTCGACATGGGGGTTGATCGCGCGCACCGTCTCGCGCGCCGAGAAGGCCTTGGCCACGCCCGAGCGCGCATCGGGGTGGATCACCTGGCGCTGCAGGTTCGACAGCGACACCGTGTCGTCGTCGATCACCCCGATCGTGCCGACACCCGCCGCGCCCAGATAGAGCAGCACCGGCGAGCCCAGCCCCCCCGCGCCCACCACCAGGACGCGCGCGTCCTTGAGCTTGCGCTGCCCCGGGCCGCCGATCTCGCGCAGGACGATGTGGCGGGCGTAGCGTTCCAGCTCCACCTCCGAGAAGGGGCCCTCGGTCATGCCCGCGGCGGGGATGTCGCGCGCGGCCTCGACCGCCTCGGCCCGCGCCTTCACCCGGCCCAGCCCCGCGCGATAGACCAGGATCGCGGCGACCAGCCCGCCCAGCACCAGCCACTGGCCCGGCCCGCCGCCCAGCTGCTCGCGCAGCGGGTGGCCCGGGGGCAGCGCAAACATCACGAAGAGCACCGCGACATAGAGCAGCCCCAGCATGTAAAGCCGCGCGATCACCGGCGTCTTGAGCCACATGCCCAGGCCCCAGATCGCCGCGCCGACGATGAGAACCAGCATCATGGCGCGCCCGTCCCCGTCCCGGTCGAGCCGAAGCCCCCCTGCCCGCGGCCCGTCTCCTCCAGCCTGTCGACCGCCTGCCATTCGGCGCGGGCGACGGGGGCCAGCACCGCCTGCGCGATGCGCATTCCGTGGGTCACCGCGAAGGCCTCTGCGCCGTGATTGATCAGGATCACCCCCAGCGGGCCGCGGTAATCGGCGTCGATCGTGCCGGGGCTGTTGAGCAGCGTCACCCCGTGTTTCAGCGCCAGCCCGGAACGCGGGCGGAGCTGCAGCTCGTGCCCTTCGGGGATGGCGACATGCAGCCCAGTCGGGACCAGCGCGCGCGCCCCGGGAGCGAGCGTGATCGTCCGCCCCCCGGTATCGGCGCGCAGATCGGCGCCCGCGGCCTGCGCGGTCTCGTAGCGCGGCAGAGGCAGGCCGGGATCGGCCCCCTCGGCGCGGGTGGCGCGGATCGTGACGCTCATGCCAACGCCTCGGCGATGCGGGCGGCGAGGCGGCGCGCGGTCTCGGCCTTCGACAGGCGCGGCCAGTCCTCGGCCCCCGCATCGGTGATCAGGGTCACGGCATTCTCGGCCCCGCCCATGATGCCGGTGGCCGGCGAGACATCGTTGGCCACGATCCAGTCGCAGCCCTTGCGGTCGCGCTTGGCGGTGGCATGGGCGGTGACGTCGTCGGTCTCGGCGGCGAAACCCACGACGAGGCGCGGGCGCGCCTCGGCATGGCTGATCGCGTGCAGAATGTCGGGGTTCTCGGCGAAATCCAGCGCCGGCGTGCCGTCGCGCGTCTTCTTCACCTTCCGGTCGGCGGCGTTGGCGACATGCCAATCGGCCACGGCGGCGGCCATCACCGCGGCATCGGCCGGCAGCGCGGCCATCGCGGCCTCGTGCATCTGGCGCGCGGTCTCGACCCGGATCACCTCCACCCCCTCGGGCGGGGCGACGCTGGCCGGGCCTGTGACGAAGCTGACCCGCGCGCCCAGGTCGCGCAGCGCCGCGGCGATGGCCGTGCCCTGCGCCCCGGAGGAGCGGTTGGCGATGTAG
Organism: Jannaschia sp. GRR-S6-38; assembly: GCF_029853695.1. NCBI lineage: Bacteria > Pseudomonadati > Pseudomonadota > Alphaproteobacteria > Rhodobacterales > Roseobacteraceae > Jannaschia > Jannaschia ovalis. Next base: position 1,358,437 of record NZ_CP122537.1, read on the forward strand.
CGCACCGGGTCGATCGGCTCATGCGTGGGGCCCGAGGTGACCAGCACGTGGCGCCCCGCGAGCGGGCCATCTGCGAAATGCGCCTCCACCGCGGCCAGGATGTCCGCCACCTCGGCCAGCCGGCCGGGGCCGAATTCGCCGCAGGCCATCGGTCCCTCGACCGGGCCGACCACCGCGATGCCGTCGGCGCGCAGCGTGGCGAGGTTGCGCTGCGTGGCCGCGTGCTGCCACATCCGCACGTTCATCGCGGGCACGATCATCACCGGCGTGTCGGTGGCCATCAGCAGCGTCGTGGCCAGATCGTCGGCCAGCCCTGCGGCCATGCGGCCCATCAGGTTGGCGGTGGCCGGGCAGACCAGCACCAGGTCCGCGGCGCGGCTGAGCTCGATATGGCCCATCTCGGCCTCGTCGGTCAGGTCGAACAGGTCGCGGTAGACCTTGGACGCGGCCAGCGCCGAGACCGACAGGGGCGTGACGAATTCCTCGCCCGCGCGGGTCAGCACGGGGGTGACGCGCGCGCCGCGCTCGCGCAGGCGACGGATCAGGTCCAGCGACTTGAAGGCGGCAATGCCGCCGCCGATCACCAGCAGGATATGTCTGTCGGTCAGCATGGAACCGTCCCCTCTCGACCGCCTGTCTAGGACGGGCGGGCCGTCAGCGGAAGGCGTCGCAGGGATCGCCGCGCGCGGGCGCGTCGGCGTCGAGGACGAGATCGCCGCCGCCCGGCGGGACGATGCCATCCTCGCCCTGCAGGATCGTGACGACCGCGACCTCGGGCCGGACCCGCGCGATGGCGGCCGGGACGCCCCAATCGGCGCGCGCATGGCCGTTCCCGGTGATCAGCACGACCGGCGCGCCGTATCGGTCCAGCGCCGCGAGCGTCCGGTCGGCGAATTGCGCGTCGAGAGCGCGCTGTCGGGCGACGAAGTCGGGCAGGATCTCCTCAGGCAGGGCGCCGCAATGGGACGCGGCCTGCAGCGCCTCGCGCGCGGCCTGCTGATCGTCGGGCAGGGCGGCGTCGAGACCGTAGCCGGACAGGTCGTCCGCGGGCCCGGCCGCGCCGAGGATCGGGGCGTCAGTGGCCGCCATGATCGGGGCGTAATAGGCGATGTCGGGCCAGCCGCTCTCGGCCCAGTCCAGAAGCGGCCCCAGCGTCGCGGCGTCGCGCGTCACCCCGGGCGTGATCCGCGCGGCCTGGTCCGCGTCGAGCATCTCGAACACGACCGCCGTCGGCGCGATCCGGGTCACGAGCGCCGCCTGCATCTTGTGGTGGGTCGGATTGTCGTGCTGCTCGCCGATCACGTAGATCTCGGCCGGCGGCAACTCGGGCAGGGTCTGGGCGCCCGCGGCGCCGGCCAGGGCCAGCGCGACGAGCGCCCCGAAGGCGCCTCTCACACGAGGAAGCCCAGCACTTCGCGGGACTGCTTCTCCAGCGACTTGCGCATCTTGGCGAAGGCCGCGGCCTCCAGCTGGCGCACCCGCTCCTTCGACAGCGACAGCTCGTTGCCAAGGCTCTCCAACGTGCGGGGATCCTCGCGCAGCTTGCGCTCGCGGACGATGAAGCGCTCGCGGTCGTTGAGCGAGGACAGCGCCGAAAGCAGCCATTCACGCAGCATCGCGTTGTCGTGCTTCAACTCGACATGGCTGTCGGCCTGCTCGGCATCGTCTTCCAGCGTGTCGATCCACTCGCGGCCTTCCTCGTCCGAGGATTGCGTCGCGTTGAGGCTGAAATCCGAGCCCGAAAGCCGGCCTTCCATCATCTCGACATCGTGCAGCGGCACGCCGACTTCCTTGGCAATCATCTCGCGCATGGTCTGGCGGTCGAGGATGCGGCCTTCAGCCAGCGCCTCGCGCTCCAGCCGGGCCTGCACACGGCGCAGGTTGAAGAAGAGCGATTTTTGCGAGCTGGTCGAGCCGGTGCGGACCATCGACCAGTTGCGCATCACGTAATCCTGGATCGACGCCTTGATCCACCAGACGGCATAGGTCGAGAAGCGCACGCCCCGGTCGGGGTCGAACTTCTCGGCGGCCTTCATCAGGCCCAGGCCGGCTTCCTGGATCAGGTCGTTCATCGGCGCGCCGTAGCGCTTGAACTTCGCCGCCATGGAGATAGCTAGCCGCATGTAGGCGGTGATCAGGCGATGCAGGCTTTCCTCGCAGCGCTCGTCGCGCCAGGCATAGGCGAGACGCAGTTCCGTCTCGGCGTCCAGAAGCTCTGCCTTCATGGCGCGGCGGGACAGGGACATATCTTGATTGAAGTCGAGTGCCATCCGGTCGAAACTCCCCGCGGTGATCTGGTCGGTGGCTCGGGCGAGCCTTGACAGCCGTTACGCGGCACCTACTGCGCTCGACGGAAGAAAGTTCCCTCACATGGATGTGAAAGACGGTCTGACGCTTGTCCTGGGACATGCCGCCTCCGGAAAATCCGACTGGGCCGAAGCTGCGGTCCGCGCCACCGGCGCCGCGCCGGTCTATGTCGCGACGGCGCAAGCGCTCGACGCGGAAATGTCGAACAAGATCAAGGCCCATGCGGCGCGCCGCGGCCCCGAATGGCGTCTCGTCGAGGCACCGCTGGACCTCGCCGCGGCCTGCGAACCGGCCCGCGACGGCGAGGTCTGGCTGATCGATTGTGCGACAATGTGGCTCACCAACAAAATCATGGCCGATGCGGATTGGCACGAGCCGGCCGAGGCCTGGCTCGCCCATGTCGCGGACAGCCCGGCCGGCTTCGTCGTCGTGTCAAATGACGTAGGCGGCGGGGTCACCCCCGACAATTCGCTGGCCCGCCGGTTCCAGCGCGAACAAGGCGCGCTGAACCAGAGGCTCGCCCGGGCGGCCGACCGCGTGGTGCTCGTCACCGCCGGGCTGGCGCAGCGGCTGAAATGACGCGGCTCTGGCTGATCCGGCACGGGCCGACCCATTCGAAGAACCTGGTGGGCTGGACCGACCTGCCCGCCGACCTGTCCGACCGCGCCGCGCTTGCGCGGTTGTCGGACGCCCTGCCCCACGCCCCCGTCGTCAGCAGCGATCTGCGGCGCGCCACCGCCACCGCCGACGCGATCCAGGCCGCGCGCCCGCGCCTGCCGCATCAGCCCGCCCTGCGCGAGTTCCATTACGGCGACTGGGAAGACCGCCACTGGTCCGAGATCGAGGAGGCCCGGCTGCGCCCCTATTTCGAGCGCCCGGGCGCCCATCGCGCCCCGAACGGCGAAAGCTGGAACGACGTGACCGCCCGCGTCCGGGGCGCGCTGGCGCGGCTGGCGGGCGGGCCCGACCTGATCGTCGTGGCGCATATGGGCGTCATCCTGACGCAATGGGCCGCCGCGACCGGTCGGCCGCCCTATGACGCGCTGGCGCAGAAGATCGACAATCTCAGCCTGACGCGGATCGACCTCGCGCCCGACGGCCCCCGCGCGGTCTTCGCCAACCGCCACCCCTGATCGGACTTCCCCAAGGACACGGGCCGGGCTAGGCCGGATCCATGACATACGAAATGCTCGTCGGCGATTGCGCCTATTCCTCCTGGAGCCTGCGGGGCTGGCTCCTCTTCGACGCCTTCGGCCTGCCGGTGCGGCTGCACCATGTGCGGATGTATTCCGACGATTTTGCCGCCGCCCTCACCGACTGGCCGCCTGCGCGGACCGTCCCGGTCGTGCGCACGCCCGAGGGCGGGATCTGGTCCGACAGCCTCGCCATCGCCGAGGGGCTGGCCGAGGCGCATCCCCGGGCCGGCCACTGGCCCGCCGACCCCCGCGCCCGCGCGCTGGCCCGTTCGGTCACCGCCGAGATGCATTCGGGCTTCACCGCGCTGCGCGGCGCCTGCCCGATGAACCTGCGCGTCTTCTGGAAGGGCTTCGCGGCCGAGGACGGCGTTCGCGCCGATCTCGCCCGGCTGGAGGCGGTCTGGGCCGCCGCCCGCGAAATGGCCGGGGACGGGCCCTGGCTCTTCGGCGCCTATTCGGCGGCGGATGCCTTCTACGCGCCGGTCGCCATGCGTATCGCGGGCTACGGGCTGCCGGTATCGGAGGCGGCGCGCGCCTATGTCGACGCCCATCTGGCCCACCCGCCGCTGCGCCGCTGGCGCGCGATGGGCGAGGCGCAGAACCGCACGCTCGACGTCTACGACAAGGGGCTGCCGACCGCCGCCTTCCCAATGCCCGACCGCATTCCGGCCCGCGCCGTCCCTCAGGGCCCTTCCGTGAATGCCGCCTGCCCCTATTCGGGCAAGCCGGTCGCGCATTTCATGGAGGCCGGCGGCCGCGTCTGGGGGTTCTGCAACGCCTTCTGCCGCGACAAGACCGTGGCCGACCCCGCCGCCTGGCCCGCCTTCATGGACATTTACGATTCGTAAAGGCGCGCCGCGTTAACCCTTACCCCGCATCACGGGGAACGAGCGCATGCTGGCACGCACCACGACGGTCGCCTTCGAGGGGCTGGAGGCGCGCCCCGTCGAGGTGCAATGCGCCGTCTCGCCCGGCCTGCCGGGCTTCTCGATCGTCGGCCTCCCCGACAAGGCCGTCTCCGAGGCGCGCGACCGCATCCGCACGGCCCTGTCCGAACTCGGCATCGCGCTGCCCTCGAAGAAGGTCACCGTGAACCTCTCGCCCGCCGACCTGCCAAAGGAAGGCGCGCATTTCGATCTGCCGATCGCGCTCTGCCTGCTCGCCGCGCTGGAAATCGTGCCGGGCGACCCGGTCGCGCAGGCCGTCAGCATCGGAGAGATGTCGCTCGATGGCGGGCTGGTCGCGGTGGCGGGCGCCCTGCCCGCGGCGGTCACGGCCGGGGCGCTCGGGTTTTCGCTCTTCTGCCCGGAGGGCTGCGGGCCGGAGGCGGCCTGGGTCGCCGCGGCCTCGGTCTACGGCGCGGCCTCGCTCAAGGCGCTGATCGACCACCTGACGGGCAACGCACCGCTGCCCGAGGCGCGCTCGGGCCGGGTCGCGCCCGCGCCGTCGGGTCTCTGCCTGCGCGACGTGCGCGGGCAGGAACGCGCCAAGCGCGCGCTCGAGATCGCCGCCGCCGGGCGGCACCACCTCTTCATGGTCGGCCCGCCCGGCGCCGGGAAATCGATGCTGGCCGCGCGCCTGCCCGGCCTCCTGCCGCCGCTCTCGCCCGCGGAGTCGCTCGAAACCTCGATGATCCACTCGCTGGCCGGCACGCTGGAGGAAGGCGGCATCCTGCAGGCCCGCCCCTTCCAGGAGCCGCATCACACCGCCTCGGTTCCGGCCATCGTCGGCGGCGGCAAGAAGGCCGGACCGGGGCAGATCAGCCTCGCGCATAACGGCGTGCTCTTCATGGACGAGCTTCCGGAATTCCCCCGCGCCGTCTTGGAAACCCTGCGCCAGCCGATCGAGACCGGCGAGGTGGTGATCGCGCGGGCCAATGCGCATGTCCGCTACCCCTGCCGCTTCCTGCTGGTGGCCGCGGCAAATCCCTGCCGCTGCGGGATGCTGTTCGACGCGGGCCGCGCCTGTTCGCGCGCGCCCAATTGCGGCGAGGATTACATGGGCAAGATCTCGGGCCCGCTGATGGACCGGTTCGACCTGCGGCTCGAAGTGCCCGCCGTCGAGGTCTCGGACCTGTCGCTGCCGGCCGGGGGCGACAGCTCGGCCGAGGTCGCGGCCCGGGTCGCCACGGCGCGCGAGCGGCAAGCGGCGCGCTATGCCGGGTCGGACCAGGTGCGGGTCAATGCCGATATCGCGGGCGACGCGCTGATGGAGGTCGCCGCCCCCGACGCCGAGGGGCGCGACATGCTCCTGAAAGCCACCGACCGCTTCCGGCTGTCGGCCCGCGGCTATCACCGGGTGCTGAAGGTCGCGCGCACCATCGCCGATCTGAGCGGGGACGCGACCGTGCGGCGGCCCCATATCGCCGAGGCGCTGGGCTACCGGCTGGTCGCGGCGATCTGACCCCCGGGGGCCGGACGACGCTCCTTTGTCCCGAAATATCCCGGGGGTCGCCGGTGGGGCGCCATTGGTTCGAGAACCACCGGCGACGGGCTGGCCCCTATCCGGTCGAGCGAAGGCCGCCCGGTCAGTCCAGCCGCGCCTCGATCGCCTCCCAGATCAGCCCCGCGGCATTGGTGCCGTCGAAGCGCTCCAGCTCCTGCAAGCCCGTGGGCGAGGTCACGTTGATCTCGGTCAGCCAGTCGCCGATCACGTCGATGCCCACGAAGATCTGCCCCGCCTCGCGCAGCCGCGGGCCGATCGCGGCGCAGATCTCGCGGTCGCGATCCGTGAGCGCGATGGGTTCCGGCCGCCCGCCGACATGCAGGTTCGAGCGCGTCTCGCCCTCGGCCGGGACGCGGTTGATCGCGCCCACCGGCTCGCCGTCGACCAGGATGACGCGCTTGTCGCCCTTGGTGACGGCGGGCAGGTATTTTTGCATGATCAACGGCTCGCGGTTGATCGTCGAGAACAGCTCGTGCAGCGAGGCGAGGTTCGGATCGCCCGACTTGAGGCGGAACACGCCCGCCCCGCCATTGCCGTAGAGCGGCTTCAGGATCACGTCCCCGTGCCGGGCGCGAAAGGCGCGCAGCGTGTCGAGGTCGCGGGCCACGATGGTGGGCGGAGTCAGCTCGGGGAAGTCGAGCACCATCAGCTTCTCGGGCCAGCCGCGCACCCAGGTCGGGTCGTTGACGACCAGCGTCCCGGGATGGACCCGGTCCAGCAGGTGGGTCGAGGTGATGTAGGACATGTCGAAGGGCGGATCCTGGCGCAGCCAGACCACGTCCATCTCGGTCAGGTCCAGCTCCTCGCGCGCGCCCAGCGTGACGTGATTGCCCTTCTCGCGGCGCAGCGCCATCGACTGCCCGCGCGCGAGGATCCGGCCCTCGTCATAGGCCAGGTGCTCGGGCTGGTAGTACCACAGCGCATGGCCGCGCGCCTGCGCCTCGAGCGCGAGGCGGAAGCTGCTGTCGGCGTCGATATCGACATGCTCGATCGGATCCATCTGGAACGCGACCTTGAGCGGGGTGGAGCGGGTCATGGGCGGCATCCTCGGCGCGGGGCTCTGCCCGGCCTAGATGGCGCAACCCATGGCGGGGGGCAATGTCGCGGCGGCGATGCCGCGGGGGCTCGCCCCGAACGCGGTGCCGCGCGGCGCGACGCCGGGAGCCGCAGGGATGCCGGCGCGTCAAGCGGCCAGCGTGTTCTCCAGGATCTCGATCCGGCCCTGCGCGTCGACCAGGGCCACGTCGAAGCGCACTGCGCTCAGCAGGCCGTCGGGCAGCGTGCCCATATATTCGCCCGCGCAATCGAAAAGCCGGCGGATCTGCCGGTCCGAGACCCGCAGCGCCGCCGCCGCGTGGGTGTCGCTGCGCTTGACCTCGACGAAGACGGTTTCGCCGCCGGCCTGCGCGATCACGTCGATCTCGCCGCCCTTGCCGCGCCAGCGGCGGGCGGCGATGGCATGTCCCGATTTCGCGTAATGCCGCGCGACGCAATCCTCGGCGGCGACGCCCGCGTGGTAGGAGGTGGTCCCGCTCATGTCCGATCCTTCATCCGCAGCGCCGTCTCGTAGACGAGGTTACGCGCAATCCCATGCGTCTCGCTAACCGTTTTTACCGCAGATTTTAGACTTTCCGTCTCCATCGCCGCCGCCAGCGCCGCCTCCAGCGCCGCCGCGTCCAGCGTCGCGGGGGCGGCGCGGTCGATGACGACGACGATCTCGCCTTTCGGCGTCTCCGCCGCATAGGCGGCGGCGAGGGCGTCGAGCGTGCCGCGGCGCACCTCCTCGAAGCGCTTGGTCAGCTCGCGGCAGACCGCGGCCTCGCGCGGGCCCAGCACCTCGGCCGCGTCGCGCAGGAGCGCCGCGAGGCGCTTGGGACTCTCATAGAGGACCAGCGTCGCGGGCGCCGCGCCGAGCTCGGCCAGCGCCGCGCGCCGCGCCGCCGATTTCGGCGGCAGGAAGCCCGCGAAGAGGAAGCGGTCGGTGGGCAGCCCTGCCACGCAGAGCGCCGCGAGCACCGCGCTGGCGCCGGGTGCGGCGCGCACCGTCAGCCCCTCGGCCCGCGCCTCGACGCCAAGCTGGAAGCCCGGATCGGCGACCAGCGGCGTGCCCGCCTCGGACATGTAGGCCACCGACTTGCCCTCGCGCAGCGCGGCCAGCAGCCGGGGGCGGACCGCGGGGCCGTTATGGTCGTGATAGGCGAGGATCGGCCGGTCGCCCGGCGCGATGCCGTGGATCTCCATCAGCCGGCGCAGCGAGCGCGTGTCCTCGGCCGCCAGCACATCCGCGCCCGCAAGGATGTCGAGCGCGCGCAGCGTGATGTCGCGCGCCGCCCCGATGGGCACCGCCACCAGGTGCAGCCCCGGCTCGATCCGCTCCGCCTCCGCCATTTCCCGCGCGCCTCCCCTTCCGTCGTTTACTCGCCCCGCCCGGCGGATTAGCGTCCGCCGCGAAACAATCGCCACGCAATGACGCCCGCCCAAGGGCCATCCCGGGAGCCCGAACCATGCTCATCACACCCATCCGCCGCCTATCCGTGTCACTGGCCCGCCGGGCGCGCAAGCTCGCCGCGCTGGCCACCGCGACCGTGGCGCTGGCCGCCTGCAACCCCTCGGTGCAGGGCGTGGGCGAAGGCAGCGGGGCCGACGGGCGCCAGGGGTCAGGCGTGACGCAGGTCGCGCTGCTGGTGCCCTACGGCTCGGCGCGCGGCTCGGATGCGGGCGTCGCCCGCAGCCTCGAGAACGCGGCGCGGCTGGCGGCCAACGACCTGGGCGGCGGCGTGGTCGAGTTGACGGTCTACCCGACCCAGGGCACCGCCGCCGGCGCGTCGAGCGCGGCGGCGCAGGCCGTGGCCGAGGGCGCGCAGGTGATCCTCGGCCCGCTCTATGCCGACAACGCCGCCGCGGCGGGCGTGGCCGCCTCGGGGTCAGGCGTGCCGGTGCTGAGCTTCTCCAACAACACCTCGGTGGCAGGCGGCAATGTCTGGGTGCTGGGCGCCACCTTCGAGAACACCGCCGAGCGCGTGCTGGGCTTCGCCGCCGGCCAGGGCCGCAACCGCGTGCTCGTCACCCACGCGGCCGACGCCACCGGGCAGATCGCCCAGGCCGCCGTGGCCCGCGCCGCCGGACGCACCGGCGCGCAGATTACCGGCTCCGTCCCCTACGAACTCAGCCAGGCGGGCATCTCCGCCGCGGTCCCGACCATCGTCAGCCAGGCGCGGGCGACCAATTCGAACGCGGTCTTCCTGACCGGAAACACCTCCGGCGACCTGCCGGTGATCTCGCAGCTTCTGTCCGAGGCCGGGCTGGGCGGCGAGGAGTTCCGCTTCCTGGGTCTCACCCGCTGGGACATCCCGGCCGAGGCCGTGGCCCTGCCGGGCCTGCAGGGCGGCTATTTCGCGCTGCCCGACCCCGCGCCGTCGCGGCAGTTCAACGCCCGCTACAGCGCTGCCTATGGCGGCGGGCCACACCCGCTGGCGGGCCTCGCCTATGACGGGATGGCGGCGATCGGCGCGATCGCGAACCGCGGCGCCACCGTGGGCCGCGCCAGCCTGACCAGCCGCGCTGGCTTTGCCGGCACGAACGGGGTATTCCGCCTGCGGAGTGACGGGACCAACCAGCGCGCGCTGGCCGTCGCCCAGATCGTGAACCGTCAGCTACAGGTGGTCAGCCCTGCCCCGAACAGCTTCGGCGGCGCCGGTTCGTAACGGCCCCGCCCTCACACCCGACAACCTGCCCGCCGGCCCGACGGCGTCGCTGATCGCGGCGCCGGCGGCGATCTTCGACGATGCCGCGGTCCTGGCCGAGCTGGCGGCGGCGATGGCGGGCGAGGCGCCCCAGCGCGCCGCCGTCGCGATCCTGGGCGCCGCGCGCGACCGGGGCCGCGAGGCGATCCGCGCCGGTTTCGAGGCCGATCCCACGCGCGCCCGACGGGTCACCAAGTCCTACGCTTTTCTCACCGACCGGCTGGTGCAATGCGCCTGGCTGGTCGCCACCGCCGCGCTGCACCCCAACCCGGTCCCGACCGAGGGCGAGCGGCTGGCCGTCCTCGGCGTCGGCGGCTACGGCCGCGGCGAGATGGCGCCGCATTCGGATGTGGACCTGCTGTTCCTGACGCCTTGGAAGCTGACGCCCTGGGTCGAGAACGTCGTGGAATCGATGCTCTACATCCTGTGGGATCTGAAGCTGAAGGTCGGGCATTCGACCCGGACGGTGAAGGACTGCCTGCGCCTCGGGTCCGAGGACATCACCATCCGCACCGCCTTGCTGGAACATCGCCCGATCTGCGGCGACGCGAAGCTCGCCGCGACGCTGGAGACGCGGCTGCGCGCGGATCTCTTCGAGGGCACGGCGGGCGAGTTCATCGAGGCGAAGCTCGCCGAGCGGGCCGAGCGGCACCGCAAGCAGGGCGGCCAGCGCTACATCCTCGAGCCGAACGTCAAGGAGGCGAAGGGCGGGCTGCGCGACCTGCAGACGCTCTACTGGATCGCGAAATATCGCTACCACGTCCGCTCGACCGAGATGCTGGTGAAAATGGGCGTCTTCACCCGCGACGAGTTCGAGGCCTTCGAAGCCGCCGAACGCTTCCTGTGGTGCGTGCGCTGCCACCTGCACCTGATCGCCGGCCGCGCCGCCGACATGCTGAGCTTCGACATGCAGGTCGAGGTGGCCGAGCGCATGGGCTATTCCGACCATGGCGGGCGGCGCGCGGTCGAGCATTTCATGCAGGCCTATTTCCGCCACGCCACCCGTGTGGGCGAGCTGACGCGCATCGTGCTGGTGGCGCTGGAGGCCGACAACACCAAGCAGGAACCCGGCCTGATGGCGCTGTTCAAACGCCGCCGCCGGGTCCGCGCCCCCTATGCCGAGCGGCAGGGCCGGCTCGACGTGGCCGATGAGGCCGCCTTCCTGGGCGACAAGCTGAACCTCTTGCGCATCTTCGAGGAGGCGCTCCGCACCGGCCTGCTGCTGCATCCGCACGCGATGCGCCTGCTGGCCGCCAACCGCCACCTGATCGACCGCGACCTGCGCGAGGCGCCCGAGGCGGGACGGCTGTTCCTGGGGCTGCTCTTGAAGCACGGCAATCCCGAGCGGGCGCTGCGTCGGATGAACGAGCTCGAGATCCTCTCGGCCTTCATCCCCGAATTCGCGCCCATCGTCGCGATGATGCAGTTCAACATGTATCACAGCTACACGGTGGACGAGCACACGATCCAGGTGATCTCGAACCTCGCGCAGATCGAGCGGGGCGAGTTGGTCGAGAGCCTGCCGCTCTGCTCCGACATCCTGTCGAAAGGGGTGAACCGGCGGGTGCTCTACGTCGCGCTTCTCCTGCACGATATCGGCAAGGGCCGGCCCGAGGACCATTCCGTGCTGGGCGCCCGCATCGCGCGCAGCGTGGCGCCGCGCCTGGGGCTCAAGCCCAAGGAGGTCGAAACCGTCGAATGGCTGGTCCGCCATCACCTCCTGATGTCCGACATGTCCCAGAAGCGCGACATCTCGGATCCGCGCACCGTGCGCGACTTCGCCAAGGCGGTGAAGACCCGCGAGCGGCTGGACCTGCTGACCGTGGTGACGGTTTGCGACATCCGCGGCGTGGGGCCCTATGTCTGGAACAACTGGAAGGCGCAGATGCTGCGCGCGCTGCACCGCGCCACGGCCTCGGCGCTCGAGAACGGGCTCGAGGACGTCAACCGCGAGACCCGCGAGGCGCGCGCCAAGAAGCTCTTCCGCGAGGCGCTGCCCGACTGGCCCGAGGCGCGGCTGCGCGCCGAGATCGGGCGCCATTACGGCCCCTATTGGCAGGGCATCCCCACCGCCGCGCAGGTGCGTTTCGCGGAGCTTCTGCAGGATCTGCCCGACGGCGAGGTCCGCGTCGAGCTGGAGGCCGACGAGGAGCGGGACGCGACCCGCGTGCTGATGGCCTGCCAGGACCATCCGGGCATCTTCTCGCGGCTGGCGGGCGCGCTCAGCCTCGTGGGCGCCAATATCGTGGATGCGCGCACCTATACCTCGAAGGACGGTTTCGCGGTCTCGGTCTTCTGGCTGCAGGACGGCGACGGCCACCCCTACGAGGCGACCCGCCTGCCCCGCCTGCGCGGCATGATCGAGAAGATCCTGCGCGGCGAGGTCGCCACCCGCGCGGCGCTGGAAGGCCGCGAGATCAAGAAGCGCGAGCGCAAGTTCCAGGTCCAGACCAGCATCGATTTCGACAATGAGGGCTCCGAGATCTACACGATCATCGAGGTCGATACCCGCGACCGGCCCGGCCTGCTCTACGACCTGACGCAGGTGCTCGCGCAGTCGAACATCACCATCGCCCAGGCCGTGATCGCCACCTACGGCGCGCAGGTGGTGGACGTGTTCTACGTCAAGGACCTGTTCGGCCTGAAGCTCTGGTCCCGCTCCCGGCAGGAGGCGTTGGAACGCAAGCTCCGCGCCGCCATCACCCGCGCGGCGGAGCGTGCGGGGGCGTGAGCGATCAGAAGGCAAGACCGGCAAAGACCTGGTTCGCGAGCGGGAGCGTGGCCGTAAGCGCGGCGAAGCCGATCTATCCGATCGGACGGCATGACGAGGACAAGGCGAACCTGTCGAATGACAAAAGGAAGGAGAACGCTGCGCGGTCCACGCAGTTTCTGGCGGCCTACAGATCCGGTCGGGACTTGAGCGCCGCAGAGGTAGGTGAGCAGTTCGCGCTCAGGCCGGGGCGAAATAAACCGCAGACGCCGCAACCCTTCATGAAGATGTTCGGCCGTTATGTCGTCACTGCCGAGACCCGGGCCCTGCTCGAAAAGCTCGACCCCGGCCCGCTGCGCTTCTTTCCCGTCGAGGTGCTGAACGCCGCGCGGACCGCGCCGCTCGGGGCCGGGAGCGGAGCTGTCCGTTTTGCAGGTACTGACCTGCCGCCACGACGTGGTGGCCGAGGAGTCCTACGGGATCAGCGATAGACTGCATGGCCACACCCATGACGGCGAGGAGATCCACATGATCAGCGCGACCGACATGGACGACGCGCTGGTCGTCCTACCACCGCGCGACGACGCGCCGCAGATGTGGCTCGACGACCGATTTCATGATGCGCTGTTCGTGTCCGACCGGGTAGCGAAGGCGCTCAAGGCCGCCAAGCTGACCCGCGGCTGGGGCCTGCGCCGTTGCGTCGTGAAGACCGTTCACTGACCCGTTTCACAGCCGATCCGCTTCGATCGACGGCCGTCATTACCCGGCCGCGCTCTCTCCGCAGACTCTCCCCGACAGGGCCGCGACCCGTCGCGTCCGGCGCGCCGTCGCGGATGCCGAAATCCCCCGCGCGCTCTGGAGCGATCTTGTCGCGGCGTCCAGCGTCGATCCGAAGGGGATGGCCCAGCTCAAGGCGTGACGCCCCCCCTGTGCCGCTGCCGCCGTATCGCGGGCTCCCGCCGCAAGGCGCCTCCGCGCCACGGGTCCGGACGCTTCGGACCCTCGGCCCCCCTCCGCATTCGCGCACAGATCGTGCCCGGAGACCGAAATTCCATGCGCAAATCGCATCGGACGCGGATCACCCGTAGATCACCCTTGGATCACCCATGAAATCCGACCCGTTCTGATCCCCATTCCCGCCGCCTTGCGGGTTCTGTAGGAGGTCCGCATGACGCCCCCGATCCGCCCCCGCAGCTGACATGGCCCCCCGTCTCGTCAAAGGCTTCCTGACCGTCGGCGGCTGGACCCTGCTCAGCCGCATCCTGGGCTTCGCCCGCGACATCCTGATCGCGCGCTTCCTCGGCACCGGCGCCGTGGCGGAGGCCTTCTTCGTGGCGTTCAGCCTGCCCAACATGTTCCGCCGCTTCTTCGCGGAAGGGGCGTTCAACATGGCCTTCGTGCCGCTCTACGCCAAGAAGCTCGAGGCCGACGGGGCGGAGGCGGATCAGTTCGCGCGCGACGCGGTGGCGGGGATGGTGATGATCCTGACGCTGTTCAGCGTGCTGGGCATCGTCTTCATGCCCGCGCTGGTCCTGGCCATGGCCTCGGGCTTCGTCGACGACGCGCGCTTCGCGCTCGCAGTCACCTATGGCCGGATCGCCTTTCCCTATATCCTGCTGATTTCCCTGGCGGCCTTGATCTCCGGGGTCCTGAATTCCAACAACCGCTTCCTCGCCGCGGCGCTCGCACCGGCGCTTCTGAACCTCGTCTTCATCGGCGCGATGGGGCTGGTCTGGGCCTTCCCCGGGCTGATGCCGATGGCGGTTCCGGTGCCCGAGCTGATCTATGGCCGCGCGCTGGTCTGGGCGGTGCCGCTGGGCGGCGCGGTGCAATTGGGCATCGTCTGGTGGGCGGCGGCGCGGGCCGGGCACCGGCTGCTGCCGCGCAAGCGCCCGCGGCTGACCCCGGATCTGAAGCGCCTGCTGGTCATCGCCGCGCCGGCGGCGCTGGCGGGCGGCGTGGTGCAGGTGAACCTCCTGGTGGGGCGGCAGGTGGCCAGCTATTTCGAGAGCGCGGTAGCCTGGCTCAACTATGCCGACCGGCTGTACCAGCTGCCGCTCGGCGTCGTGGGCATCGCCATCGGCGTGGTCCTGCTGCCGGACCTCAGCCGCCGCGTCCGCGCCGAGGATGCCGAGGGACAGCGCTACGCCTATAGCCGCGCCTTCGAGTTCGCCTGGCTCCTGACCCTGCCCGCCGCGGTCGCGCTCCTGGTGGTGCCGCTGCCCGTCGTGTCGGTCTTGTTCGAGCGCGGCGCCTTCGGGCCGGACGACAGCGCGGCGACGGCGGTCGCGCTGATGATCTACGCGCTGGGCCTGCCGGCCTTCGTGCTGCAGAAGGTGCTACAGCCGCTCTATTTCGCGCGCGAGGACACGCGCCGCCCACTGCGCTACGCGGTGGCAGCGCTGATCGTGAACGCCGCCGTGGCGATCGGCCTGGCCCCGATCATCGGCTTCGCCGCCGCCGCGCTGGGCACCACGCTGGCCGCCTGGGCGATGGTGGTCCTTCTGTGGCTGGGCGCGCGCCAGATGGGGCCGGTCGCGACGCTGGACCGGCGGGCGCGGTCGCGGGGCTGGCGCATCGCCTGGGCCTCGGTCGGGATGGGGCTGGTCCTTTGGGTCGCGAACCTCGCGCTCGGGCCGCTTTTCGGAAGCGGCTGGCGGGCGCTGGCGCTGGCGCTGCTGGTCGGCATGGGGATCGCGTCGTATTTCGCGCTGGCCCAGCTCTTCGGGGCGGTCCGGTTCGTCGAGCTCAGCGGCGCGTTGCGCCGTCAGCGGTGACGCAGCCGGTCGCGCAGGCGGGCCATCGCACCGGGGAACATCGCTCCCGCCAGCGCGTAGCCCGCCGCCGCACCCGCCAGGTCCGCCGTCCAGAGCGGGAGCCAGCTGAACCCCGCACCGGTCAGCAGCCCGAAGACCGGCTGGATCGCCAAGAGCAGCCCGATCAGGAGGAAGGCGCGGGACGGGTCGGCCCGGGTCAGGCCGCGCTGGGTGAGATAGGTGAAGGCCCCGATCAGGCCGTAGGCCCCGGGATAGCCGCCGAAAAGCGGCGCGTCCGCGTTCCAGACGATCACGTAGGCCAGCCCGCCCGCCAGCGCCGGACCGAAGAACAAGAGCCCCACCCGCCAGCCGCGATAGACGGGCGCCACGGCGTTGCCCAGCGCCAGCACGAAGACGGCGACCAGCGCGGCATGGGTGAAGCCGTTATGGATCAGCGGATAGGCCAGCCAGCGCGCGGCCTCGCCCGGGGGGAAGGCCATGTTGGCCCACATCCACGACCAGACCGGGTCGATCACCGCCCAGTCGCGGATCGCGTTCAGCCGCCAGCCCACCGCGTCGCGCCCGCCGACGAAGCCGGCAGTGCCGGCGAAGAACAGAAGCTCGATCCCGACGATGACCACGGCCAGCGCGGTGACCACGGGCGGCAGGGTGTTGAACGGGCTCTGGTTGCGCGGATCGGTCTGCATTGGGGGCCTCGCGTTGACGGCGCTGGCCCCGGTGGCTAAGCGATCGCCCAGCCCGATGCCAGCCCTCCGGAGGCCGCACATGTCCCAGTTCACCCCGCGCGTCTTCTCGGGCATCCAGCCGTCGGGCGGTCTCACGCTGGGCAATTACCTGGGCGCGATGACGCGCTTCGTCGACTGGCAGAACCGCGGCACGCACGAGACGATCTACTGCATGGTCGATTTGCACGCGATCACCGTGCCGCAGAAGCCGGCGGACCTGACGCATAACACGCGCGAGCTTTGCGCGGGGTTCCTCGCCTCGGGGATCGATCCGGAGCGGTCGATCCTGATCAACCAGAGCCGGGTGCCCGAGCACGCGCAGCTGGGCTGGGTGTTCAACTGCGTCGCGCGCATGGGCTGGATGGGGCGGATGACGCAGTGGAAGGACAAGGCCGGCAAGAACCAGAAGGCGGCGTCGCTGGGCCTCTTCGCCTATCCGGCGCTGATGGCGGCGGATATCTTGCTTTACCACGGCACCCACGTGCCCGTGGGCGAGGACCAGAAGCAGCATATCGAGCTGACGCGCGACATCGCCACGAAGTTCAACCACGATTACGGGGTGGATTTCTTCCCGCTCACCGAGCCGGTGATCGAGGGCGCCGCGACCCGCATCATGAGCCTGCGCGACGGCACGAAGAAGATGTCCAAGTCCGACCCCGTG